>RGDC01000003.1 GCA_009918005.1 Actinomycetota bacterium
GATCTGGCCGAGATGATGGTTGGAAATGAATTGCCAACCCCAGAAGCTGTGGGTGACACGATTCAAGATGAAGTCGTGCTAAAAGTTGAAAACCTTTCTGTTTTTGCAAAAGGTGGCAAAGCTATTGTTGATGACATCTCATTTCAGATTCATGCTGGAGAGATTGTTGGAATTGCAGGCGTGGAAGGAAATGGTCAGGCTGAAATTCTTGACGCCCTGATGGGAATCGAAGCAGCAACCGGACGAGTGCAGTTCAAAACCGAGGACATCACAAACAAATCCACTCGTCATCGTCGAGAACTTGGAATTGGATTCATCCCCGAAGACCGCCATCGCCAGGCCTTGATGTTGGAAGCTCCCCTTTGGGAGAACCGAATGCTAGGGCATCAAACCAGATCTCCGAATGCCAATGGCATTTGGCTGACTCCACGAAGTGCCAAGGCAGATACTAAGCGAATTGTTGAAGAGTATGACGTGCGCACACCAAGCATTGATGTACTGGCAAGTGCGCTTTCTGGAGGAAATCAACAGAAACTTATCGTTGGTCGAGAAATGTCTGGTGAGCCTAAGTTACTTATTGCTGCTCATCCAACTCGCGGTGTTGACGTTGGCGCGCAAGCGGCAATTTGGGATCACATTCGTAATGCTCGCCAGGCCGGGTTAGCAGTTTTATTGGTATCAGCGGATCTTGATGAATTAATCGGATTGAGTGACAGCATTAAGGTTTTGCTCCGAGGCAAGTTCGTCGCTGATGCGGATCCAGCCACAGTTACACCACAAGAGCTAGGTACCGCGATGACCGGTGCTGGAGAGGCTGCCTAATGAATCTTCGACGAATCGGAACCAGCCTGATTGCTCCTGCGATTGGACTATTTATCTCGCTGGCAGTTACTGCCGTCATCCTGGTAGCAATTGGTGCCAGTGTCACAACCGTTTTCGCTTCCATGTGGAATTACGGAACTTCACCAAGAGCAATGTCTTTGATGTTGAACTTAGCAACTATCTATTTCTTAAGTGCGTTGGCAGTTTCAATCGGGTTCAAGATGAACCTATTCAACATTGGCGTAAACGGTCAATACGTACTTGGCGCTCTCGCAGTCAATTCTTGCTGCAATGATTGTCGGTGCACTCTGGGCAGGAATTTCTGCTTGGTTGAAAGTTGCCCGTGGCGTGAGCGAAGTCATTTCTACAATCATGTTGAATTTCATTGCAATTGGAATTATCAGTTACATAATTGTTCGCACTAGCATCGGCACGGAAACGAGTTTGAATGTCCGCGGTACCAAGCCAATTCCAGAGTCTGGAATGTTGCGAGGAATTGCATTCCTTGATCCTGGTACTCCGATTTATGGCTTTTTCTTCATTTCAATAATTATTGGAATTGGATACTGGTTCCTGCTAAATCGAACTCGCTTTGGGTTTGACTTGCGCGCAACGGGTAAGTCAGCTTCAGCAGCGCGCACAAGCGGCGTGCAATCTAATCGCATGATTTATGTAACGATGTTGCTGTCTGGAGCGGTTGCTGGGCTGGTTGGACTGCCTTATCTATTGGGAGATACGGGCACATACTCATTGCAGTTCCCCACTGACTGGGGATTCACTGGAATTGCAATTGCCCTACTTGGTAGAAATAACCCGATTGGCATTGCGTTAGGTGCAATTCTTTGGGCTTTCTTAGACATCTCGAGTGGCCAATTAATTCTGGAGGGCGTACCGCGAGAAATCTCCACAATCATGCAGGGATTGATTGTGATCGTAGTTGTGATCTCGTATGAAGTAGTACGGAGATACCAAGTCAAGAGTGAGCAGACAAATGTTGCTAAGGCATTGGCAAAGCAGGAGGCATCAGTATGACGTACCTAAAATCTCGCAGATTTATTGGTGCTGCTTTCACGGCAATCACCATGCTTTCAATTACTCGAACTATTACCGGAAATGGGGATCTCACTAGCACGGTCACAATTGCCCAGGCTTTGGTGTTTGCATCGCCAATTGCATTAGCTGGTCTCGCTGGAATTTGGGCGGAGCGTGCTGGCGTTATCAACATCGGCCTTGAAGGCATGATGATCCTGGGAACTTTTGGCGCAGGTTGGGCTGGCTGGCAATGGGGTGTTTGGGCTGGCGTAGTAGCTGGTGTGATCTTTGGTGCTATCGGTGGTCTGTTACTTGCAGTTGCTGCAGTTACTTTTGGTGTCGATCAAATCATTGCTGGAACAGCTATCAATTTGTTGGCGCTTGGGCTAACTAAGTTCCTGGCTATCGTGTTGTTCACCAATGCTCCCGGTGGTGGTCAAGCACAGTCTCCACCTATCAAGGGTGAGATTCCAACTTTCACTTTTGAATCAATTGTTGAACCACTAACCTCACTTCATGAAAAAGGAATCTTCTTCATCAGTGATCTCGCCGGAGTTTTTGCTGGGTTGTTTTATCACTTGTCACTTCTCACCATCATCACATTTTTGCTATTTGCAATGACAAGCTACCTACTGTGGAAAACTGCATTCGGTCTACGTCTTCGCAGCGCTGGTGAAAATCCTTGGGCAGCTGATTCACTCGGCGTGAAAGTTGTGCAGTTCAAGTACGCAGCTGTTGTGTTCTCGGGCATGCTTGCCGGACTTGGCGGTGCCTATCTTTCGATTGCCTCGACTATCTATCGAAATGGAAATACCGCAGGTCGAGGATTCATTGGCTTAGCAACCATGATCTTTGGTGACTGGCGACCGGGTGGAACTGCCGCAGGTGCATTGATGTTCGGCTATATCGACACTTTGCGATTAATTGACACTGGGAACCAAAACGTTAAAGGTTTAATTTTGCTCGGCGCGATTATTCTTTTCGCAATCGGTGGCATCATGCTCCGACGGGCACGTCGCAATTCTGCGATTGGTTTCTTGCTTTTGGGATCGGTAATGACTGGTGCTTACTTCTCGGCATCCTCATTTCCACCCGAAGTGGCTCAAGTTGCGCCCTACATAACAACGCTCTTGGTGCTTGCAACTGCCTCACAAAATTTGCGTCCGCCAGCTGCTGATGGCGTCCCCTACCGAAAGGGTGATCATCACTAATGGAAATCAATTGGGATGAATTGCGTGCTGCTGCTAGCAACGCAATGTCCAAGGCTTACGCCCCATATTCAAATTTTCCAGTTGGTGTTGCTGGCTTAGTTGATGACGGACGTATTGTTACGGGATGCAATGTTGAAAATGCCGCTTACGGTGTTGCTTTATGTGCGGAATGTGGCTTGATCTCAAGTTTGATCAGCACTGGTGGTGGGAAGTTGGTCGCAGTTGCCTGTGTGGATCGACATGGAAATGCCTTAATGCCATGCGGTCGCTGTCGTCAACTGCTCTGGGAACATGGTGGTCCGAATTGTCTACTTGATTCAGTTTCAGGAATTAAGTCAATGACAGAGATACTTCCTGATGCTTTTGGTGCTCATGATTTAACGGATCGACTTTAGACGCATTAGCCTTACAGGTATGACGCTTCCCCGAGTGAAATTCAAAATAACATGAGCACCGAACCATTTGCCGCAGTCGATCTCATTGCCGCTAAGCGAGATAAACGCGAGTTATCAGATGCCCAGATCGATTGGTTTGTCGATGCGTACGTTCGTAATGTAATTGCCGAAGAACAAATGTCTGCCATGGCAATGGCGATTTTGCTAAATGGCATGAACCGTCAAGAAATCGTGCGCTGGACCAAGGCCTACATTGACTCTGGTGAAACCATGGATTGGTCAACTCTTGGAAGACCAACTGCAGATAAACATTCAACTGGTGGTGTCGGTGACAAAATTACGTTGCCACTTGCACCGCTAGTTGCAGCGTGTGGCGTAAGTGTGCCACAACTATCTGGTCGCGGACTTGGTCACACCGGTGGCACATTAGACAAACTTGAAGCAATTAAAGGTTGGCAAGCCAATTTAACTAACGACGAAATGTTTAAAGTCCTTAACTCAACTGGCGCAGTTATTTGTGCTGCAAGTCAAACTCTGGCTCCAGCTGATCGCAGAATCTACGCGCTTCGAGATGTTACTGGCACGGTCGAATCTATTCCACTTATCTCAGCATCCATCATGAGTAAAAAGATTGCTGAAGGAACCGGCGCGTTAGTTCTAGATGTAAAAGTTGGCTCTGGTGCATTTATGAAAACTGTCGAACAGGCTCGCGAACTTGCAACAACCATGGTTGGGATTGGAAATGACGCTGGAGTAACTACGCGCGCATTGTTAACCGCAATGGATGTGCCACTTGGTCGAACTGCTGGTAACGCGCTCGAAGTTCAAGAGTCAATTGATGTGCTCGCTGGTGGTGGGCCTGCAGATGTCATTGAACTCACAGTGACTTTGGCTCGGGAAATGTTGGAAGCGAGCGGAGCTAGTGGATTGAAAGATCCAGCTACTGCCCTATTAGATGGCTCAGCCATGGATGTCTGGCGTGCCATGATTTCAGCACAAGGTGGTGACCTATCTGTCCCACTTCCGGTTGCTCGAGAAACTCAAGAAGTTGTTGCAACGACCTCTGGTCACTTGACCAAACTTGATGCACTTGCCGTTGGTATGGCGAGTTGGAGGCTGGGAGCTGGTCGAGCCAGAAAAGAAGATTCCGTCCAGTTTGGCGCCGGTATTGAGTGGCATGTTGGTCATGGTGAGAAGGTTGAAAAGGGGCAAAAGATCTTCACTTTGCATACCGACGAGCCTGCCCGATTTGAATCAGCCTTAGAAGTCTTAACGCAAGGTTACGAAATTGGTGCGGATTCAGAAATTTCGCAGCGTCTTCCATTAATCATTGATCGTGTTGTCTGAAACTTGTTTGTGAAACTTTCCGAAGTATTCTGATTACATGCCTGAATTAATTAGCGAACCGACCATGATTCCAGTTCCTGGTGGAAAATCGATTGCAGAATATATCGGTCGAGTTAAGACTGGAGATAGTGAAGTTTCTGTTGCGGTCATGCATGCTCCAGCTGGCTGGTCAGAACCTGCCCAAGCGCCAGCTTTTGACGAGTTCACAATCGTAATTACAGGTTCTATAGATGTTGAATGTGAAGGCAAGACAACAACAGTGGGTGCCGGTCAAGCACTTATAACTCGCGCTGGTGAAAAGGTTCGTTACCTTACTCGCGAAGATGCACATTATGTCGCAATTTGCGTGCCCGCCTTCGCACCTGAACTTGCAAATCGAGATGACGAAGCATGATTTCATCCGCAGTAATTAAGGCTGTTCCAAAAGTTGTTTTACACGATCACTTAGATGGTGGCTTACGAGTTAAAACAATTCTGGAACTTGCGCAGAAGCACAACTACACCGTGCTGCCATATGACAATGAAGATCAATTAAGTAATTGGTTCCACACTGCAGTTCAAGGATCCCTTGAAATTTACTTAGAGACATTTGCTCACACTGTAGGTGTAATGCAGACTCCTGATGCACTACAACGTGTGGCAAGTGAATGCGCGCAAGATCTAGCCGAAGATGGTGTGGTTTATGCCGAAATTAGGTTTGCCCCAGAGCTACACACTGCAAAAGGCTTGACCTACCGCGAAGTTATTGACAATGTCTTGATCGGTTTTGCCCATGGCGAAGCTGCTGCAAAAGCTGCTGGGAAAACAATTCGTGTTGTTGCCTTGCTAACTGCAATGCGGATGGCTGACGTTTCACTTGAAATTGCAAAGCTAGTGGTTGAGTATCGCGACCGTGGTGTTGTTGGTTTCGACATTGCAGGTAAGGAAGCGGGATATCCTCCTACGGAACACATCGAAGCGTTTCAGTACTTACAGCGCAACAATGCACATTTCACAATTCATGCCGGAGAAGCGTTTGGCTTGAAGAGTATTTGGGAAGCAATTCAATTTTGTGGCACTGAACGCTTAGGGCACGGAGTTCGAATCATCGACGATGTAACAACAAATTCAGACGGCACAGTCACACTAGGCGATTTAGCCGCATATGTTCGTGACCGTCGGATCCCACTTGAACTTTGTCCCAAATCCAATGTTGATACTGGTGCTGCTGCAAGTATTGCCGAGCATCCAATCGGATTGCTTCGCAAATTAAATTTCCGCGTTACTTTAAATACTGATAACCGTTTAATGTCAGATACTTCTATGTCAGCTGAAATGACATCCTTAGTTGAAGCGTTTGATTATTCATTGCGCGATCTCGAATGGCTAACTGTCAACGGAATGAAGAGTTCATTCCTACCATTTGATCAGCGCTTGGACATCATCAACCACATCATTAAGCCTGGATATGCCAGACTTCGCGAACAAGTTGGCTCTTAGTAACTTCCAGTTGCAGTAACGCCATCGAGGATTGCGCGCGAACTGGAAAGTCCAAGACGAGTAGCGCCAGCATTAATTAGTTCGGTCGCAAACTCAATGTTTCGAATTCCCCCGGAAGCCTTAATACCCAATCGACCACCGACGCTTTCTTGCATGATCTTGATGGCTCGAACATCGGCGCCACCAGCTGGATGAAAACCGGTAGAAGTCTTAACAAAATCAGCGCCAGAGCTTTCGCAACGCTGGCAGGCCTTAGCGATCTGCTCATCGGTGAGCGCTGCAGTCTCCAAAATCACTTTTAATAATGTGCCAGATGTGGCATTGCGAACTGCTGAAACTTCAGCCTCTAAATAATCCCAATCCCCCATGATTGCCCGACCGACGTCGATCACCATGTCGATTTCATGCGCACCTTGAGAAACTGAAAGTTTAGCTTCGGCCGCCTTTATCTCGGCTTCATGTTTCCCACTTGGAAAACCGCAAACTGTAGCGACCTTAACTCCATTGGAAACATTCGCTGCGGCCAGCGAAACAAAGGTTGGCGATACACAAACTGAAAAGGTTCCAAGTTCAGCGGCTTCAGCACACAGCGCAATAACGTCTGCGTTAGTGGCCTCTGGCTTTAGCAAAGTGTGGTCGATCATCCGCGCTAATTCATGTCGATCCATCAATTGCCTCCACTTAGTAAGGGTCCGGCATCATTAGCCAGCCGCTTCAATTCATTATCGGCGGTTTGTTTTGCAATTCCTAGGTCTTCGCTACGAACTACGACTTCTAAATAACATTTTATTTTTGGTTCCGTACCACTTGGGCGGATGATTACCCTGGCTTTTTCAATCTCGCCTTGGCCCGCCAGATGAATGATTACTGCATCCGTAATTGGCAAACCATCAAGTCCAGCTGCTAGATCTTCAACATTGCTAACTTGCAGCCCACCTAATTCCGTTGGTGGATTGTTTCGAATTCCAGCCATAGTTATTGAGACCTGCTCACTACTAGTGACCCGAACTGAGATTTGGTCCGTGGCGTGCAGACCGTGTTCAAGTGACAACTCGTCGAGAACTTGCCAGATTGAGATATTTTGAGTCTTAAGATGAGCGATCATTTCCATAAATACTGCGGCGGCGGATATTCCATCCTTGTCGCTTACATTATGAGGATCAATGCAATAACCCAATGCTTCCTCGTAGCCAAAAGTTAAGTTATGAACTCTTGAAACCCACTTGAATCCTGTCAATGTGGATTCATATTTGAGTCCTGCTGCTTTTGCAATTGACTCCAGCATCATTGAAGAAACAATGGAGTTTGCAAAGGTACCGGTTAAATTTCTCCCGTTTAGTTTTGCTCGCTCGATCATCCACCAGCCAATCAGACTTCCAATTTGATCGCCACGAAGAATTATCCAGGTGCCATCGGCATTAGGAGCTGCTGCCGCGAAACGGTCGGCATCAGGATCATTTGCTAATAGGACATCCACGGAATGTGCCTTTGCCAATGCAATTGCAATATCAAGTGCGCCCTTTTCCTCCGGATTCGGAAACGCCACAGTAGGGAATGCTGGGTCAGGATCTCGTTGTTCTAGTGCAGCGATTGGCTCAGTAAATCCCGAGTCATTAAATACAGTTTGTAAAGTTCTCCACCCAACACCATGCATCGCGGTATAAACCGAAGTTACAGATTTGCGTTGTGACTCTGAAGTTGGACCAGAAGTAATGAGTTGTGATGTTAGTGATACGTATGAATTCACTACCCCTTCACTAACGTTGCTCCCGTTAACTCCTTGGCTAATTTCTCTAACGTCAGATACGGATTTGATTAAAGTTGAAATCTGCTCATCGACCGGAGAAACTATCTGTCGACCATCACTTAAATAAACCTTGTAACCGTTGTCCTGAGGTGGGTTGTGACTGGCAGTAACCATAACTCCAGCGCACGCGTTTTGATTTCGAATTGCAAAAGCTAGTACCGGAGTTGGAACTACGTGCGGAAAAATAATTGGCTCAAGGCCAGCGCCTGACATTACAAGCGCGGTGTCCTTTGCAAACACGTCGCTGTTGTAGCGAGCATCGAATCCAATAACAACTTTTTGTCCAATAAATCCTTGCTGAATCAAATACTGTGCAAGACCCGATGCCGCCTGCAAAACCGTTACCCGATTCATTCGATTCGGTCCCGCACCCAATGCACCACGTAAACCTGCTGTCCCAAATTCAAGCGGAGCTGAAAATGCATCCTGTAATTCAGAAAGTGCTGACTGGTCAGTTTGGGCCAAATTCAAAAGATCCGAAAGTTGGGCTTTAGTTACCGGATCTGGGTCTTGTTCAATCCACGATTGAACGCGCGCAACTAGGTTGCTCTCGATGCTCACTGAACTACCCTAAAGCCGAGTTACTTGTTTGGTAACAATGCCTCAATGTCTGAACGAATGTCTTCAGGCACAGTATTTGGTGCATAGCGCTTGATTGACTCACCGTCAGGTGCAATCAAAAATTTTGTAAAGTTCCATTTAATCGCTCCACCAAGCAAACCTTTCGACTTACTCTTCAGAAACTGAAAAATTGGATGAGCATCTTTTCCGTTTACATTTACTTTTTGTGAGAGTTGAAAATCTACCCCATAGTTAACTTTGCAAAATTCATCAATCTGAGCATCATCGCCAGGCTCTTGGTGTGCGAATTGATCGCAAGGAAATCCTAGAACTATAAGTCCCTGTTCTCTGAAATCTTCTTGAAGTTTCTGCAGGCCTTCATATTGAGGTGTGAAACCGCACTTGCTTGCGGTGTTTACTACCAGGATTGGCTTACCTGAATAGTCAGAGAGTGAAACGGATTCACCACGGTTATTTATAAAGGACAAGTCATAAAGGTTTGATGTAGTAGCCATAGCCCAATAATTGCCTGCTTCGGCTGATCTAGCAACTGTTGTTTGGGTGTTCGAGCAAAAGTGCATACCCTTCGCCGATACGGTTAGTGAGTGGAAACAATAATTTTGAATATGCGCTGGGCCGGTTACCTACTATTCGCACTTGGCATGATCAATTGGCGATACCAAAACTCATTTATCAAGGGTGCGCCGCTTTGGATGCTTGGCCTTGTCCTGATCATTTCAACTTACATACCAGCAGTATCAAAATTGCTAGTAACAAAAGTTGGAGTAGCGATAACTGCAGTAATCGTAGCTCTGCTTCTCGTATTGGCATTTACTGCTTAAAAGTCGCACTTTTATACGGACTTTCAAGAAAATCACGGAAAACCTCGCTTCAAGTAGAATTGAAGCCTGCAAGCGACTGTGAAATTTGTGGGTCGCACCTAGCCAAGGAGTTCAGATGGGTTTACTCGACAATCTGGAACAGCGCCTTGATCGAATCGTAAATGGCTCATTTTCCAAGGCCTTCAAATCTGAAGTCCAGCCGGTTGAACTTGGTGCGGCACTCCAGCAAGAGATAGATAACCGTGCTGACACCATAACTGGGCAAACTGTCGCACCAAATATCTTCATAATCGAACTTGGTCCCCAAGACCACGATCGCCTGGCAACCTATTTTGAAACTCTCAGCGTCGAACTAGGAACTTTGGCAGATTCCTACATAAGTGAGCAGCGATACACCACGGTTGATTCCGCCCAAATCACTTTTGACCTTGATCAAGCTTTAGAAACTGGCGTTTTTCGAATTCGCAGCACAGCCGCTAAACGAACATTAAGCACACTGGAAACATCATCGATAGTCCAAGATTCAACGCCACAAGTTCCATTGACTGTATTTACGCCTGAGGCAACTCCTTACCTAACCTCTGTCACTGGTGAGGAATTTAAGATCGCTAAATCAATCACAAGTATCGGACGTGGTGCTGAGGCTGATATCCAAATTGACGACACTAGTGTGAGCCGCTTACATTGTGAAATTGTTTTAGGTTCCGATGTCTTAATTCGGGATCTTGATTCAACCAACGGCACCGTCGTTGATGGAGCCCGGAATAAAGAGTCGGTACTTCGGAATGGGTCAATTATCAAAATTGGAAATATTACTCTGACCTATATGAGTAAGTGAAATATTATGTCTGAGTTATTGCTTAGCATTTTGCGAATCGGTTTTCTGATTGCGCTCTGGTGGTTTGTGCTCACGGTAGTTTCTGTTTTGCGCCGCGACTTGCAAGCACCTCGAGATGCCAAATCACTCACGCCCGAGCGGAGCACTAAACGCCCAAGTCCAAGGCCAACTCTTCGGGCTCGCAAAACTTCCACCCAACTTGTCATTGTTGAAGGTGCCCTTACTGGAACTGCTGTGCCTTTGGGTTCTTCACCGATCCTCATTGGGCGAGCACCAGATGCCACGATCGTTCTAGATGATGATTTTGTGAGTACACATCACGCACGCTTAACACCAAATGGAAATCATTGGATCGTTGAGGATCTTGGTTCAACAAATGGCACGTGGATTGATCGAACTCGGGTCTCAACTCCTACGGTATTTCGTCCTGGAACTCAACTAAGAATTGGTAGAACCAGCATGGAATTGAGCTCATGAGTGGTTTGAGTCTTCGCTTTGCTGCCCGCTCCGAAATTGGCCGGGTGCGTCGTAACAACGAAGATGCTGGGTATGCCGCCAACAATTTACTCGTGGTTGCTGACGGAATGGGTGGCCATGAAGCCGGTGAATTAGCTAGTGCTGCCACAGTTGCAGCCGTAGTTACAGCTGCTTCGACTTCGATGGCTGCTGACGAAGTACTTAATCAACTTGCTGAAGCGGTCATTACATCTGGTGAGTACATTGCTGACGTAGTTGCTGGGAACCGCGATCTTGCAGGTATGGGAACAACTATGACGGTTGTCGCATTACGCGAAGATCGCATTGCGATGGCACATGTTGGTGATTCTCGCGCATACGTTTATCGCGATTCTGAATTACAGCAAATGACAAAAGATCACACATTTGTTCAGACCTTGGTTGACTCAGGGGAAATCACACCAGAAGAAGCGGCGGTTCACCCTAGACGCAACCTGATGATGCGGGCAATTGACGGTATTCATGCAGTAGAAGTTGATTTGTCGGTTCGGGAAACTCGTGAGGGTGATCGATTTTTGCTTTGCAGCGATGGTCTCTGTGGCGTGATTGATGCAAACCAGATTGCTGAATGTCTCTCACATGAAGACTTAACTCAAGCTGTAACACTTCTTATCGATGCAGCGATGAGTGCTGGTGCGCCTGACAACATAACGGTTGTAGTTGCAGATGTCGTTAGTGACAGTATCGAAGTTGATCCAGTTCTGATCGGTTCAGCTGCCGATTCCGTAAATCAATCCCGATTGCCCGCTGTTGACTTTCCTGATGAAGGCGAAGCATCTATTCCAATCCTTGATCGCGTTCTTTTAGAAACTAAAAAAGGTTGGCTAGTACCAGTGCTTTCAACTATTGGGGTTATCGCAGTAGGCATCGTTGCCACACTTTGGTGGTTAGGTAATCAATGGTTTGTCGGCGTTTACGCCCAAGAAGATGTGGTTGCAATCTTTCAAGGAGTACCTGCTGGTGGAATGTACCGCCTAGTCGAGATCACTGACGTCGAAGCTGGAAAGTTACCTGAGTTCGAACGTGGTCAGGTCTATCAAACATTTGAATCTGGAAATTTTGAAAACGCTAAAGCCGCAGTGGATCGCTTAAAACTAAGTGCTGACTTATGCGTACTAACTCCTGCGACACCTGGTTGTCCGGAGATCGCTCCGTGAGCGAGACACTTAACCGTTATCGAGTGTCGACTCGGCGCTCAGCCGAGTTAGCGCTACTTATCGGAGCCTGGCTCATCGGAGTTTTCGCTTGGATTCTCGTAGATTCTGCAACAGGTGACTCGTCTTTGGGTGGCTGGACTTCATTACTAAGCGCTGGAGTTTTGTTGCTTTTGACTCATGCTGTGGTGCGTTGGCAGGCACCTTACGCTGACCCTCTGTTGCTGCCGAGTGTAGCTGCGTTAAACATGCTTGGACTAGCAATGATTCATCGGTTAGACATTGCTGCTACCGAACGCGCCGTCAGTAATGGAAGTCCTATGCCAACGCCAGATGTGTATTTGCAACTCACATGGATGGTTGTGGGACTAGTTGCTTTCATGTTGGTTTTGGCATTTGTGCGAGATCATCGTAGGTTGCAAAGATTTACCTTTACTGCTGGATTTGCTGGGATCGCATTGCTCTTCTTCCCACTACTTCCATTCATTGGTAGCCAAATAAATGGTGCCCGACTTTGGATTAGTGTTCTCGGTTTTACATTTCAACCTGGAGAACTCGCCAAAGTGGCATTAACTATTTTCTTCTCTGGCTTTCTTGTTTCACGCCGGCATTCACTTGCACTCGTACATAACAAGATTCTGGGTGTAGGCATTCCCCGCGGTAAGGATGTTGGCCCGCTATTACTAGTTTGGTTTGCTGCCCTCTTAGTTCTGATTTTGGAACGAGATCTAGGGACTTCGTTACTTTTGTTTGGACTCTTCATCGTGATGCTTTATGTGGCCACTGGTAGACGTTCTTGGGTACTGATTGGTGCCTTGTTGTTAAGTGTTGGCGGCGCACTGGCTTATCGCGCATTTGGACATGTGCGAGTTCGATTTGATGTTTGGTTAGATCCCTTTGCGGATGCAAACGGGGCTGGCTTTCAGATTGTGCAATCTCTTTATGGCTTTGCTAATGGTGGTCTCTTTGGAACTGGATGGGGGAAGGGCTATCCGCAGCTTGTTCCATTCGCAAAAACCGATTTCATAACTTCTGCTCTGGGGGAAGAGTTGGGATTAATGGGGTTAATCGCAATCTTGCTGTTATTTGTAATCATTGTTGAACGAGGTGCCCGTGCCGCAGTTGCAACTCGTGATCCGTTTGGCAACTTATTAGCAATTGGTCTAACGACAGTTATAGGTCTTCAGACATTCATTGTGATTGGGGGCGTAACCAGACTGGTTCCACTTACTGGTCTAACAACACCATTTTTGTCATATGGCGGATCATCATTAGTGGCGAACTACATAATCATTGCGCTTTTGATTCGAATATCTAATGCTGCTCGCGCACCTGAAGTAAGTGATGCTGATCTAGTTTTGCGTCAGGATGGCAGTAGCCATGATTAGACAAATCAATCGAGTTACTTCGGTCATTGTTTTACTTTTGCTTGCATTAATTATCAATCTTTCTTACATTCAGGTTTTTAAGGCTGGTGACTTGCGAAGTCAGGCAAGTAATCAACGCGTTACATTAACTGAATATTCTCGCGAACGCGGACCGATCTTGCTGGGATCTTCAGCAATTGTGGAATCTACGCCAACGACGGATGCACTGAAGTACTTGCGCGAATATGCGGATGGCTCAACGTATGCCTCGATCACTGGGTTCTATTCGGTGGTTTATGGCGCAACTGGAATCGAATCTGAAGCCAATGATGTACTGGCAGGTAACGACAGTCGATTCTTTGTCGATCGCCTTCAACAATTGTTTGCTAACCGTGAACCTAAAGGTGGAGCAATTCGATTAACGATTGATCCTGATACGCAAGCTGCTGCGATGAAATCATTAAATGGTAGAACTGGCGCTGTAGTTGCTATCGATCCAACGACTGGTGCGATCTTGGCTTTAGCAAGTTCTCCCTCATTCGATCCAAATTTGCTCTCAAGTCATGATGCTCAAGATATTCAAAACACTTACGAAGAATTGAATGCTGATCCTAAACAACCCATGCTTAACCGCCCACTTGCGATGACTCTTCCACCTGGTTCAACTTTTAAGTTGGTGACCGCAGCAGCAGCGTTAGAGTCTGGAAATTACACTGCTGGTTCAGAGCTGCCAGGTCCAGCGCAGATAAATTTGCCGGGCACTGATGTCCAACTAGGTAACTGGACTGGCAAAGCATGTGGGGCTGGAAATACCACAACGTTGCAAGGGGCTCTGGAGATTTCATGCAACACTGCATTTGCATGGTTGGGTATGGAACTAGGAGCTAATGCTATTAGCGAACAGGCTAAAAAATTTGGATTCGAATCCGAGTTTGATGTACCCATGACTGCTGCTATCAGTAGATTTCCAGCAGATTTGAACAAACCTCAAACTGCAATGAGCGCTATTGGGCAATTTGATGTCCGCGCAACTGCGTTACAGATGGCAATGGTGGCAGCTGGTATTGCAAATGATGGTGTCGTGATGAAGCCATATTTGATTAGCCAGGTGCTGGGCCCAGATTTAACGGTGTTGCAAAATACCAACCCATCTGCCTTTGGGCGCGCAATGTCAGTCGAGAACTCCAAGATCTTGAGAGACATGATGGTGGGGGTAGTTGCGAAGGGAACTGCATCAAATGCGAAGATTTCTGGGATTTCCGTCGGTGGTAAAACTGGAACTGCCGAGAACACCCCAGGTGAACCGGCGCATGCTTGGTTTGTTGGGTTAGCCCCGAGCGAACAGTCAAAAGTGGCGGTGGCTGTCGTGTTACAAAATGGTGGCGGCGCTGCCGAAGTTAGTGGCAACGCGCTAGCCGCACCAATTGCCGCCGCAGTAATGCGAGCGGCTCTAAAGAAATAGGTAAGAATAGAGTAAGTAATGCATATTGCGAAGTAATGAGGAGATCTAGTGAGTACCTTCACCCATCTTGGTGATAGATATGACGTCGGGCAAGTAATTGGCCATGGCGGCATGGCAGAAGTATATGAAGGTACAGATAGACGATTGAATCGCCGAGTCGCTATAAAGGTTTTACGTCCCGATCTAGCTCGCGATCCTATGTTCCAAGAGAGATTTCGCCGCGAGGCTCAATCAGCCGCGGGACTTAATCATCCGAACATTGTTGCGATTTATGACACCGGTGAAGATTTAATTTCTGATGGCGTGAACCAGGTAAGCATTCCGTACATTGTTATGGAATACGTAGATGGCGTTACCTTGCGCCAGATGTTAAACAACGGCCCAAGAATTTTGCCTGAGCGAGCACTCGAAGTTATTGCTGGTGTTCTTGCTGCACTTGATTACGCACATCGACATGGAATTGTGCATCGTGATATTAAGCCCGCGAACATAATGATCAACTCTCACGGTGATGCCAAGGTCATGGATTTTGGTATTGCAAGGGCAATGAGTGATGCAGCAACATCAGTTACCGCAACCAGTGCAGTGATGGGCACTGCGCAATATTTATCTCCAGAGCAAGCTCGAGGCGAATCAGTTGATGCCCGCAGTGACATCTACTCGACAGGCTGTGTACTTTATGAACTTTTGACAAGTGGTCCCCCATTCAACGGTGAATCGCCAGTTTCCATTGCTTATCAGCATGTAAATGAAACTCCAAAACTTCCGTCATCGGTGGATCCCTCGATTCCTACAACATTAGATGCAATCACATTGACGGCATTAGCAAAGTCTCCTGGCAGCAGATATCAAACTGCAGCTGAAATGCGATTTGATATTGAAAGAGCAATTGCGGGCTTACCAATTTCTAGCCGGCCAAATAGTTTTCCAGTTGCTGATGACTTGGGTTCTACGACAGTATTGCCGATTTCAAATACCACACCTGTAACAACCACAAACGTAGCTACAGCAACCAAGCCAAGCAGTCGGAAGAAGTGGGTGACAGTCACCATTGCGACTGTCGTATCTGCAGCGTTACTTATTTTTGTGGGAAGTCAACTACTTGCACCGGGCCAAACTTTAGTAACGACACCAAATCTAAAATCTAAAACAGTAGATGAAGCCAAATTAGCCCTTACTGAAATTGGCCTAAATGTTGGAACTGAAACCCCCCAAGCTGATGACAATGTGCCTAAGGGAGAAATTATTGGGCAGGATCCAGCCGCTGGAGAATTGATCGAAGCGGGCCAGGCCGTTAATTTAATTGTTTCCGCAGGTAAAGACCAAGTACCAGTACCTGATTTAGTGAATCTTCCATCAATAGATGACGCTCGCCTAGTTCTCACTGAAGCAAAACTGCTTTTGGGGCGGGTAACACCTATTGATAGCGATAAACCAGAAGGCACTATTTTGGAACAGGATCCAGTTACCAACTTTGTTGTAGACATTGGAACTCTTATTAACGTCACTGTTTCGAATGGCAAGATTCCAGTACCAGATGTTGTTGGTAAGAATGAAACACAGGCTAAAAATACCCTGGTAAATGCGGGCTTCTTAGTAGACATTGTTAAGCAAGCAGATGCCACGGTGGCAGTAGGTACCGTATTGTCACAGTCACCAAATGCCAAAGATTTAGCGCTTAAGGGATCTATCGTGACCCTAACCGTAGCTTCAGCTCCGATTACAGTCTTGTGTCCAGACGGATCTCCTGTTCCAGTTAGTGGATTGTGTCCTACTACAACCCCTACTACGCCTTAACGCTTTTAGACTTACTGTCGTGACTCGTATTTTAGTGATCGATAACTACGACAGCTTTGTCTTTAACATTGTTCAGTACTTGGCTCAGCTAGGTGCCAAAGTCGATGTGAAGCGCAATGACGAAGTCACAGTTGATGAAGCTCGTGAGTACGATGGTGTGTTGCTCTCTCCTGGTCCAGGTACTCCGACTGATGCTGGTGTGTGCATCGACATTGTTAAAGAGTTGGGTGGCCAAGTTCCAATTTTTGGAGTTTGCCTTGGCCATCAAGCTATATCTGAAGCATTCGGCGCAACTGTTTCTCGAGCTCCAGAATTGCTTCATGGCAAAACTTCGCAAGTGTTTCACCATAAGCAAGGTGTGCTTGCAGATTTGCCTTCGCCATTCACTGCAACTCGTTACCACTCGTTAGCCGTCGAGCGCGATACCGTGCCAGCAGAATTAGAAATCACTAGCGAGACTGAAGATGGAGTGATTATGTCACTACGTCATAGAAATTTTGATATCGAAGGTGTGCAATTTCATCCTGAGTCGGTTTTAACTGAAGGCGGTCACAAAATGTTAGCCGAATGGTTAGTTCGGTGTGGCGATCTAGATGCGCGTAACTTGGCGCAAGGTTTGCAACCAGTAATTCCAAATTAGTTTTACGATTTTATAGAATTACGGTTGCTCAATCGATCCTTGCCAAGCTGGAATAGTCGTTTGATTCAATATAGAAACGTCCCAACCAAGATTTAGCCGCTTTACATATTCTCGGTAAAGCGAAACTCCAGGCTCATTATTCAGTGCTTGTTGAAGTTCCGAGGTATTTCCAACCGCGGTCACAATAAATGGTGGCGAATAGACCCGGCCTTGTAAAAGGAGTGTGTTTCCAACACAACGGATTGCGGTCGTACTGATGACGCGTTGGTCCATGACTTGAACTGCAGTTGCACCACCGCGCCACATTGCGTTTACCACGGACTGGACATCTTGTTGATGTACAACCAAATCATCCGGAACGACTCCGCTCGGAAGTGGTGATCCAGGTTCGCGCGGGGCATCATCAAGTGAAATTCGCAGCGCCGATCCTGAAACAGGTGTGAGTCCTGTTGCTTGTTCAAGTTGGTTGATTTGCAAACTTAACGCGGGGTCAACTTTGGTAATCGAAAGGTTGTTTACTTCGGTAGTTAGGGTATCCACTTCGGATTGCAAAACCCCAACTTTGTTAGCTCTATCCAGAACTAGGCTACGAAGATCCTCTAAGCCACCGGTTCGCAAATTAGTTCCATCGGCCGTGATCCCACTTGCTATGAAGAGAAATCCGGCAAGCGCAGCTGATCCAGTAACCAAAGTGGTCTTAGTTCGCTTGGAAAGGCTGCTCATTTATTTATCCACAGGGTTATCCACCGCTGGGGAGGAAATTACACCCATGTCATTTACTTCCAGCGCGTGGCTAGAGCAAATCCAACGCCGATCAAGGCAAATCCAATAAGAACATTGGCTAGGTTGCCTAAATCGGACATCAGCGGCACTTGGCTACCTACAAGATAGAACACCACAATCCACAACAGTCCCAAGATGAACATGGTCACCATAGTTGGAACTAACCAAACCGGATTTCCAATTTTGAAGGACTCCGGCGCCTTGGCTGGTGGTGGTGTGTAGGCGGGTTCTTTTGATTTACGAGACTTTGACTTAGGCATGTTTAAACCTTACCTGTATTTTTCAAGGGAGCCTCAATTTCAGTTGCCTATATGTGGTGGGTGCGATCTTGAGTTAAAGGCCAATCAGCGCAGAAACTTGGGCATTTCTAGCCAAGGTAGCCAGGACTAAAACTACAAAAATTCCAGACAAGCCGATGCGATGAAGTCGATCTCGATTTAGTCTGGTGCCCTTGGTGTAGATGAATGCAACCACAGCGCCAGTTACCGCTCCGCCAAAATGCGCACGCCAATCGATGCCAGGCTGCAAGAAACCGATAACCACGTTTAGCCCCAAGAGGACAACAAGCTGGGAAACGTCAGTTCGCATCTGTCGACCTATAACAATGGTTGCGGTAATCAAGCCAAAGATTGCGCCACTGGCTCCAACTGAGACGGTTCGTAGATCAGAGAACCAATACGAAGCAACCGAACCACCGAGTGCTGAAAATACATACAGTGCTGCGAAGCGCAGATGTCCGAGCAATCTTTCAAGTTGAGGTCCGAGCCAATAAAGCGCATACATGTTGAACAGCAAATGCAGGATGCTCCCATGAAGCAATGTGGAAGTTAGTAACCGCCACCATTCACCTTGCGCAATAGCGGCTGGAATCATGCCAAACTTTAAAGCAAAACTTCCTAGTACTAATGACAGTGCGAAAATGCCGACGCAAGTAATCAGAATTGCTCGGGTCACTTGTGGAACTGTATTGAATGATCCACCGAACTTAGTTTTTGGTAAAGCTACCTGGGCACCAGCAACACATTCCGGGCATTGAAATCCGACCGGAGCATTGATCATGCAATCGGGACATATCTTGCGATCACAACGACCGCAAGATACATATGCCTCGCTATCGGTGTGGCGGAAACAGATGTTGTCCACGCTTAACCTCGAGAAACAGTAACGCTTTCGATTACTACATCATTAACTGGACGATCCATTTGTCCAGTTGGCACGTTTGCAATGGCATCGACAACATCGCGACCAGCTTGATCTGCAACTTCACCAAAGATGGTGTGTTTGAAGTTCAACCAGGTGGTGGCCGCAACTGTGATGAAGAATTGCGAGCCATTTGTATTTGGTCCAGCGTTTGCCATCGCAAGTAAGTAAGGGCGATCAAAAACTAATTCTGGGTGTGGTTCATCTTCAAATTTGAATCCTGGGCCGCCAGTTCCTTGACCAAGTGGATCGCCAGCCTGAATCATGAAGCCTGGGATGATGCGATGGAAAATAGTTCCGTCATAAATTGGGGCAGTAGATTTTTCGCCAGTTGCCGGATGGGTCCATTCGACTGAACCATCGGCTAAGCCCAGGATGTTTTTCACAGTCTTTGGTGCGTGATTATCAAAAATGTTGATGTTGATATCACCGTGGTTTGTATGCAAAGTCATTGTTGAAGTCATGACCTAATTCTCGCACACCTTTAGACATCCAGCGAATACAAAGCTTGATCGACAATCTTGATCAACAATAGAAATAGAGATATTCATGGCAAAAAGAATGCCCACGATTTCTCGTGGGCATTCTTTTTGTAGATTTGTTACTTCTTGCTACCTCGGACATCGAGCACAACAGTTGCCAAAACATCTGCATGCAGGCGAACTGTTATTTCATGACGACCTGACGTTTTGATTGGAGCGGCAAGAACAATCTTGCGCTTATCAACGTCTACGACGCGGATGGCAGAAGCGATATCTCCAACAGTGATGGAGCCGAACAGGCGTCCTTCGCTGCCAGCACGAGCTGAAATCACGATTGGAGCGGCTTCAAGAGCTGCTTTGATTTCCAATGCATGATCTAGATCGCGCACTGAACGCTTATTACGGGCGCGCTTAATCTGGGTAACTTGCTTTTCGCCGCCACGAGTCCATGCTGTTGCGAGACCCTGAGGGACTAAGAAGTTGCGTCCAAATCCTGGCTTTACATCCACAACATCGCCTGCACTACCAAGGCCGGTGACTTCTTGAGTCAAAATTAGTTTCATAAGTCATCTCTCCTTATCGCGCTGTTGATGTGTATGGAAGTAATGCGATCTCGCGGGCATTCTTTACTGCGTTTGCAATATCGCGCTGGTGCTGAGTGCAGTTACCTGTTACTCGACGAGCGCGAATCTTGCCGCGATCAGAAATGAACTTGCGCAAGGTTGGAATGTCTTTGTAGTCAATTGCTGCAGCGTTTTTGCCGCAGAATGCACAAACCTTTGGCTTGAATTTCTTAATTGGTGGCTTAGCCATTGTGGTGCTCCTCTGGAAGCCCGGTTCTATCCGGAATGGTTGTTCAACAAATGTTGAGGTGGATGGGATCGTTCGTTAGAACGGAGGTTCGTCTCCTGCAGGCGCTGGTGCGGCCCAAGGATCTTCAGATGGTGCTGCTGATCCGCCGTTGTATCCGCTGTCGGTACGTGCAACCCGACTAACTTTTGCAGTGGCGTTACGTAGCGCTGGACCGACGTCATCGACATCCATTTCAACTACGGTGCGCTTTTCGCCTTCCTTAGTTTCGTATGAACGTTGCTTCAAGCGGCCGGTAACTAGAACGCGAGTTCCCTTTGTTAAGGATTCCGCTACATTCTCGGCATATTGACGCCAGACGCTGCAACGCAAGAAAAGCGTGTCACCGTCTTTCCATTCGTTGGTCGCTTTGTCGAGCATTCGAGTTGTTGAAGCAACTGTAAATGATGCGACAGCCTGGCCGTTTGGAGTAAAGCGCAGTTCTGGGTCACCGGTTAGGTTTCCAATAACTGTTACTACTACATCGCCTTGTGCCATGACAGACCTCTACTTCACGTCGAGACGCATGACTTTAGTGCGAAGCACTGATTCATTTAGTCCCAACTGACGATCGAGTTCAGCAACTGCTGCTGGTGAGCAATTGATGTCTAGTAGGGCGTAGATTGCTTCACCCTTTTTATTGATTTCGTAAGCCAAACGGCGACGACCCCAGATATCGACTTTGCCAACTGTGCCGCCGTCGGTCTTGACTACGTTAAGAAACGCATCAAGTGATGGTGCAACTGTTCGCTCTTCGAGCTCGGGATCGAGAATTACTACAACTTCGTAGTGACGCATACTGATACCCACCTCCTGTGGACTAATCGGCCACGGTCTTTCCGTGGCAGGAGGGATCAAGAACCTTTAGTCTAGAGCATTTTTTCTAGGGCGAAAAACCTTATGCACAGCACTTACTTGGCTCAAACTTAGTTTTGAACGGGCGGAAAACATCGGATCAATCCGCCCAAGTACCCTTAATTCATGGGAAATTTCGCAATTGGGTCACATGTTGGTGGCGATGATCCAATCACCCAGGCCAAGGAGTTGGGGTTAGATCACATCCAGATCTTCCTGGCTGACCCACAAGGCTGGAAAGGCTCAGTTTTCCCGCACCCGGACGGTGCAGAAGGACTTAAAGCTAGCTCCGAGGCAGCAAACATTGGAATTTACGTGCATGCCAGATACATAATCAACGTCGCTACTACTAATAACAAAGTAAGAATCCCAAGTCGCAAACTGCTCCAAACCGATGTCGACGCAGCTGCATCCGTTGGCGCGAAGGCGGTAATTGTTCATGGTGGACACGTAACAGATAACGACGACCCGCAAGCTGGAATTGATAACTGGGTTAAAGCGTTGACGCAACTGGATATGAAAGTTCCCGTACTTATTGAAAACACTGCAGGTGGGAAAAACTCAATGGCTCGCAGGCTGGAATCCATTAAGGCGCTTTGGGGAGCAGTCGGTGATACCGGTGTTGGATTTTGTTTGGATACTTGTCACGCACATGCTGGCGGTATCGATATGGCAGAACTTGCAGACACAATTCTTGGGATCACTGGTCGGATTGATCTGATTCACTGCAATGACAGTCGAGACTCATTTGATTCGGGTGCAGATCGACACGCAAATCTCGGCGCTGGTTCAATTGGTATGGACAACATAATCAATTGTTTAAGAACTGCAAATGCCCCAGTTGTTTTAGAAACTCCATTTGAAGGTGTAGTAGCAGACTTACAAATTTTGCGCCAGTCGCTGAAAATCTAAATCCCGTTAGACACCCATAACTCTAGGTAGATTGAGTACGTGCAGGTTCGCCAAATAAGTTCAGAGAAGCACCTGTCTTACATTGCAGGTCGCTCATCAGTGTCGTTTTTGCAAACACCTGCCTGGGGTAAAACTAAAGCTGGTTGGACTTCGCAGTCTCTGGGTTGGTTTGTTGGTGACGAACTTGTTGGCGCTGGATTAATTCTGTTGCGAAAAGTTCCAAGAGTGGAAAAGTATCTCGCTTACCTACCCGAAGGACCTGATTTAAATTGGGAAAACAGTAACGATGTTGAAGGCGCCTTGAATGCCTTAATAGTTTTTGCCAAAGAGCGCGGAGTATTTCAAATCAAAATGGGTCCACATACCTGGGTTAGACGTTGGTATGCAGAAACCTTGAAGTCCGCAATTGCCGCAGAATCTGCCAAAGTAATCAGTGAAGTTGCACCGGATGAAGTGAATCAATCAGGCATTGCATTACTTAGCCAGTTAAAAACTATGGGCTGGAAGCAACGTAAAGCAGAAGCGTCTGGATTTGGTGACTACCAACCAAGATATGTTTTTCAAATTGATCTTGCTGGAAAAACTGAAGAGCAAATTTTTGAGGGATTTAACCAACAGTGGAGACGGAATATTCGCAAAGCTGAAAAGGAAGGTGTCACAGTTCGCCAAGGCACCCTTTCAGATTTAGAAATGTTTCACACTTGCTATGTAGAGACTGCTAAGCGTGATCACTTTACGCCTCGCTCGCTTTCGTATTTCCAAACTATGTGGACTGCAATGCGCGAGGAAGCAATTGAGCGAATTGCGTTAATCATTGCGTCACACCCCGATCATGAAGGTGCTATTGCAGCTACGACGATGACACGAGTGGGGAATCATTCGTGGTATTCATACGGCGCATCAACTACTGCTGCTCGGGACTTGCGTCCTAGTAACGCGGTGCAATGGGAAATGATCAAGATTGCACTAAACGAAGGTGCTTACGTCTATGACATGCGTGGCATTTCTGACACGCTGGATTCCACCAATCATTTGTTCGGATTAATTCAATTCAAGCTTGGAACTGGCGGTTACGCGCAAGAATATGTGGGTGAATGGGATTATGTACTTTCGCCAATTTGGGCCAGAGCCTTTGATGTCTACATGTCGCGGCGGCGATAGCTGATGACATTCTCGCTGAAAGTTGATGCCGAAAAATTCCGCAGCCATCTGGTTTCCGTAATGAACGGTTATGCGTCGGCTGGTGCCGAACTAGTCCCAGTAATTAAAGGAAACGGCTACGGTTTTGGCCGCGATCGCTTAGCAGCAGAAGCATCTCGACTTGGATGTAATCGAATTGCGATTGGCACAGTTTGGGAACTCGAACAGTCACTGGCAGATTTTGCAGGTGAGATTTTGGTTCTAGAGCCATTTAACTCCAGTGACAAATCTGCAGTTAATCAATGGCGGAAACATTTAGAACATAACTCTGAGCGAATCATTGTCACGGCAAGTGACTTGGACTTAGCTTCTGTTAGATCTGCTGGAGCCAAGAACATCTACTTGGAAGGCAAGACTTCACTTTCCCGATTTGGTCTGTTGCATTTTGACATGCAGTCTATTCCCAACTTCAATGACTTGAAAGTTATGGGCCTTTCACTTCACTTACCAATCGCTCAACCCGCTATAAAGGTTGATCCAACTACTGAAATCTCTTCCGCTTTCAACGGAGCCAATCTTTCACAAAGTATGACTGAAGTTTGGAACTGGATTGTTTTATACGAAGAGCTATCCAGTAAATTCTCGCTACCAAAGTGCATAAGCATCTCTCATATTTCGGAGAAACAGATTCAGGCACTTAAAAACATGCTGCAAAGCTATAACTTTGATTTAGAAATTGAAGTGCGCATTGGAACTAAGTTGTGGCTCGGTGAGCCAAATGCCTTACAGGCAACCGGAACGGTTCTACAGATTCATGAAGTTGAGCATCGCCAGACTGTTGGATATCAACAAACTGACACCGGTAATAACAAACGCTTGCTTGTTGTTAGTGGTGGCACAGCGCACGGAGTGGCAATGGCTGCGCCAAGTAATGCGAGTTCGCTCCGTAAAAGGGGTATTGCAATTGCCGAAGGAATCTCCCAGGCCATTGGAAAAGTACGTTCGCCGTTTAGTTATCACGGTAAGAATCTTGATTTTGTAGAACCACCGCACATGCATGTCTCAATGCTTTGGAGTGATGACCCAACGCTTTGCGTCGGTGCCACTTTAGATTGCAATGTTAGAAACACTACGACCAGCTTCGATTGTGTAACTGGGCTCGACTAAATCCCAATCAAGGTGTGGCGTTTACGACCTTCAAGGTGACATTCGTTCCCGGTAATGTCAATGTTCCAACTGCAACTGATTGCTCCAGAACAAACAGTGGCAATGTTGCATTCGAACCTTGTTGTAACTCCAGAATTGGATTTAGCCCTAACTCTTGCAGAATTGAAATTGCCTGATCAGATGGCACTCCCATTAAGTTAGGGATGCTGACTGGCGCATTGGGATCAACTGGTGCAAGTGATGGGGCAGCCGATGGTGATGGGCTTTCTGTTGGATTTGCTCCGTTTGGTTGTCCTTTAGGAAGGTCAGGGAATTTTTGAATCGGCACACCTTCGAGAGCACCCTTCATGTAGGCAGTAAAAATCCGAGCTGGGTAGGAACCACCAGTAACGGATGACATGCCACCTGTTCCCGAAAGCGAAACCGGTTGGCCATCTGGTCCGTCCTTAACGAACATCACCGCAGTTGCCAGCTCAGGAGTGTAACCTGCGAAAAGAGCAGACTTATTGTCATTAGTTGTTCCAGTTTTGCCTGCAACTGGCCTACCTAATGCTCTGGCTGCTGTACCAGTTCCAACCTGGACTACCTTTTGAAGCGCATACGTAACAATGTCGGCCACATCAGTACTGAAAGCCTGCACTGGTTTTGGACTCAATTTGAAAAGAGTTTCACCCGACCCTGTGGTAATCGACTTTATGTAAGAGGGCGAAACCTGCAGACCACGAGACGCAAACGTTGCATATGCAGCAGCGATGTCCACGACATGTGGACTAGCAGTTCCGAGGGTGAATGCAAGGTTTGGTTCCATTCCCACAGCATCAGCAGGAATGCCAGCTCGAATCGCAGACTTAAGGACAACTTCACGTCCCACAGATTCGGCTAATTCAACGAATGCTGAGTTGATGGAATTTTCAGTTGCTTTAAGTAAAGTAACTCGATCACCATACGAATGGCCACCGTAATTTACAACGACGTAATTATCGACCTTAGTTTTATTCTTTCCACTAAACGCCGTGGAAAGTGATGCTCCGCTTTCTATTCCGGCAGCTAATGTGAAGGGTTTAAAGGTGGAACCAGCTTGACCAATCATCTGCGTTGCATTGTTAAGTTGATTCTCTAGATAGTCAGCGCCGCCATACATGGCAACTACCTCGCCAGTCTCTGGACGTACCGAAGCCACTCCAATTCTCAGACCGTCAATTTTTTCTTTTGGACCTTGTTCCGCCACGGCGAGGATCATTGCATCCTGTGCTTGTTTGTTAAAAGTGGTAACTACTCGAAGTCCACCTAAATTGATTTGGTCTTCAGTTACACCACTTGCATACATGGTCTGTCTAGCCTGTTCAATAAGGTATCCCTGCGGACCGGAAAAAGTTTGCGCTGGTGGTTCAGTGAGATACATAGGAAACATTGCAGAAGAACGTTCCTCTTGACTTAACCAGCCTTTTGTAACCATTCCATCCAAGACATAGTTCCATCTCAGTTGCAAGCCATCAAGATTCTTTTCTGGTGCCAGACCACTTGGTGCCTGAACGATTGCAGCAAGAAAAGCTGACTCCGAATAATTTAAATCTTTTGCGCTCTTGCCAAAATATGACGTTGCTGCACTTTCAATTCCATATGCATGTCTACCGAAATAAATGGTGTTCATGTAGTCAGCAAGGATTTGATCTTTGCTAATCAATGTCTCAAGTTTGATGGAAAGCACTAATTCCTTCGCTTTACGCGTAACTGTGCGTTCTTGTGTTAAGAATGCATTCTTTGCATATTGCTGAGTGATCGTGGATCCACCACCTGCTCCTGCTGCACCCATCAGGTTTGTATAAATTGCGCGAGAAATTCCGCGGATAGAAAAGCCGCCATGACTATAAAACTCGCGATCTTCGGCAGCTAGCATTGCATGTTGGGTGACAACTGGGATCTGCGTAAAATCCACCGATACTCGGTTAGCATCACCCAATCGAGCCAGCTCTGTAACGCCATCGTCGTAGTACAAAATTGTGGTTTGCGCAGTTGCAATTTCACTGGCTTGTGGAATGGCTACAACTTTGACCGCAATGGCAATCGCAAGCAATCCTGCGGCAATTCCAAATCCGGCAAGCAGAACTAATTGCTTTAAAGAAGGAATGAAGCGCATAATGCCACGCTTGTTTTTGCGGGGATAGTTGACCATTCCTCTATTTCAACACATCTCGAGGCTCACGAGGTGGAGTGCGAGGCGCGCCATCGCCTAATACATACGACATGTGGAGATGATTCCAGCCACATGACTTACAAACTTCGACAACATAGACCCGAAAATGTCCGAACTCATGCGCCAAAACCTTTAGTTCACTTGATGTTTTTACTCTTCCCGATAAGTATCCAAGATCATCGCCAAAGATATAGGTCACATGAACGAGTTCGCTCTTAGCGCACATTGGACACATTCGTTCAGTCTCTTCGCCATGATGTTTAGCTGCTCGCAATAGATATGGATCAGCATCACAAACTTGTTCTCGCAACAAGGCATCATGCTTGATTTGTTCTAGGACCGCCCGGCGAGCCAAAACGTAGTCCAAAACGTGGCGCGGGCGAACCGGATCTGCGACATCCTCCGCTGGGTATGGAATTGGACGAGGCGGTTCGGAACTAATGCCGCCCGCTCGAATACCCGTAATACTCTGATGCGATCCGGGCCTGCTCACCTGACAACCTTAAGGGTGGTGGGACACACTAGCTGGAACTAGATCTAGCGAGAAATCCAAATATCCCCGGTTTTAGTACAAAAATATTGGGTTCCTCGTAGGCACAATTTGCTTGAGCTGAGCTGCACTGTATTATTTAGATGTATCGATTTGATACATCTAAATATCCTATTTTTAAGGGTTGGACTCGCCGTGGCCAAAAGATCTGAAGCTCTAGAGCTTGCGATCCTTGGCGTACTCGCCCAAACCCCGCAACATGGCTACGAACTTCGTAAGCGATTAATTTCAGTGCTTGGTCTGTTCAGCACAATTTCATATGGTGCTTTGTACCCAGCACTTAAGTCATTAGTCGAGCGTGGACTTCTGGTTGAACAAGATGAAGTTGGAACTGGAAAATACCCTAAGCGAGCTCGCATTACTTATGCCTTAACCGACGCTGGCTTAGCTCACTTCAATGCAATGGTCGCCGATAGTGGGCCAGGCGCTTGGGACGATGACAACTTTGCAGTGCGGATGTCACTGTTCGGTCAAACCGAAGTAAATACTCGAATTCATATTTTGCAGGGTCGTCGCAGTCGAGTTGAAGAGCGCTTAGCAAACCTGCAAACAAACTTGTCTAAAGGCAGAGAGCGCTTGGACTCATACACTTTAGAGCTGCAACAACATGGCCTAGATGCACTTGAACGCGAAGTGCGTTGGCTAAACGAACTTATCTCGCGAGAGCAATCGCAGGGTGCCGCAAACAGCGGTAACTCCCAAGTCTCGCAAGTTAACAAAAAGTAAGACCGTAAGAAAAATTCACTGACAACTAGGAGGCTTACAGTGAGTGAAGTTAGAGTAGCGATCGTTGGTGTAGGAAACTGCGCATCATCGCTGGTACAGGGCGTTGAGTATTACAAAGACGCTGATCCAAAGGCACAAGTCCCCGGGCTTATGCATGTGCAGTTCGGTGACTATCACATTAAAGATGTGAACTTTGTTGCTGCATTTGATGTTGATGCGAAGAAAGTTGGCCAGGATCTTTCCGACGCAATCTTTGCTAGTGAGAACAATACGATTAAGTTTTCCGATGTCCCGCCGACAGGTATCACAGTTCTTCGTGGACATACCTATGACGGACTTGGTAAGTACTACCGTGACATGGTTGTTGAATCCGATGATTCACCAGTTGATGTTGTTAAGGCACTTAAGGATGCAAAAGTTGATGTATTAGTTTGCTATCTTCCGGTTGGATCCGAAGAAGCTGCAAAGTTTTACGCACAGTGTGCAATTGATGCTGGTGTCGGATTCGTTAATGCGCTTCCAGTATTCATCGCTGGTACAAAAGAATGGGCCGACAAGTTCACTGCAGCTGGAGTTCCAATCGTTGGAGATGACATCAAGAGCCAAGTAGGTGCCACAATCACCCACCGGGTTCTTGCCAAGCTATTTGAAGATCGTGGCGTAACTGTTGATCGCACTTATCAACTAAATGTTGGCGGCAACATGGACTTCATGAACATGTTGGAGCGCGATCGCTTGGAATCGAAGAAAATTTCCAAAACCCAGTCAGTGACATCTCAGCTACGCGACAAGATCGATCCTCGCAATGTTCACATTGGCCCAAGCGATTACGTTGCTTGGCTTGATGATCGCAAATGGGCTTTCGTTCGCCTTGAGGGACGTGCGTTCGGCGATGTGCCATTGAGCCTTGAATACAAGTTGGAAGTTTGGGATTCACCAAACTCAGCTGGTGTCATCATCGATGCAATTCGTGCTTGCAAGATTGCAAAAGATCGTGGCATTGGTGGCCCTATCCTGAGTGCTTCAAGCTACTTCATGAAGAGTCCACCGGTTCAATACGACGACACTAAGTGCCGTCAAGAAGTTGAAGACTTCATTGCTGGTAAGTAGCTGCTAGTAAGTAATTTATAGAACCGTTGCGCTTCGGGTGTAGTAGACACATAAGCGGCCTCCTTTACTAAGGGTCCCTAGTTCGACTAGGGGCCCTTAGTTGTTTATCTCGGTAATTTTCTTCCCAAAACGACAATTTCATAAAACTAGGGGTAGCGTGAATTAAGTGAATCGCCCAAGTGCTAGATCGTTTTCGTTCTTGCGACATGCCAATGCGCGAGAACTTCTTGGCGCGCGCATCTTTGGCCAAGCGGGAGATGGTTTACTGCAAACCGCATTAGCGACCTTCGTATTATTCTCCCCACAGCGAGAATCAGATCCACGCAAAATTGCATTGGCATTTGGCATACTACTTTTGCCGTATTCAATTGTGGCTCCCTTTGTTGGAGTCTTTATTGATCGCTGGTCTCGCCGCACGATTTTGATTCGTGCAAATTTGCTTCGTGTGGTGACAATGATTGCAATTGCGGTGGTGATTGCTAACAGTTCAGCGAGCGTAATCCTTGCAGTTCTTGTCCTCATCAGTCTTGGCGTCAATAGATTCGTGCAAGCTGCGCTGTCTGCCTCACTTCCCCATGTAGTCGATGAGGGTGATCTCGTCCCAGCTAATGCACTTTTTCCTACCTTAGGAACCACTGCTGCCTCGTTAGCAGCCGCGCTTGGTATTGCTACCCAAAACATTTTAGAAAATTCAGATGCAATTAATGCCGGCTTAGTTATTGCGGGTTCGGTTCTTGCTGGAATAGCTTCATTGATTGCACTTCGCATCACTCCAAAAGATATTCTTGGTCCTTACCTGGTTGAGTCCGCAATGCGCGATGAATTTAAAAATGCTTTATCGGGACTCGCTGCTGGATTCAAATACATGATTCGTTCTGGCAGAACTTTAAGTAGCATGTCAGCCGTAGCGTTACAAAGATGGGCCTTTGGAGCTTTGACGGTGCATACCCTGTTGCTTTCGCGAAATTCCTGGCATACCGCTTCTACCGCCGACCAGGCAGTGCTGGATTTTGGGCTTTGTGCAGGCGCTGCTGCTACTGGTGCATTTACCGCTGCGATCTTGAGTACCTTCTTACTGAGTGATCGCGCCGATAAAACCAAATCTGGATCTGACGGTTCACCTCATCGCCAGGTTCACCTGATCGCAGCAATGACAGTCGCTACTGGTTTGAGTGCCGTGGTGTGTTTTGTTGGTTACCAAATAGGAACACTGCCAGCAATCTGTGCCACTGCTGCTTCGCTGGGTTTTGCCGGACAGTTGCTAAAGATCAATGCTGATACAACTATTCAACGAACTATCGATGATGCGCATCGCGGTCGGGTGTTTTCAATTTTTGACATGATGATAAACATTTCTCTGGTGCTAGGTATCACCACTTATGCGTTAATTGGTGGCATCAGAGAAAACATAAATGTGGGCGCAGCATATTCCGTTGTATTGCTCAGTTGCAGTACCGGATTGGCTATCTTTTTACTTCGTAAATATCGCGCAAATCAGAGGTCGCTCTAGGTTTGCGAATTCCACCAAGTGGTTAGGCGTTCAATCGCTTGCTCCCTACTCAGCGGTCCTTCATCCAACCGAACATTTAGCAAGTAGTTGTAGGCCTTTCCGATCATCGGACCTGATGTAACATTCAAGATGGACATAATGTCGTTTCCATCTAAGTCCGGCCTAATCGAATTCAATTCCTCTTGTTGTTCCAAAGTTTTGATTCGATCTTCCAGGTCGTCATATGTTGCTGCCAAAATTGCAGCCCGTCGTGGATTTCTTGTTGTGCAATCTGCTCGCGTCAATTTGTGAAGTCGAACCAACTCTTCTCCGGCATCTCTGACATACCTGCGAACTGCTGAATCAGTCCATTGACCTTGTCCGTATCCGTGAAAACGTAAATGGAGTTCCGTTAGTTTGCAGACCGAATCAACCAAGTCACTCGGATATCGCATAGCCGTTAATCGTTTCCGGGCAATCTTTGCGCCAACTACTTCATGATGATGGAAGCTGACACCACCACCTGATTCGAATCTGCGTGTTTTTGGTTTACCGATATCGTGCAAGAGTGCAGCCAAGCGCAACACTAAATCAGGCTCGCATTTTGGGGCATGTGTAGTTTCTAAATCGATTGCTTGCTGTAGAACTATCAAACTATGTTCATAAACATCTTTATGTTTATGGTGTTCATCAATTTCAAGTTGGAGCGCGGGTAGTTCGGGAATTACATGCTCGGCAAGGTTAGTTCCCTCTAGAATTTCAAGACCAAGAGCCGGATTATCACCCATGATCAATTTTGTGAATTCGTCTCTAACTCTTTCTGCGGAAACAATCTTTATTCGATCCGACATTTCTGTGGCAGCCAACAAAACATCGACAACTGGCGTGAAACCTAATTGACTTGCGAATCTCGCAGCTCGCATCATGCGCAATGGGTCATCTGAAAAAGATAATTCTGGTTCTCGTGGCGTGCGGATAACTCGCTTACTCAAGTCATCTACACCTCCAAATGGATCTACGAAAACAAGTTCGGGAAGTCTTACCGCCATCGCGTTTATAGTGAAATCGCGCCGAACTAGATCCGCTTCCAGCGAAGTACCAAAACTAACTTCGGGCTTTCGACTTTCATCGCTATAAATTTCCGTGCGGTAAGTCGTTATCTCTACTTGAAAATCTTTTCGGCGAGCGCCAACAGTGCCAAATGCAATTCCAATGTCCCAAACTGAATCGGCCCAAGGCGTAACCAAACTTAGAATCTGATCCGGGTTAGCGTTGGTTGTGAAATCGAGGTCTGTGATTTCGCGATTTAGAATTAGGTCCCGAACCGGGCCACCGACGATAGCGAACTCAAAGCCAGCAACACTAAACAGTTGTGCAAGCTTCATCACATCGGGCATTTGTTCCAGAGCAGATGTTACGGTTCTCGTTGCTATTGCCTGTGGCGATGTGTTGTCCATAACATGACCTAGCCTAGATGCAATTGCAAAAAGTCCAATATTTGCAGGTATTCTTACAAAGTGAGCCGTCAACGTGAGTCCCGATACTCACCGCGCAATTCGCGATCTGAATCGGCTAAATTCCTTGGCGCAATGAGGTCGTTCGTAATTGGATTCTTGAGTCTGTTGCTCTGCCTTCAAGTTTCCGCATCGAGTGCTGCTGAAGGTGGCTCGGTGCAAATTACCGGTCTTAACATCTCGGTGCTAGCTGACTCAATTGACTCGTTAAGCACAAATCACCGGGTGATTTTGTCCGGAACCTTCACCAATACCTCAGAATCCGTTATTGACAACCTTGAACTAAATCTGGTTTCAACACCTGCCATCAAATCGCGCACCGAACTTGGTGAACTTTTGGCAGACCCTACAAGTGCCCGCAACATCAAAGCAAGCGATAAGTCCGCAGTACTGCGCAACATTGCTCCAGGCATTACGAAGAACTGGCAGATTGCTTTCCGTGGTGAAGAGGTACTAGGAATTGATGCTGCTGGGGTATACGGACTTGGTGTCAAACCTAGTTTGAATGTGAGCGATGTAGCTACTGTTGTTACAACTCCTTGGTTCTTCAATGCAGACATAAAGCCAACAAATGTTGCATTTGTTATTCCGTTAACCACGCTCAATGATCATTTAGCCGGCGGCGAAGTAGGCAGCCCAAAGAACGATCTCAATGAAGCACAGCGATTGTTGAATTTAATTTTGAATCAACCGATATCGAAGATTTCCTGGTTGCAAGATTCCGCTTTGCGAACTTGGGTGAGTCAGTTAGCCGCCAGTTCTGCTTCTCAAATCCCGCTAGCGCTAAATACTGCACTGGATGGGTTAGCTCCTACTGTTGGTTACTTACCATACGGACACACGGACTTAACAGCATTGTCGTTAGCAAATCAGCAACGTGACCTGTTAGACGCAATAAATCTCTCGCGTTCATTGGCCTCGGGCAAGCAAATTTTTTATGCACCTGTGCAAGCGGTCTCGGATCGCAAAACTGTAGCGATGTTAAATGAGCAGGGCATCCGAACCATAGTTTCCAATGAGTTCTTGCGCGGCAATGAACGGGAAACCACAAGTGCCGTTGCAAAATCTGCTTCGAATCCAGTTTTAGTTAATGATCTTGCTGCTTCGAGATGCTTATCAGGAGCTGACGAAAATGATGCAGCGTTTTTTAAAACTGTAACGTGTATTAAGAGTGAGCTTGGCATGATGACTGCGGAGTCTCCACAGAGTCCACGTTCAATAATTGTGTTGGCTCCACCTGACTGGAAAATTTCTTCCGAAAGACTTACTTCGCTCATTTCTATGTTGAGCGATCATAATTGGATGCAGCTTGCCAGCTTAGATTTAGTAGCGGCTTCAGAGCCAAAGCAAAATTTTGTTCCGCTCGCTGATGATTTTCAAAATCAGTTGACCCGGCAGACTATTCGAATCGCAAATAAACTGCGAAGTGAAACCGAAATTTTATCTTCCCTATTTGTCGATAAGCAATTAGCAACTGGTTTTGATACCTCGCGCATCTTGGGATTTTCTGATCTATGGGGATCTGAAGTTGATGCCGCCCGTTATTTGTCTAGAAATCTTGAAATCCTCGATACATATCTTGGCGCTGTGAGTCTGCAGGCCTCATCACGAATCACTACGCCTGAGGAAAGCTCTGAAATTCCAATCACAATCGTCAACGAAAGTGATCGCGAAGTATCTGTAAGTATCGATCTAACCAGTACTGCTACTTCTCGCTTCTCTGCTACTCCTAGTGAGTTAATCCAAGTTGGTAGCGGGCAACGCATTACAGTTCCGGTAGCTATTACATTGCGTGGCGCTGGCGTTGTCGATGTGAAGGCACAGTTGATTGCACCTAATGGTGAGCGCTTCGGTGAAGTAGAAAATATGCAAATCTCTTCAGCCGCTTATAGTCAGTTCGCCCGTACTCTGGTGTGGGGAGCCTTTGGACTGTTAGTTCTATTGGCTCTGAGTAATTTTGTTAAACGGCGAAAAGACAAGCGTTCGATTAAACATCCGGAAAGTTAGTTCACGGGTAGGCGGTTAGAAAAGACAGTGTCATCATTCATCGGACAAACGTCAGGGATGGCGGCGGGCACCCTTGCCAGTCGCATCACTGGGGTTTTTCGAGATATTGCTTTAGTCGCCGCAATTGGTACTGGGATATTTTCCGACACTTACTCTGTTGCAAACAGCATTCCAAACATTATTTACATTCTTATTGCTGGTGGCGCAATTAATGCGGTTTTCATCCCTGCGCTAGTCAGACACATGGAAGATGATGCCGATCAAGGAAAGCAATTCACTGATCAGTTATTGACTCTTGTTGGATTAGTTTTGCTTGGGATTGTAATCATTACAGTATTAGTTGCTGGATTGATTGTGCATCTTTATGCAACCAAGCTTTGGACTCCGGAAGAATTTGATGTTGCAACTATGTTTGCGCGTTGGTGCTTGCCGCAAATATTCTTCTACGGACTTTACACACTTGCATCCCAAATTCTAAATTCGCGTAACTCGTTTGCCTTACCAATGTATGCGCCAATCGTTAATAACGTGATCGTGATCGTAACTGCTGTAATTTTTGTTTCGTTTATGTCTGCGGCACCAACTGCTGAGTCGGTAACAGCGGCACAGATAAATCTGCTTGGCTTTGGCACAACTCTGGGAGTTATGGCTCAAGCCTTAATTTTGATCCCAGCACTAAAAAAATCTGGGTATGGATTTAAACCAAACTTTCAATTTAGAAATGTAGGAAACGGCAAAGTTGGAAACTTAGCAAAGTGGACGATCGGCTTTGTCTTGGTAAATCAAATTACTTTTTTGATGGTCTCAAATTTAACTACTTTGGCAAACGTCCTGGTGTCAGGTGATCCCAATACTGTTGCGGTTGGATTTACGTCTTATCAAAAAGGCCAACTCATGATGATGTTGCCACATTCCATAATTACAGTCTCGATCATTACTGCGCTACTGCCTCGCTTGAGTAGACAAGCGCATGACAAGGATCTAACTGCATTTGGTGGGGAGTTATCCGCATCATTGAGATTGGTCTCAGCGCTGATTATTCCTAGTGCAGTCCTTTTATTAGCTGCTGGTCCATGGATTGGTGCGTTGCTTTATGGCTACGGCGCATCTTCCACGACTCAAGGCGCTGCTCTTGGTGGCGTCGCTTCGATGTTTGCAATCGGGCTTCCGGCCTTTTCATTGTTTTATGTACTGCTTCGAAGCTATTACGCCCAAGAAAACACCAGGACTCCATTTATGATCAATCTGGGCTTTAACGGCCTGCACATCCTGATTGGTTTTACGCTGTTTTCTGTTATGCCCCAAGGGTTGCAGGTCGCTGGATTGGCTCTTGGTTATTCGATCTCGTATGTGATCACCTGCGCTCTGACCTGGATGCGGGTTGGCAAACGAGTGCCTGAGATTCGTAATAATGGCCATTTACGCCTGATTATCCGAGTGAGTGCAGCCAGTATCTTTGCGGCATTTGTGTCCTACCTGTTGGTTCGCCTCACAATTACCAATCAAGCTGACATGTCTGCACTGCGAGTTGGGTTGGCAATTGGAATATTTACGATTTCGTTCTCACTGATTTACCTGGGGTTGGCAAAACTGTTGCGCATCGCTGAGGTTGCCGCCGTACTGGCGTTAGTCCGACGCAAATAGGCAACTAAACTGCAAACATGGGTGTTGCTAATGATCGTATCTTTGATGGTCGTTATGCATTAGATGTGCAAGTTGCAAGTTCTTTAAGTTCACCAATCTGGCGCGCAATGGATCTATCTCTTAAGCGTTGGGTTAACTTGATTTTGCTGCCCACTTCCGATCTTCGAAGTGTAAAACTATTACAGGAATGTCAGCTTGCGGCAGTAAATGATCGTCGCGATGTAGTTTCGATTCTGGATGTCATTTCCGATGGAAAGATAACAACTGCTGGAGATTCGAATTCGCAAGATCGTTATGTAGGTATCGTCACTGAATGGTTAGAAGGTGAAACCTTAGATCGGCTAATTATTCGTCGTGGCGAAGTTTTTCCAATTGAACAAGCTCTCAAGCAACTTGGAACCGTTGCCAATACTTTGAAGCATTCTCACTCGTTGAATGTATTTCATAGACGGCTCCGACCGCACAATGTAATTTTTTCTCCTGGTCAAGAAGTGCGACTTGCTGGCTTCGGTGTTGATTCTGCACTTTTAGGACCTGACCCCGGCGACGGTATCTCCCAGGACATCAAGGGTGTCGGACAATTGCTTTTTGTGATGGTGACTGGAATGTGGCCGCTTGGTAGCGTCGATTCTCTACCTGCAGCGATAAGTGATGCGGCTAATGGTTTGGTTTTGCCAAGCCAAGTCCATGTTGGCGTAAAGCCTTACATTGATCGGATTTATCAACGGACTCAAGATGGCACCTTCACCTCAATGCGCCAAGTTATCGATGCATTGACCGTTGGCGAAGTTGAGGAATCCGAAAGTCTGCAAAACCGAGTCTCTCGGTTGACTGCAACCTCAGTAACTTGGACGCCGCCGCAATCTGCGAAATCAAATCGGGTTCGAAGCACCTTGATTGCAGCGCTATCCGTTTTAGTATTTGGCTGGGTTGGTTGGCAGTTGTTAACAAGTAATTTCCATAGATCTGATTCTGCAATTGATCTCCTGGCTTCCCCGTTACCAAGTGCGTCCGTATCTCAGGCAACTGGTGCAATCGCAAAGGTCGTTAATGTAACAAGTTATGACCCTTTGGGCGATAACGCTGAAAATGATGATCAGGCTTTACTTGTAGTCGATGGAGACAAAGAAACGGCTTGGACCACTGTTAATTATCGTAAAGCTGATATGTCAGGCAAGGCAGGTGTTGGCTTACTGCTCGATTTGGGTTCCACACAAGATGTCTATGGGATCGACATTGACTTTGTCAGCGGACAAACGGCCGAAGTTTATGTTCTAAACACACCTCAGCCGGATTTGGCAACGGCAGCTAAGTTTGCTGACTTCGACCCAAATGAGATTTCCAGTTCGATGTCGACAACTACGGCGGTTTCGGGCAGATATGTTTTGGTTTGGCTGACTCCTGACTTACCTAAGGCGGATTCGGGTGAGTTCCAAGGTGGAATTTATGAAATCAGAGTCCGTCTCTAGTTTTCCAAAATAAGTACGCCAAGAGCCGATACCACTTGGTTGGGTCTGACTATTAAGTATTGGCTCAGTAAACTTGAATTACTTCAATTTAAGGAAATTTAATGTCTCAAGACATCAATGACGTAATCATCATCGGCTCCGGCCCAGCTGGATACACCGCTGCAATTTACGCTGCTCGCGCTCAACTTAAGCCAATTGTTTTTGAAGGCGCTGTTACCGCCGGTGGGGCACTCATGAATACCACTGAGGTTGAAAATTTTCCTGGCTTCCAGGACGGAATCATGGGCCCTGCTCTCATGGAAAACATGCGGGCCCAAGCCGTGAAGTTTGGCGCAAATTTAATTACTGATGATGTGACATCGGCTAACTTAACTGGAGACATCAAAACGGTTGTTGATGGTGAAGGCCGGGAATACAAAGCCCATTCGATAATTTTGGCAACGGGTTCTAGCTATCGCGAACTTGGAATTGATAATGAAAAGCGACTTTCGGGTCACGGTGTTTCCTGGTGTGCAACTTGCGATGGGTTTTTCTTTCGAGATCAAGACATCGCCGTTGTCGGTGGTGGAGATTCAGCTGTCGAAGAGGCAACTTTCTTAACGAGATTTGCGAAAAGTGTCACCATGATTCATCGCCGAGACGAGCTGCGCGCCAGCAAAATTATGGCTGAGCGAGCGCATAATGATCCTAAAATTAAATTCGCTTGGAACAGTGAAGTCACTGAATTGCATGGCGACGCCAAACTTTCTGGCGTTACTATCCGCGATATCAACACAGGTGACACTCGTGAGCTTTCAGTAACAGGCTTGTTTGTGGCAATTGGTCACGACCCGCGTTCCGAACTATTAAAGGGACAGGTAGATCTTGACCCTGCGGGTTACGTGCTAACTGGCGCGGGAACTACTGCTACGAATCTTTCTGGGGTTTTTGCCTGCGGTGACTTAGTTGATCACACTTACCGCCAAGCAATTACAGCTGCTGGAACGGGTTGTAGTGCAGCGCTTGATGCAGAACGCTTCCTATCTGGCCTGCATAGTAAGTAATTCACCACAAATTCAATAAACCAAGTGGTTAATCGCTAACCACTTATGCTTAATGAACTAGCAACAATAGGAGTAAAAATGGGCGCAACTGCAGCCGTAACAGATGCATCGTTTGCTAACGATGTATTGATGAGTGATAAACCAGTACTAGTTGATTTTTGGGCTGAATGGTGTGGCCCATGCAAAATGATTGGTCCAATTCTGGAAGAGATTGCTGCCGCACATGGCGACAAGCTAACTATCTTGAAACTAAATGTTGACGAGAACCCAGCCACCGCTTCTAACTACGGTGTGACCTCAATCCCAACAATGAACGTTTATCAAAATGGTGAGATCGTCAAGCAGATCATTGGTGCAAAGCCAAAGGCTGCATTGCTTTCAGATCTTGCTGAGTTCATTTAAGTAACTAATGACAGTAACGATCCTGCGACGCGGCGATCAAGGACCGGCCGTAACCGAGGTTCGTGATCGATTAGTTCGTCTTGGGCTCTTAAGTCCAAACGCCAGCGCAGCTGCAGATGTTTTCGATGACATCTTGCTAGCTGCGCTGCGTTATTTTCAGCAAACTCGTGGCCTAACAGTTGACGGATTGGTCGGTCCACAAACGTTTCGAAGGCTTGATGAAGCGCGTTGGAAAATTGGTGATCGGGTTTTAAGTTTTTCGCCTGGGCATGTAATCCATGGTGAAGATGTTGCGCAATTACAACAACGATTGATTGAGTTGGGTTTTGCGCTTGATCGAGTGGATGGAATCTTTGCAAAAAGCACGGACTCTGCAGTGCGCGAATTCCAACGAAATGTTGGTTTAGATGTCGATGGAATTTGTGGCCCGGCTTTTTTCCGAGCCTTTCAAAGATTAGCTCGCACTATCGCTGGTGGTAGCCAAGAGCATTTACGTGAGCTTTCAACGGTTGCAAATTTTGGTAGCACTCGAACTGTTGAAACCTGCTCGATTTTGCTCGACCCTAGTGATCTTGCTGAGCAACTTGTTGGCAGCGAATTTTCAGAAGCAGATATTTGTTGGGATATCGCTTCCCGACTTGAAGGTCGCTTGGGTGCAATGGGCACATTAGTTCTGATGTCTCGGCCACAAACAGGTCGGGTAGATGGCGAACGAACTCGAGCTAACCTGGCAAATGAGAGCAAAGTTGATTTAATTATTGGCTTGGCCCTCGATCGCCACGACAATCCACTCGCCCAGGGCGTTGCTTCTTATTACTTCGGGCATCAGTACTCTCGCTCTGCCACAGGTATGCGGTTGGCAGAAATAGTCCAGGAAGAAATCAGTTGCCGGACCAAGCTAACCGATTCAAGGTTTCATGCCAAAACTTGGGATTTGTTGCGCCTAACTCGAATGCCAAGTATCAAAGTCGAGTTGGGTTACGCCACTAGTCCGCATGACAGTGCTTTGCTATCTCAGGCCCAAACTCGTGATGACATTGCCGCTGGACTAAGTTCAGCAATCACCCGAATTTTGGCTCCCAGAATAGGTTGAGAATAAATGTGATCTGCGTCACATTTATTCTCCTACACAGGTTGTGCACATGTGTGTATGTGAATTATTTAAGCGGTTCACCAAACATCCCACGTTGTTTGGGATCAATGACTTCAACGATTCTTTGTAAATCTTCCAAAGTTGCGAACTCAATGATTACTTTGCCCCGGGACTTTCCGACCTGAACTGTGACTCTGGTGTCCAAGCGATCAGACAGTCGCTCTCCTATAGATTTCAGGCCTGGTGCACTGATCTTGCCCGTTGACTTCTTCGTAGTTGGTTTAGCTTGTTTCTCTTCTTGTCCCAAGGAAACAATTTCTTCCACAGTTCGAACCGAAAGGCCTTCAGCAACAATTCGACTCGCTAGCCGTTCTATTGCGCCTTGATCTTTAAGTCCAAGTAGCGCTCTGGCGTGTCCGGCTGAGATAACGCCCGCAGCTACCCGACGTTGCACTGCCAGTGGCAAATTCAGTAGGCGAAGTGTGTTGGAGATTTGTGGTCGGGAACGACCTAGTCGAGTCGCAAGCTCATCTTGAGTTCCACCAAAATCTTCTAATAGCTGCTTGTATGCTGCAGCTTCTTCAAGGGGGGTTAGCGCAGCGCGATGAAGGTTTTCCAGCAATGCATCTCGAAGCATTTGATCATCGGCGGTTTCCCGAATCAGCGCTGGAATCGTTTTGAATCCTGCTTTTTTGCTGGCACGCAATCGCCTCTCGCCTGCTACCAGTTCGTATCCCCCACCATTTGCTGGACGCACCACAATTGGTTGCAGTAAGCCAACTTCTTGGATCGAATGAACTAACTCAGCTAAGGCCTCGTCATCAAATACCTGGCGTGGTTGTTGCGCATTTGGCACTATGGAACGAATCGCAAGTTCGGCAAAAGTTAGGCCTGCGATAGCTGTTGGCGCTTGGCTGTTGCCTTGGGCCGCGGGAGCTACCGCCGATTTGGCAGGCGCCTTTGCGGCTGGCTTTGCAGCGGATTTACTTACTGGCACTGTTTTTTTGGGTGCTGCGGCTTTCTTTCCTGGTTTGCCACCAGTTCCAGCCTTTGGGCTTGAGCTGGCTGTTTCACGTGAAACATCTGGGATCAGGGCTCCTAAGCCACGGCCTAAGCTTTGTCGTTTTGCCATTACATTAACCCTTCTGCTTACGTTCGGTGATTTCTCGTGCTGCTGCTAAATAAGCCACTGCCCCGGTTGACCCCGGGTCATAAGTCATTACAGATTGTCCAAATGAGGGAGCCTCGGCCACATAAATCGAGCGTGGGATTACGGTTTCTAGAACCTTTTTTCCAAAGTATCCCCGAACCTCTTCTACATAGTGCTTACTTCAAGCTCGGGATTAAGGCGCTCTTTCGCAAACTCGATTGTCCGCAAAAGTTGTTGGACACCCTCAAGTGCATAAAATTCACATTGGATAGGGATCAATACTTCCTTTACCGCAGCTAAGGCATTAATTGTCAACATTCCTAAGCTTGGCGGGCAATCAATAAACACGTAGTCCATTTCGTGTTCAGCCAGGAAATCTGCCAAGGCTGCCTTTAGTAAAAAGGGGCGCTCGGCTTCAGCCACTGTGGAAATTAGTTCGATGTCTGCGCCGGCTAAATCCAACGTGGCCGGCAGAACCCATAGGGAGTCAAA
>RGDC01000021.1 GCA_009918005.1 Actinomycetota bacterium
ATTTAACACTCCGGGTTTGCCTTCGAAACTAATTCCTAAATCGCGAGCCCTCATTATTTGATCCTTAACTAGTTCTCACTTGAGTGATAATTTGTTTAATCAAATCATTCTCGGCGCTTCGATCCCCTGTCAGGCAAACAATAACTTTAATGCCTGGCGTTTTCGCGAAACTTTCTAATGCGAACTTCAATTCAGTTTTAGAAGTTACTTGCTTAGCTGGAATACCTAATGACTCGGCGATTACCCAAAGGTCTTTTCCATGCGGAGTTCCGAATACCTTTTCGTAATGTTCTTTAAATTCATCGGCACCTTGTTCTAGCTGGCTGAAAATCCCACTGCCGTTGTTATCCAAGACAACAATTGTCAGATTTGGCTGAACTTGCCCTTCACCTAGGTTTAAGCCACCTAAATCATGCAAAAAAGCGATGTCACCCATAAGAAGGACAGTTCGTTTGTTTGTCCCTAGGCCAACTCCATCTGCAGTTGAAATTAGTCCATCAATTCCATTTGCACCTCGGTTACCAAATACATTTAATCCCTGACGTTTTTCGGCATAAGCCTCAAGGTGTCGCACTGGCCAAGATGCAGCTACAAACAATTGGTCGTCGAGCCCGAGTTGTTGCCAAACAAACTGCGCAGCACTTGGTCCCGTAAGTGTGTCTGGTGATAACGCAGTTGCTATCACTGCTGAGGCTTTGTGATCAAGTGATTGCCACAATCCAAGCCATTCTGGATCAAACTCAGTTTCAATAATTGGCACGCAATCAAAAATTTCCTTGGCACTTGAAACTGGGTTCGGTATATCGGTTCCGGCAATTGAACTATGAATCGCTAGATGAGTTGGAACGCTCTTAAGTAAGCCCAGGATTGCACGAGACAATCCAACGGTTCCAAACGTAACTACAACGTCAACTTCAGGTGCAATACCTGCCTGAAGTAACAACACTCCATGTGAAATTGAATTCTCGAACCCATGCGCATTTGCGGATGGTTCCCAAATAATTGGCCAACCAAGCTTTTGTGAAACTTTGTTCAATTCTTCTACTTGTTCAACATCTGAATTATCACCGACTATAAAGATTCCACGAGCTGCTACTTCAATTTGCTTCTTCGTGACTTTAGGTTTTGAATGCCACCCAAGATTGGGTGCCGTTGGTTGCCAATTCAAGTGTTCTTTATCTGGCAGTAATGGGAGATCAAACTGAACGTTTACTTGTACTGGACCCGGACGATCCAAAATTGACGAATTAACTGCCTCATCAATGTCAGAAGCCTCCGTTTTTTCAGAAGAAACATCGATCGCAGACTTAACGAAAGTTCCAAAAATTCCAAATTGCTTTATGGTTTGTGGCGCACTGTTGCCTCGAGCAGATTCTGGTCGGTCGGCACTTAAGACAATGACAGGAACTGCGCTATGAAAAGCTTCGACAATTGCTGGCATCAGATTCGCGACTGCAGAACCTGAAGTTACAACAACTGGAACTGGTTTTTTAGTTGCCTTGGCAATTCCCAGAGCAAGAAATCCTGCATCGCGTTCATCAATCCGAACTTGGATCTTAACTAGTCCAGCTTTCTCCGCCTGCGCAAAGGCCCACGACAATGGGGCGTTTCGAGAGCCCGGTGAAATCACAACGTATTCAACACCGGAATTCAGGCAGCTTTGAACAATTGCTCTTGCTAACTGTGTTGCTGTATTTGCATTTGATGTCACTGTTCCACCGCCTCCCGCACACTCGGACTCACCAAGTCCTTGGCACCGCTTAGCCATGCTCGCACAATCCGCTCCCGCCACCAAAGGCGATCACTTCCTGTCACCGTGGCGGCTGATGCTGCAAGTAAGTGGGCATCTGGAGTTGCCCTTCTGACTGGCAATTCACCATTAACGGGCAAGGTTGTCGGAGTTACTAAGTCTTCTGCAAACAAAGTGCCAGTTCCCAATCCGCACGAGCCATATAGCTGAGGGATACTATAAAGATCCACTGACTACTGCAGGTAAGGCAATTTCATTCACGATATCAAGTGCCCGCTGTACGCCACCCAGCGGAATCGCTTTCACAACCAAAATGTCCGCAGCCGATCGAATCTCGTCGACATCAACTTTGGCTGACATTCGCAATGACTCATCCACGGCAATCTGGATTGGTGCTCCCCAGTTTTGTATTCTGTTTTTAAGTTCAATCAACTCTGAAACTTTCGCGCAAGGTTGTTCTACATAATCGAGGCCGCCGGCTGCCTGGTCAAGGATCTGGATTGCGTGAATTGCTTCTTTAACACTCCATTGGCCATTTACGTCAATTCGAATTTTTCCAGCTACACCTAACCGACTCAAAGTTTCGCTAACCGTCTTAACTCGGATCTCATCACTCACAAGTGATTCGGGACCTGTGTCAGAAACCTTTACCTTGAAAGTTGTCATCCCATAATTTTGAACGGCAGTTTCAACGGTCAGGATAGTTTGCTCAACATCCAGTATTGGAATTATGGAATTTACCGGGACAGAATTTCTTACCTTAGTGGGGAATGCTCCAAAAGCTGCTTCTAGTGCACCGGCAAGCCATAGGGCACATACTTCATCGTCATATTCCGGAAACGGCGCAAATTCACCCCAGCCTGAAGAGCCACTGATCAATGCGCCAGTTCGCAATCGCGTATTGCGAAACTTTGCGTTCAAGTTCAGCGCAAACGGAACCGATTGTTCTGCGATTTCAGCAATAGACATTTTTGCGCTACGAAAAACTATGGACGTTTTGGAAACTGCGTGAAATCAGGTCGACGCTTTTCCTTATATGCATTACGACCTTCTTGCGCTTCTTCGCTCATGTAGAAAAGAAGCGTTGCGTCGCCAGCAAGTTGTTGAATTCCAGCTAAGCCATCGTCGGCAGCATTGTGACTTGCTTTGAGCAGGCGAAGTGAAAGCGGGGAAAGTCGAAGCATCTCACGACACCACTGCACAGTTTCAATCTCTAAATCTTGAATTGGCACAACAGAATTGATCAAGCCCCAGTCATATGCTTGCTCTGCACCATATTGACGACATAAGAACCAAATCTCACGAGCTCGCTTTTGGCCAATGTGACGGGCAAGTAATCCTGAACCATAACCACCATCGAACGAACCAACAATTGGTCCCGTCTGTCCAAAGCGAGCATTGTCAGCCGCGATCGAAAGATCGCAGACCACATGCAATACATGTCCACCACCAATTGAGTAACCGGCAATCATTGCCACAACTGGCTTTGGGATTCGGCGAATTGCAATTTGCAAATCTAAAACGTTTAGGCGACCCACACCTGCCTGAGCAACTGCATCGTCACCGATGTAGCCATCGTCGCCACGAATCATCTGATCGCCACCACTGCAAAATGCCCAGTCACCTTGACCAGTCAGAATTACTACGCCGACACTTGGATCATCGCGGACTACGTCAAAGGCATGGATTAATTCCTGAACCGTTTGTGGCCGAAAGGCGTTTCGTTTTTCTGGTCGGTTGATCGTGATTTTGGCAATGCCAGAATCCTCACCAGTTGATCGCTCCAAAATAATGTCGGTGTAATCCCCAGTTCGTACCCAGTCACATGCGGTCGTGATCGATGAATAGCTTGGGTCTTTCTTGGCAGGACTGTCGTCTGCAACCACTGGTGGAAGTACGTACTTTGTGCGGGTATCCATGGCAAACCTTAGGAAAATCTTGAGGAATAGTTCTTCGCTCTAGGCTAGTCTCGATGACGCAATCTGACACATCCAGAAAAAGCCAGAACCCGCGGGCGCTTACAGCGGTAACGGTTCCCCCTGGCATGGGCGGAGTTCTGAAATTAGCCTCAGTTATCGGCCCAGCACTCGATGGTTCTGGCCCCGCAATTGCGCCGATGGCAGACTCCCCGGAATTCATTGTGCGCCAAACCCTGGAAGCACTTCGCCCAGGCGACCCCAAATTTCCGCTCGAATCTGATGACATTGCGATCGTAAGTGCAACGTCAGGGTCGACCGGAACTCCTAAAGGTGTGCTGTTGAGCAAACAGGCATTAGAAGCATCAGCAACTGCTTTCGGGGATCGTTTCGGCACTAATAATCGCTGGGTTGTGTCTATGCCGGCACATCGAATCGCCGGAATCATGGTTTTGGTTCGCTCTTGGTTTCACAACAGTCCATTCGAGATAGATCCAAGTGTTGGTGGCGCGCGAACTTTTGAAGCAGCTGCCTTTGCCGCCACCACAATGCGTGCGGTTCGCGAAAGTAACTCAGATGGCCGTGCCTTGATGGTGTCCCTAGTTCCAACCCAAATTGCTCGACTTCTGGAATCGGGCAGTGTTGGCATTGAAGCTTTACAGTCCTACGATTTGGTATTGAGTGGTGCAGCCGCTACTCCGCAACCAATGCTAAACAAAATGCGTGAACTAGGAATCAAAGTTTCTGTTTCATACGGGATGACCGAAACTTGCGGTGGTTGCGTCTTTGATGGTCGGCCGCTTGATGGCGTAACAGTATCCCTGGGCACAAAAGATGATGTAGAACCAGGACGTGTAACAATTTCTGGACCGGTCACCTCAAATGGATACCGCTTACGACCAGATTTGGATGCAGTTAGCTTCATCTCAGGTCAAGTCCAAACTCATGATGTTGGAAAGCTTGATTCCAGTGGACTCTTACATATCTTGGGCAGACTAGATGATGTTGTAACGGTAGGTGGAGTCAACGTTGCCTTAAGTGCTGTTGAATCCCTGATTAGACATCATCCGGCAATTGAGGACGTCGCAGTAATTGATTTGCAAGATGAGCTATGGGGATCGATTCCAATTGCGTACGTAGTTACTCGATATCACATTGCTGATACTTCAAATCTGATATCTGAAATTCAATCCACAATTCGTGATCAAATCAGCAGAGCCGCTGTTCCTCGCACTGTTCAATTTGTTCCAACACTACCCATGCTTGATTCTGGAAAAATCGATCGGATAAGTTTACGAATGCAAGCTGCTAACGAAGTTACTCAAAAGGTATTTCCACACCCAGGAACACATCATTAAGGATTTTCATGGCCACGCGTAACCAATGGATCGATGGTGCACGACCTAGAACTTTGCCAGCTGCGGTGGCACCCGTATTAGTTGGAACTTCAATCGCTGAATTTGAAGGATCATTTCGCCCTGTTATCGCCTTGCTTGCTCTCGTTGTAAGTTTGGCGCTTCAGATTGGCGTCAATTACGCAAATGATTACAGTGACGGCATCCGTGGGACAGATGAAAATCGCGTTGGACCAGTTCGCCTGGTTGGTCAGAAGTTAGCAACTCCAAACGAAGTTCAACGCGCCGCCGTCACGGCATTTGGAATTAGCGCACTGGCAGGACTTGGAATGGTTTTGTTAAGTCACGTCTGGTTGCTAATTCCAATCGGCCTAGCAGCAATTGCTGCCGCTTGGTTTTATACCGGTGGCGCTAAGCCATACGGTTATGCCGGATATGGCGAGCTCTTTGTTTTCGTTTTCTTTGGGTTAGTCGCAGTTGCTGGCACTAGCGCTAGCCAAACTGGCCAAGTTACCGGCTTAGCATTACTTGGCGGGATTGCCTGTGGCGCACTTTCAACAGCCATATTGGTTGCTAACAACTTGCGAGATATCCCAACCGACAAACTCACCGGCAAATTAACTTTGGCAGTTCGACTGGGCGATGCAAAAACTCGAGAACTTTATCGTGCCTGCATCGTTATCGGATTCTTTATGCCGCTGGCTATGAATTTTTCTGAGACTGGTCCAGAGAGCGCATTTATTGGATTGTTTGCAATTTTGAGTGCCAGGCGTCCATTACAAGCTGTGCGTAATGGGGCAACTGGTCCAGATTTAATTCCAGTCCTTGGTGATACCGCACGAGTACTTTTACTTTTTTCTGGAATGCTTTCGGTTGCAATCTGGTTGTCACCAAACGGAATGTGAAAATATTCGTCATTATTCTCTGAACGAGTAATTGCCCTACTCGTCATTATTCTCTGAACGAGTAGCCGCTCTACTCGTCAAAATCCTCTTTGCGAGTGTTGGCATCAATCTTTTGGTTTATGCGAGAAAAGTATCCAGAAACCCGACCACCAAGCTGAGACCGCTGGTTGTTCAATAGAACTAATGACAGAAGCCCGGAGCCCAAGAAACCCAAAATGATTAACAGCGGCCCACGAAGGCCAAATAGGTAACCAATACCCAAAGTCAGACCTAGTAATCCAAGTCGGGCCAGAGTGTAGGTAATAAATGGGTTCACATCATTAGTTTACGTCTGTTCGCATACCTTCGAATTCTGACTTACGATCTAGGTATGCCTCGCTTTGTATTAACGGTTTTAGTAATCGGGCTTTCGGTCTATGCCCTAGCTGATTGCCTGCAGACATCTAATCCAAAAGCACTGCCAAAATTTGTATGGGTTGCCATAATCGTTTTCGTGCCCGTGGTTGGACCATTGTTATGGATTTTGTTCGGTCGCACTAACGGCCGCGGGTGGGGTCGCGGAGATGATGACGTTTTTGCGCCGGATGATGATCCAAGTTTCTTGCGGGATCTATCCCCGAAGCGCTAGCTATTTGCTACCAGTGCAAACTTCTATAGGCCTGAATAGGAATGTAGGCCTTGCACAAAAATGTTCACAATAAAGTAATTGAACAAAATTGCGGCATACCCAGCAATGGCTACATAGGCAGCTTTTTTACCACGCCAGCCCGCTGTGGCGCGAGCATGTAAGTAAGCGGCATAAATTACCCAAGTGATAAATGCCCAAGTTTCTTTTGGATCCCAACCCCAATAACGACCCCAGGCAGCTTCGGCCCAAATTGCTCCAGCAATAACTGCAAACGTCCAGATCGGGAACATGAAGGCATGGATTCGGTAAGCCATTAGGTCCAGTCGGTCAGCAGACGGAATGCGTTGCGCAATTGCAGCGCTGCGGCCCGGCTCCATACCAGCTGCAACTCGGTCCTCTGCAGCTTGTGCAACTAGATAGAGACATGAAAGAGCAGCACCCATAGTGAATGCACCAAGGCAAACAACTGCAGCCGTTACGTGAATTGCTAGCCAATACGAATTCAGCGCCGGAACAAGCTGTGCGCTTTCGGTGTAGAGCACAGTGATGGCAAGCCCAAGGTCCAATAGAACTGGAATCGTTATGAATAATCCAAGCCAACGCAGATCACGAGACAACGACAATAAGCAGTAAGTTAGGCCGACTGCAAAGCCACCGGCGAGTGAAAACTCGTACATATTTCCAATTGGAGCTCGACCTGCTGAAAGTCCGCGAAAAATGATTCCGGCGCCAAGAAGTAAAGTTCCTAGCCAAGTTAATGACATACCAATGTTTCCAGCGCGACGGCCTTCACCAAGTTCTTCACCGTCAGAAACCGAAGTAGATACCGCTGGCTTATCTAAAGTTGCAGTCGAACCCATTCGCACTTGATGCGATGCACTTGCTCGCTCTGCCGAAACTTCAATGGCTTCAAGCCTGCGACCCTTTGCTAATGAAATGCTAAATGCAGCCATGGCTCCAGTGAACGCTGTCATAGATCCATAGACCATGGCATTACTTGCCTGTGCCAATGTTTCATTTACAGTCATTATGTTGCCTCCGGGGCTTTAACCAGTTTCGCTAGTTGTGAAATTTCATCGGCTAAACCAGGAGCTTCAGTTTTTGACAATCCCGCAACTTCGATCAGATTACCGCTATCTTCGGTAGGCGTCACTCGCAACCAAGCGCGACGACGAGGGATGAGGAGCGAAAGTGACAATCCAACAATTGAAGCAATCGCTGCGCCAAGAGCCCAACCCTTACCTGGATCTTTAGTGATTACAAATGATGCCCATTCGCGATAGCCAGTAAATTCAAGAGTTCCAGCGGAATTTGGCAACGCCCACGTTTCCCCTGGGGCAAGTTCTTCAATTCCAATTCGTTGCATGTTTTTGGTATCCAGGCGATAAACGCTTTGTGGCATTCCAGAATCGAGACCTAAATCACCCTGATAAGCACTCAAATAAACGGTCGGATCATCGGCTGCCGGGAAAACAGATTTTGGCCCTTTTGAGAAATCATTCGTAACAGTTGGAAGGAAAAATCCTTGGATGCCAAGTTGCGGAACCGTATCGGGAACTTTGATAACCCCACTAGAAGTAAATGCCGAATCCTGAGGTAAAAAAACTGCGGCGTCTTCCCAAACAACTTTTCCAGAAGCATCTCGAATTGTGAACTCTGGTGCAAAGCCATGTCCAACCAAGTACACAGTTACGCCACTTGTGCGCAATGGATGATTCACTTCAACTGTGACTGGTCGAGGTTGTTTCGTTTGATCATCTTTTACTAAAAGTTCGGCTGTGAATTCTCTAGGTGCACCATTTTGCTGACCCCCACGTTGGAAAGTTGCCGTGAATTTTTTTAGTTCAAATGAGAACGGCGGTAATTGGTCTGCGCTGAAAATCCGACCCGGGGCAAATGTGTCGTACTGTGTGACGTTGTTAGCAAACCCAGAATCTTCCCGCACAATTACGGTTCCGCGATAACCAACTGCACCACCAAAGCCAACTGCTATCAGCAGCACAAGAAGTGCCAAGTGAAAAACTAAGTTTCCGGTCTCTCGGGCATAACCCTTTTCAGCTGACAGCCAGTCTTCCCCCTGGCGAACTCTCCAGCCCCGCTTCTTCCAAGCCGCAGCAGTATCAGAAATCACTATTGCTGTTTCCGAATCACTATGCCATTGCATGTGCACTGGTAATCGACTTAAATTCCTCGGGGCCGCCGGCGGTTGGCTTCGAACTTCTTTGTAGTGCTCAAGCGCGCGCGGCAACACGCATCCTGTTAGCGAAATAAAGAGCAGGAGATAAATCGAGGCAAACCAAGGAGAGGCAAAAACATCGAACATATAAAGTCGATCCAAAATTGGACCAGACGTTGGATTGTCTTTTAAGAATTCGCTGACTCGAAGTGGTGAAGTTCCGCGCTGCGGAAAAATTGAACCTGGAACACTTGCCAAGGCGAGTAAGAAAAGCAGAATCAGGGCAATTCGCATGCTAGTTAGTTGTCGCCACAACCAACGCATAGTCGCCATTACTTGTTCACCGTTTCAATCGCTGATTCAATTCGCATTAGATTGGAACACCCCAATTGGTAGCCCAAACCCGCAGTTCAATTGTGAGGTCATTCCAGTACCCAGTTACAAGTAGTAACCCGATCACAATAAGCATGACACCACCGAAATACATAATTCCCTTCGAGTGCTTCCGTAAAACTTTTACAGTTCGAATGCTTCGCTCAAAGAACAGCGCAAGAAATACAAATGGAAGCCCAAGACCCAGACAGTAAGCTGCGCTCAGTATGGCGCCGCGTAAGGCACTTGCTTCTGTGAGTGCCATGCCTTGTACGGCAGCTAAAGTTGGTCCGATGCAAGGTGTCCAACCAATTGCAAACAATGAGCCAAGCAAAAAAGCGCCAAACAAAGTTCCAGTTGGTACCCGATGAATTCTGATGTCTCGCTGAATTGCTGGGATTACTCCTAGAAATCCGAGTCCAAGTATTACAACAACGACACCCATAACCATTTGAATAGTTCTTTGGTATTCCAAAAGCAGTTGCCCAATGCCGCCAAAGAGTGCGCCATAGGAAATGAAAACCACTGAAAACCCCGCGACGAAAACCAGCGATCCCCAAACGGCTCGAGATCGCGATACTGAAGTGCGTTGCGCAGTCGCTCTAGCTCCAGCAACTCCCGTTATGTAGGAAAGATATCCAGGGACAAGCGGGAGCACGCAAGGTGACAGAAATGAAACTAGGCCAGCTGCAAAGGCAAGAGGAATTGCAAGTAGTAATGACCCCGAGTTAATCGTTTGAACTATGTCAAGCGTGGCCATTAACTTTCACTCTCTAAAACCGCGTCGATCACGACTCTTAGTTCAGATTCAGTTGTTGGGCCAAGAATACGCGCTGCAACTCTGCCTTTGGAATCCAAAATAATGGTCGATGGAGTCGCGGCAGGACCAAGATTTCCAAAAGCTAAAGTTAGTTCTCCGTCTTTGTCGCTGATAGATGGGTAAGAGGTTTGGAATCGATCGTTGAAAGCCTTGGCGGCGGCGAGGCCATCGCGCGTATTAAGACCAAGGAATTGAACTCCTTTATCTTTGAACTGCAAATAAGAATTCTCAAGCTCAACAGCTTCCGACCGACATGGTCCACACCAAGAAGCCCAAAGGTTTACGACGACCGGTTTACCTTTCCAATCAGCAACGTCAAGTTTTTTGCCGGCAAGAGTTTCGCCAGATAGCGCAACAGGTTCGCCGCGATCCTCAGTTGCCAATAAAAGCGTGGTTCCGTCACCAGAGATGTATCCGGTGTCAGAAGTATTCGAAGAAGCGCTTGCGCCACATCCTGCCAGGAATGCAATGCAGGTTCCTGCGAAAATTAACGCTGCAACTTTACGCACCAGCGATCTTGCTCGCTTTCCCCAAAAGATCGGCACTAGGTTCGGTATACAAAACCGCAACTAACGCATCGTCGTCAAAAGTTAGTGAAGTAAGCGAAGCCAGAGCACATTGACGCTTACGTGGATCGTGCGGGAAGCGTCGATCTTCGAAATCAAGTCGACTAATCCAAATTGGAAGCTGATGACTTACCAAAACCGCTTCGTGACCACGAGCTGCATTTCTGGCACCTGCTACGGCTTGGCGCATTCGAGCCGCAATTACAACATATGGCTCGCCCCAAGATGGGCGAATCGGATTGTAGAGATGACGCCAAGCGCGCGGTTGCCTTAGGACACCATCCCCAACTGAAACTCGTTCACCTTCAAAGACATTGTCGGCTTCAATCAAATTTTCATCAGTGCCAATTGTTAAGCCGTGAACTCCTGCAATTGGAGCCGCAGTTTGCTGTGCCCGTTCCAACGGTGATGCAATTACCGCAGTGATATCTCGCGCAGCGAGCGCTTGGGCGGCTCGTTCCGCCATTTCATGACCTAGCTCGGAAAGGCGATAACCAGGCAGGCGTCCGTAAAGGACCTTGTCCGGGTTATGAACTTCACCGTGACGCAGTAAGTGAACCGTTGTCCGCATACTACTAATCAGATCACGTTGCGCGACGTCGTGCAGCCGAGCGCTTACGAGATGGTCGCCAACCTACCGAGCCAGCGGTTTCTGCTTCATCTCGGAGTGCCCCACCATGAACTGCTAAGGCGTTTGCCAGAGCTGTAATAGTGGCATCCTCTGGAAGTACATCAACTCGTAAGCCATGCTCTTGCGCGGTCTTTGCGGTCGCTGGCCCGATACACGCAATGATCGTCGTTGGGTGCGGTTTACCAGCAATTCCAACCAAGTTACGAACTGTGCTACTTGAGGTAAAGATCACAGCATCAAACCCACCACTCTTGATGGCTTCTCTAGTCTCTACTGCCGGTGGAGCAGCGCGAACTGTACGGAAAGCTGTGACATCTTCGACTTCCCAACCAAGTGCAGTTAGACCAGCAACTAAGGTGTCGGTTGCAATGTCAGCTCGCGGCAAGAAGATGCGATTAATGGGATCGTTGATTGAATCAAATTCTGGCCATTCTTCAAGCAAACTGGCCGTTGTTTGTTCTTCTTCCGGAACTAAATCTGGACGCACTCCCATTGCAATCAATGCATTAACAGTGTCTTCACCAATTGCAGCAATTTTAATTCCTGACAATGATCGAGCATCTAAGCCGTACTCTTCAAAACGTTCCCTGATTGCACGGACTGCGTTCAAGCTGGTTAGAACAACCCATTCAAATCTTCCCGAAACTAAACCATGAATTGCACGTTCCATTTGTTGCGGTGTGCGAGGAGGTTCAACAGACATAGTAGGAACTTCAAACGGAACCGCGCCAAATGAAATAATTTGTTCGCGAAGATCTTCTGTTGAATCTTTTGTGCGCGGTACCAGAACGCGCCAGCCATGGAGCGGACGGTTTTCAAACCAAGCGGTTCTATCACCAACAGTGTCACCAATGATTACGATGCCAGCACCACTTTGCTTAGCAAGCTTTACGGCATTTGGCAGAGCCTCAAGTGTTGAGTGCAAAGATCGCTGTTCAACAGTTGCACCATCACGAACAATTGCAACTGGTGTTGAACCTTCGCGGCCCGCCTTGATTAGTGATTTTGAAACTTCAGTTACTCGATCAGCTGCATTATGAACTACAAGAGTCACAAGTGGATCGATGTGGGCAGACCAATCAACGATTGGCGAATCAGCATCGATGATGCGAACTTCACGGGTGCGGCCACCGGTCAGTGAGACACCAACGTGCGCTGCAACTGCTGTCAATGGCGAAACTCCAGCTGCGACTTCGAAGGTGTGACCTGCCTTTGCGATTGCAGACGTCTCCATGGCTAGACGACCATCCAATACCGGATCACCTGAGAGGAGGCGTACTACCTGCAGTCCTTCCTTGCGGGCATCAACCAAAACTTTTGTACGGGCAGCCAAGGAAAGTGGTGCGCCGACATTGTCTACGGCAACAAGCACTCGTCCCGATGAAACAATCTCGGCAAGTCGAGTTATTTCCTCGTCTACAACTACGACGTCGGCTGATTGAAGCAACCGATGCGCGCGAACTGTTAATAAATCCGGGTCACCTGGTCCGGCAACCACAAAAGACACTCCGACTGCGGCAGATACCTGCGAGCTAGCCATTTACACACCTACCTTGTTTGTGTACTTGCAGCTTTGGGAAGTCATTTTTATCCTGCATTCGCTTGAGTCAACGCACTTTGTGATTTGCGTTGTTCGTGGAATGCAAGAATCTGTAGTTCGGTCGCAAGGTCTACGCGACGCACATCAACACCAGCTGGCACTTCGATAAGTACCGGTGCGAAATTTAAAATACTTGTTATGCCGTTGCGAACCATAAGGTCGCACACTTCTTGCGCAGCTGCTTCTGGAGTTGCAATTACGCCAATTGATGCACCACTGCTTAGAACAACCTGTGGCAATTTTGAAACGTCAGACACAATAATCTCTTTACCAGCCACGGTTACGGTTTCACCAACGCGTTGTGGATCGGTATCAAAGAGCCCGACTACTGAAAAACCTCGGGAAGCAAAACCTGGGTAGCCAGCAAGGGCGTTTCCAAGGTTTCCAATTCCAACAATTACTACTGGCCAAACTTGAGTCAGGCCTAATGCGCGAGCAATTTGGTAAAGCAAGAATTCAACGTCGTAGCCAACGCCGCGTGTACCGTACGAACCCAAAAAGGAAAGGTCCTTACGAAGTTTTGCGCTGGACACACCACTGGCCTCGGCCAACTCTTCGGACGAGACCAGAATTACTCCACGAGCAGTTAGTGATAACAGGCTGCGGTGATACATCGGAAGACGGCTAACAGTCGCGTCAGGAATAACACCACGAGCACTTATGCGCCCGTCCGGCGTTTGTGACAGCGGCATGAAAACCATCCTTTTTCTGACTGTATGGCGATCAGGTTATGCGCCTTTTCGCTTTGTGCAAAATTGGCGCTGTAACCCCAAATCGTGCTAGGGAAATTAAGGATTTTTGATGTTACGAACGTGACAGATGTGACTTGACTAAAGCACAAAAATTACTTGTTTTTTTTCATTAAAGCGTTACGTAGTCGCGATTCATCCACTCGCCACTTGTCGTGGATTTTTCCGTCAATCGTTGTCACGGGAATTGATTCAAAGTATTGATCTGCCAGTTGTGGGTCTTCCAGAATCGAAAGTTCACTCCAAGTTTCGCCAAGTTCATTACACACTTTGGCGATTATTAACCTAGCGTTTTCGCATAAATGGCAGTCTGGTTTACCAATGAGTACAACACGAGGCTCCATATTTTTGCTCCCTTCGGTCTGTAACCAGTGTGGCACATTGCATTCGCAGTACCCTATAAACATGGGGGCTAATTCAACCAGAATGCCTATCGAAACAGGCATTCCTGAACCACAAAAAATTGGTGCGTTCTTCGACATCGACAATACGATCATGCGCGGTGCCAGTATCTATCACTTAGCTAGAGGACTATTCGCCCGCAAAATTTTAAGTGCTACCGACCTCGCTAACTTTGCGATAGCACAGGGGAAGTTTCTAACTTATGGTTCAGAAAATCTTGCCGATATGGCCCGGATCACGGAACAGGCACTTTCGTTCGTTACCGGGCGAACTTCGGAAGAAGTAATCGGATTATCTGAAGAAATTTACGATGAGATCATGGCAGACAAAGTTTGGCCAGGAACCGTGCAATTAGCTCACACGCATCGGGCCGCAGGTCATCAAGTTTGGTTAGTTTCGGCTGCGCCAATTGAATTGGCAAACATCATTGCGACCAGACTTGGATTAAGTGGCGCGATTGCAACAGTAAGCGAGATTGAAAACGGGGTCTACACCGGTCGGTTAAAAAATCCTCCGATGCATGGCGAGCAAAAAGCTATCGCAGTTGCAAAGTTGTCCAGCGAACATGGACTGGACTTAGCTCACAGTTTTGCTTATTCCGATTCCAGCAATGACATTCCACTTTTAAACAGCGTTGGTAATCCAACTGCAATTAATCCAGACTCGGTACTGCGAAGTCATGCCATCGAAAAAGGTTGGCCAGTTCATGATTTCCGCAGACAGAGATTAGTTAAGCGATACGGCGTACCTGCGGGCGCAACTGCCATTGCATTAGTAGGCGCGGGTGCCGGGATAGCAATTGCTGCCACCCGACGCTCCCGCGCCTGAAGTTTGTTGGGTTTACTTACCCTTATTGCGACGCTGTGAACGCGTCTTCTTTAGCATTTTCCGATGCTTCTTCTTGGCCATGCGCTTGCGGCGCTTCTTGATCACCGAGCCCATTTGGACCACCTTTACTTGTTGTTAAAACTTAAGTCTATGTGCTTGCGTTATTGCATTTGCTTTTGGACTGGATCGATCCAGAATCCACAAAAATTAGCCAGCTTCGACAAATGATTCTTGTAGGTAGGTGTGCACAGCTTGTTCTGGAATTCGAAATGATCTTCCAACCTGAACTGCTGGTAGTTCACCGTTATGCACTAAGCGATACACAGTCATTTTTGATACGCGCATTGCAGTTGCAACTTCGGCAACTGTCAAAAAGCGAACTTCTCCGAGCGGACGTTCATTAGATGCACCCATAGGTCACCATCACCATTCTGTGTGGGCTAAGCACCGGCTTCCCCTCCGGGCTGAACTTCACACTCATTCGTAGATGCTTACATTAGTGGCGAATGGGACTCATGTGAAAGTCGGTTCAGAAAGTAACTTAAATTACACGCGTGTAATT
>RGDC01000201.1 GCA_009918005.1 Actinomycetota bacterium
ACCAATCTGCAAATTCTTTAGAAGGTCTGATTTCCCCAACTTGATTGCCGCCACCGGATACCGGATACGCAAGCCAGTTGTTAACTTCTGGAGTGTCATAACCCCAAGACTTTAGAACTGCGGCAAATACTGTGCCATTTGCGCGCAAGGATCCATCATCAAGTTTTGATGCCATCGCCCGGCCATCTTTTTGCGCTGCGCCATAAACAGCTTCGGCGCCATCTTTAGCTAACACGCCTGGCGCGCCAACCATCAGGTCAGTCACGTCGCGTCCATCACCGCCAACTAAAAATGGATAAGCACTCATCGCATCGGCAACTCGGGCTTCGGGTGTGCCAGGGGCAGCAAGGCGAATCTTTCGATACGCAAGAGCTAAACCATTGGTTGAAATTGCATGAATCGGAGCGCCGCAACCATCAATAGCTGTTGCTGCAATTTTTTCCTCAGCCAAATCTTCAACAGTTGCGACAATCGCCTTTTGTAACGGGTGCTCGGGGTCTCGGTAACCAACTATGGGCCAACCGTTAACAACACAAGTTGCAACCATTCCAGAGTGCTTGCCGGAACAGTTGTGATGAATGCGATCAGCCTTGCCACCTTCGATCGCCCACTGGTAAGCCGACTCTGGAGATTCCGGCATGCTCATCGTGTTATCAAGAGCAGATTCATCTAACCCAGCAGTTGCCAAAATTGCTCGAGCGGTTGCAACGTGTTCTTTTGTGCCTTCATGGCTCGCGCCTACCAAAGCCAATAAGTTCGGTGGCAGATCTAAACCATTCCTAACCATCGCAACAGCTTGCAATGGTTTATGAGATGAACGAGGAAATGTTTTGCGTCCAGGATTCCCAAAGGATCGAACCTTGCCGCAGGCATCATAAAGAACTACTGAGCCGCGATGGATAGACTCAAGGTAACCAGAGCGAACAACTTCAATCAGGACAGGGTTAGTTTCAAACAATTTGCTAGCAGCCAAATCATCGGCCATTTGAACTCCCCCGAATCCATAAAATTAGACACAGCCGCCGTGTGTTGCTACTTAGTATCCACCCGAACAACAATCCGAGTCAGGCGGTTTGATTTTTCTTTCCAGCACGTAACCCAGAATTTACTCGGAGTTCGGTTCCCTTCTAGCTAATCCTCGTTAGCCACTTCAATTAACCCGAAGTACTCAGCAAGTAATCGAACCTTCGATGGACTCTCGCGCCTAGTCTGCCGAATGCCATGCCAGGA
>RGDC01000202.1 GCA_009918005.1 Actinomycetota bacterium
AATGTGGCAGCGAAGGCGTGATCTTCGCCGCCGGTCAAAATCCATTCCAGAGCATTTCCATTAAAAGCTGAAGCTGCAGCGGCTAGTGGTTCGGGGATTTCAAATTCAGATGTCTTGATGTTTATTAAAACTCCGGAAGCTTTTGCAATGTGACTTAAGTCAGAAACTAACCCGTCGCTGATGTCGATCATTGAAGTTGCGTGCGTTGCTAATCGCACTAATTCATATGGCGGCTCGGGAACTCTGTGCGCACCAACTAAAATTCGTGGCGATCTAAATCCGCGCGAAAGCATTAGTAGGCCGGCTTGGGCAAAGCCAAGTCGTCCGGCAAGTGCTACTACGTCTCCTGGTTTTGCACCGGATCGCAGAATTGCAGCTCGTTCTCCTAGTTCACCGAGTGCTGTCACGCTAATTGCAATCGCGTCACCACGAACAATGTCGCCACCAACAACGGTCACGCCAACAATCGCGGCTTCTTCACTTAAGCCATCTGCCAAACCCATAACCCAAGACACGGGAGTGTCAGCAGGAAGAGCTAGTCCAACAAGTAAGGCGGTTGGCGTTGCACCCATGGCAAAGATATCTGCCAGGTTTTGGGCTGCTGCCTTACGTCCAATGTCTTTTGCTTCCGACCAGTCCAAGCGAAAGTGAACGCCTTGGGTCAACATGTCTAGGCAGGCAACAACATTGCCGCCTTTGGCTGAAACCACTGCAGAGTCATCGCCAATACCAACTGGCACATTCTCAGTTGAGGATTTGGCTAACCGAGCGGCGATTGCATCAATGAGAGCAAACTCGCCTAATTCGCCTACGGTTTGCCCACCGAATGATTGCTCAGCCATGTGTTACACGTTAGCGCGATTAGCGCAGACCGACACCACGGCGAAGTGCATCTTGAACTAAGGCATCCACAAGTGCTGGGTAATCAAGTCCGGTTTCAGCCCACATCCGCGGGTACATCGATATTGGAGTAAAGCCAGGCATGGTATTGATTTCGTTAATCACGACATCGTTTCCCGTTACAAACATATCGACACGGGCAAGCCCCTCACCGTCCATTGCTAGGAATGCCTTGATCGCAAGTTCACGAAGTTTTTCATGCAGTACTGGGTCTAAATCAGCCGGGACGGATAACTCAACTGAGTCGTCTACGTACTTGGCTTCAAAGTCATAGAACTCATGACCTTCGCGCACAATAATCTCGGCGCAAACACTTGCCTTCGGTCCGAT
>RGDC01000203.1 GCA_009918005.1 Actinomycetota bacterium
CCAAACGCGACAAGCTTCGCGTTCTTAAGAACTAATTCACCAGCAGCAATGCGGGCAAAGAACTCGGTGTCCTTAGGTAACGCGCCAGGCCAGCCACCTTCAATGAACCCAACCCCGTAACCATCGAGCATTTTTGCAATCGTTAGCTTGTCTTCGACGGAGTAGCTAATACCTTCACGTTGCGCGCCATCGCGCAGTGTTGTGTCGTAAAGATGAAATGCGTCAGTAACGGGGGAAGTTTTTGACATTAGACGATCCGATGCATCCAGTTATGGTTATCTGGCGCTTTGCCAGTTTGAATATCAACAAGTGCAGATCGAAGCTTCATGGTGATATCACCTGATCCACCATCTGCAATAGTCCACGCGCCACTATTTTTGCTATCTACTCGGCCAACTGGAGTGATAACCGCGGCAGTTCCGCAAGCAAAAGTTTCGGTGATCTCGCCAGAAGCACAACCTTCGCGCCATTGCTCCACTGTGATGGTGCCTTCTTCTGCTTGGTAACCCAAGTCTCGAGCCAGCGTAAGAATCGAATCGCGAGTAACACCTGGCAATAGCGTTCCAGTCAATCGAGGCGTAACTAAACGAGCACTTGGACCTGAGCCATAAACGAAGAACATGTTCATGCCACCCATTTCTTCAATGTATTTGCGCTCGATAGCATCGATCCATACGACTTGATCGCAGCCATTGTCCGAAGCTTCGGCTTGAGCAATCAGGCTAGATGCGTAATTGCCCGCGCACTTTGCTTCACCGGTGCCACCAGGCGCTGCGCGAACGTATTCATCGCTTAGCCAAACCGAAACTGGCTTCACGCCTTGTGGGAAGTAAGCCCCCACCGGTGAGGCCATCAATACAAATGTGACGTGCGTTGATGGGCGAACTCCCAAAGCATCTTCGGAACCAAATTCAAGTGGTCGCAAGTAAAGCGACTGATCGGGATCGGTTGGCACCCAGGATTGATCTTGACGAACAAGTGCCTCAATCGCACCAATGAATAAATCTGTTGGCACTGGAGGCAGCGCTAGACGATGAGCCGAACGTTGGAAGCGAAGCGCGTTTGCTTCCGGACGAAAGGTGTAGACACCGCCATCTGCTTGACGATAAGCCTTAAGGCCTTCGAAGATTGATTGACCGTAATGCAACGCATTTATACCTAGACCGCCAGCACTTGCTGTACCCGATACTATTTCGGCTTG
>RGDC01000204.1 GCA_009918005.1 Actinomycetota bacterium
TCACTTTGTGTCGATTGAGCCTCGAGAAGCATGGGGCGTAAGTACCACAGTGCCATTCTTTGGCGCACTTACATCAACACCAACAACTACGACTTTGCAACCAGCGCTTCTTGAGCGGACCTGGATTTACGAATTAGATTTGCAAGAACGACTTGTACGTTACGCAGCTGCTGATACAAAATTCACTGCAGCACTTCCACTTGATCCAATGCACGGAACTGTTGGCGTTGCGCCAGCACTTGGCGAAGTTAGATCCTCGCTGACTCCTGGTAACTGGGGTGGAAACATGGACACTCCAGAAATGCGAGCCGGAGTTACGTGCTACCTAGGTGTAAATGTTGAAGGTGCATTGTTTTCATTTGGAGACGGGCATGCTCGCCAAGGTGAAGGTGAGACTTGTGGTGTCGCAGTAGAAACTGCAATGGACACTGTTTTGATTTTGGACCTTATTAAGGGCAGCCCCACTCCATGGCCACGAATTGAATCTGATGATCACATCATGACAACTGGATCAACCAAACCTCTTGAAGATGCATTTCGAATTGCCCACTCTGAGATGGTCCATTGGGTCAGCGACTTAACAGGTCAGTCGACACTGGACAGTTACCAGTTCGTATCCCAAACTGCACTTACTCCAGTGGCAAATGTTGTTGATACCAACTACACCATGGTGGCTAAAGTCGCTAAAGATTATTTGGGTAATGTGAACGTCATGCAAGGTATGCATCAAAAAATGCGAGCTCGCGCAGCGCAGTGGCACGACTATCAGAAGGGCAAGTAATGCCAAGAGTTGAACGTATGGAAATCGATTTAGCACTAGCCATCGAAATGACCAACGCTGCAAAGCATAAGGCAACTGAAATCAATGCGCCCATGTCAATTGCCATACTAGATGCAGGCGCTAACTTACTGAGTTTCCAGCGAATGGATGGCGCTGAACTGGCTGGACCTAATCTGGCGGTTGATAAGGCATATACATCAGTAACGAATCGAATTGATACTGGTGACCTTCGCGCGCGAATTGCCCCTGATGGTGACCTGCCAGGCATGAATGCAAACGGTAATGGTCGTTACATCGCGTTTGCTGGTGGCATTCCGTGCTGGGATGGCGATCGAGTAGTCGGAGCAATTGGTGTAAGTGGTGGCTCTTGGGAAGAGGACCAGATTTGTGCTGAAGCTGGAATTGAAATCTTTAAGCGAG
>RGDC01000205.1 GCA_009918005.1 Actinomycetota bacterium
CAGCTACAGGTCGCTCCCCCTGGACTCGCGGTTACAACATAGGAAGAGATGCCTCCACCGGTATCAGTAGGTGCGCTCCATGAGATTGTTACTTGACCATTGCCAGGAGTTGCCGCAAGTGAAGTCGGCACGCCGGGGGTTGCGCGAACGCTAAACGAGATTGCAGGAGATGTTGCGCTGGTGAATCCGCCGGCTTCGGTGATTGCTGCTGTGATGGTGCAAGTGCCGGTGTTGACGAAAGCTACTAATCCTGAGGCAGAGTTAACGGTACAGACCGAAGTTGTTGCAGAGGTAAATGTAATTGTTCCTGTTCCAACGCCTGCAGTTGGAGTTGCAGTGATGGTTGGTGGTGTTCCAGTACGTGCATATCCAACTTGGTAACTATTGCTATTGATGGCAAGAGTTCGGTTGGTATTCCATCGAGCGTAGATAGTGAGCGCACTAGTTGCTACCGGTGAATATGGAGTTGTCAGCGCTGTTCCACCGGAAGTTGTCAAGAACCAACCAACAAAAGTTGAACCTGCAAGAGTTGGTGCTGCGGGAAGAGTGAGTGATCCCCCGGTTTGGAAGGATGAATTTGGAACAGTCGTTCCACCTAAGGTGTCAAAAGTGACAACGTTTGTATTTGCAGTCCACTGAGCATAGATAGTAAAGCCTGAGGTGTTTGACGGCAAGTAAGAACTTGAGCCGGCGGAGGCTTCAATCCAGTTAGAAGTTGTTCCGGTTAGCGCAAAGCCAGAGAGCGTTCCATTATTAGAGCCTGTGGTGCTAGTTGCAGTCGTTACACCCGCGTTGCTGCCACCTGCTGTTCCCTGATTGAAAGAGTAATTGGCGATAAGACCGGTTTCACTTCCGGTAAGGGCGCTATTCATTGAGGCAGCTATTTCAGCTGCGGATCGCGCTACGTTCCAATAGCGCAATTCATACATCGAACCTTGGAATCGAGAGCCACCTCCTCTTGAGCCAATATAAATTGGAGTGGTTCCAGTTTGTATTGTGCTAGTGACCGCTCTACTGTTGCTAAGCGTCCCATCAACATAAATTTTGAGTGTTGCCCCATCGTAAGTTCCTGCGACGTGATGCCAATTACCATCAGTCACAGTTGCCGCAGAGTAGAGCCAGCCACCTGAAATGTTGCTCACTCCATTGAGCCAAAAAGAGAGTTTTCCAGCCCCTCCGGGAAGGTTGGTTGCAAAGTAA
>RGDC01000206.1 GCA_009918005.1 Actinomycetota bacterium
TGAATCTATCTTGCAGCACGGTACCTAACAAAGCTCCAACGAAAGCGAGTAGGACTAATTTAAAAGTACCTTTCGGGTTAAACCTGTCAAAAATAGTTGCACGTGGCAGTTTGTTGACGATAGTAAGATCAGCAATTATCGGGAAGACAAAGATAATTCCGGCAAGTATTAGTTGAAGATTGAAGCCAACATAAGGTGTCGCTAGTAACACGAAGAAGAAGGTCTTAATAACCCCTGAATTAATCCGTTGGAGAACGCTTGGATCTGGCAAATCAACAGTCACGCCCTCAAGCCGAACGGGATATAAATAAGTAGCAATATCTTCGCCGATGATGCGCAGCGTAATGAAACAGGCAGAAGCAATCGCAATAGCGCCTGCTTGGTAGGTAACTGCTAATTGGACTCCCGATAGACCATTGAGCGCGTTAATCATTTTCTCGACTATCCAACCGGTTAGCAAAATTGCTAGAACATAATCGGTAAGACGTTCCCATAGTTCATCTGAATTATTAACTAAACGACGTAGTGGACGAACTGCACTTGCCAAGAGCGCTGGTGCGAAGAAAATAACCATCAATCCAAGAACTGTCAGCGCCTCGGAGCGGCTGAAAATATTTCCTGCCACAAGTGTGCCGAGAAAGAACACGCTTCCCGCAACAAATCCGGCAAGCGCGTCAAGAGTTGCCAACGCAATGATAAGAAGAATGGTAATCAGTGCTGGTGCGAGCGCCTGCCCGCCGGTATCAATCAAAGCCTTTACTCCAAGCGCAGCACCGATAGGAAGGAGCGCAAGAGAGTATCCACCGAAAATCGGACGAGTTTTATTGAGTTTTTTTGATTTCTGCAAGTAATTCAAAGTACACCTGAACGATTGGTGTGCTGCCATCAACCTCTTCGCCAACACGGCTCCAATATGCAATATGGCTATTTCGAAAATCTTCTGCAGATAAATCTCCTTCATTCTCTGCAAGTGCAAATTCATCTGGCACTTCATTAAATGCGCACACGTCAACGCGCGTAACTTTAAGCGTGGCAACATGATTGCCATCATCATCAATGAGCGCAAGAAGTTCACCAACATGCTCAATCACTTCACCTTCAAATTCATATTCGCGAAGTAACCCCGCAGTCGCGCGTTTATTTCCATGGAGAACCAAATCGGTTAACTTCTTTCGACTTACTCCTGGAGTGCCAAATTCA
>RGDC01000207.1 GCA_009918005.1 Actinomycetota bacterium
CAAGAATCTGGAATTGAATTTGAAGAGCCGAGCGCAACGCTTACTGAGATACCGAGTGCATTCCGAGACTTTCTGAAATAGCTTTCGGATCTTCCACTTGCAATACAACTGTGGCGAATTCACTTCCAAGTAAGTTGAAGCGAATCGTGTGGTCGGCAAGTTTCGCGCGAACGTTCCAGAAATGCTTCACTCCATGGCGCTGACGATATGTTCCAGCAATGACCCCAAAACCATAAGTTTGGGAAAATGTGTATGTACCCGGAGCCCGGAAACCTTTGCATTCCTTCAGGATTTCTGATCCCGTATCGATCGAAACAATGTGCTCGCGGGGGATGGCTATGTTCTTGCGCGAGGCATTTAAAAACTTGTCCCAGGTAGAAAACTCAATGAAAACTGTAGTTTCAGTAACTTTGACATTGGCGAACATAGGTATATTTTACCCCTGATTTAAAGGGTTCAATCGGGGTCAATTCCCCTCAATTTCCTGATTTTTGCCTTGTCTGGCATGATTTATCAAGTAATCCCGACTTGGAAGCCGGCCCTCTACCCGCAACCTTGTTGGATTCATAGACATTAACTAGTTGCGCCCCCGCTGCAACAACGGTTTTATGTCACACCAATTATCAGGAGAAATAAAACTCGTGGCCGTAAAGATCAAACTTAAGCGCATGGGCAGCATCCGCAACCCGCAATACCGCGTAGTAATTGCCGACGCCCGTACCGCTCGTGATGGCCGTGCCATCGAAGAAATCGGTTTGTACCATCCAAAAGAAGAACCAAGTCTTATCAAGATCAATTCAGATCGCGTTCAGTACTGGCTAGGCGTTGGCGCACAGCCAACTGAACCAGTAATGGTGTTGCTAAAGATCACTGGTGACTGGCAGAAGTTCAAGGGCCTACCAGGCGCTGAAGGAACTTTGCGAGTCAAGGAAGCCAAGGTCGACAAGAACACTAAGTTTGCCGAGACCGTTGCAGCTGTTGCTAACGAACCACGCACACCAACAATTCGCCCAAAGGTTGCCGCCGCCGTCATCGCAAGCGATGACGTTGCGCCGGAAGTAAGCACTGAAGCCGCTGCTGAGGCGATTGTTGAGAATGTTGAAGCCGCCGCCATTATCGCTAGCGATGATGCTGCGCCGGAAGTAAGCACTGAA
>RGDC01000208.1 GCA_009918005.1 Actinomycetota bacterium
GGGTGCAAAAACCTGTTCAGTACGTAGGCGGCGAGCTCAACGCTGTCATCAAGCGTTGGGATGACACCACAGTTCGTTGGTGCCTCATGTATCCCGACGCTTACGAGGTTGGTATCCCAAACCAAGGCGTTCAAATTTTGTATGAAGTACTCAATGAACGTGCCGATACGCTATGCGAACGTACATATGCAGTTTGGCCTGATCTTGAAAAACTGATGCGGGAAAATGGTGTTCCACAATTCACCGTTGATGCCCATCGTCCAGTTGGAGCATTTGATGCACTTGGTGTTTCATTTGCAACAGAACTGGGTTACACCAACATGCTTACTGCAATTGATTTAGCTGGTGTCCCATTGCACGCGGTAGATCGCGATGAAACTCACCCGCTAGTAATTGCTGGTGGACATGCCGCATTTAATCCTGAAGCTATTTCAATGTTTATTGACGGTGCCGTTCTTGGTGACGGCGAGCAAGCAGTTCTTGCAATAACTGACATCATCGCTGCCTTCAAATCCGAAGGAAGTCCGGGCGGACGCGACGAACTTTTGATGCGTCTTGCAAAGTCTGGCGTGATGTATGTTCCGTCGTTTTATGACGTCGAATACCTGGAAGATGGTCGAATCCGTAGAGTCACTCCAAATCGTCCAGGTGTGCCATGGCGCGTAGCAAAGCACACGGTTATGGATCTCGATGAATGGCCGTATCCAAAAGCACCGCTAGTTCCAATTGCCGAAAGCGTGCACGAACGCATGAGCGTTGAAATTTTCCGTGGCTGCACTCGTGGTTGCCGCTTCTGTCAGGCTGGCATGATTACTCGTCCAGTGCGCGAACGTTCTATGACCACAATTGCTGACATGGTTGCAAATGGCCTTGAAAAGACTGGCTACGAAGAAATTGGATTACTTTCACTTTCCAGTGCAGATCACTCCGAAATTGCTGAAATTGCAAAGGGATTAGCAGATAGATACGAAGACACTCAAACTTCGCTGTCACTCCCAAGTACTCGAGTGGATGCATTCAACATCGACTTGGCAAATGAACTTTCTCGCAATGGTCGACGCAGTGGATTAACTTTTGCTCCCGAAGGTGGCAGCGAGCGGATCCGTAAAGTCATCAACAAAATGGTCACTGAAGAGGATT
>RGDC01000209.1 GCA_009918005.1 Actinomycetota bacterium
ACTTCTATTGGCGCAGCTGGCGCTGCTTACTCACCAACAGGCGCAACGACTTCCTTGACTGCATACGCGAAGTGGACCGCAAACACTTATTCAGTAACGATTGATCCGCAAGGAGGGGGCGCGGTCTCAACCGGCCTTATTGGTTACTGGACATTCGATGACTCATCAGCGCTCGGAAAGAATTCTGTTGATGGAACTTCATTGAGTTCTGCTGGAGCAACATTTACTGCTTCAGGAAAGAATGGTGGTGGACTTGCACTTAACGGCGGTCAATATCTCAGCGGAACTGTTGCGAATCTTCCTGTAGGTTCAAGTCAATACACAATCGGCGGCTGGATGAAAACCACCTCAGCCGGCAGCCAAGGCATTTTGGGTTGGGGTACCTGGGGATCTGGCAGTAGAACCAATGCGCTGCGCACAAATGGAAATAGTGGTTTTTATAATTACTGGTGGGATAACGATTTACTAGGTAATTACTCCATCGCCACCAATACATGGATCTATGTCATCGCTACCTACGATGGTACGACTCAACGTATTTATGTCAATGGAACACAAATTGTTTCAAGAACGGTTAGCGCCCCTAGCGTTGACAATGTAAATTTCAGAATTGGTACGACAAATAACAGTGAATGGTTCTACGGAACCTTGGACGATATCGTCATTTATAACCGAGGCTTGAGTGCGAGTGAAATCAGTAGCCTTTATTCGAGCGCACCAACGATTTCATCATGGATTTATGGGAATACTCTTACTCTTCCGGTAGCGCCGACACGAAGTGGTTATACATTTAACGGGTGGTACGACGCAGCGTCAGGCGGCACTAGGCTCGGCGACGCAAGTGCGGTCATCACTCCAACTAATACAGCAGATTTCACGATATATGCTCAGTGGACAGCAAATTCTTTCACGGTCAATTACAACTACAACAGCGCAACAGGCGGCAACGGCACCTCAAGCGCTACCTATTCCACTGGCTCAAGTGCGCTAGTTCTACCAACACCAACACGTACTGGATACACGTTCGGTGGATGGTATTCCGACGCCGGCTTAACAACTTCGATTGGGGCTGCCGGAGCTAATTACACTCCGACTGCTTCACTTACCGCGTATGCAAAGTGGAATGGAATATCTAATACT
>RGDC01000210.1 GCA_009918005.1 Actinomycetota bacterium
ACGACGCGGCTACATCGAAGAAGCAGCCGGAGTACTAAAGCATCGCAAGCGTAAAGAAAAAGCGCTTCGCAAACTCGATGCGATGGAAGTCAACCTCACGCGCGTTGAGGATCTAACCAATGAACTTCGTCGTCAACTTAAGCCACTTGGCCGACAGGCTGAAGTAGCCAGGCGAGCAAACGTTATTCAATCCGATGTTCGTGACTCCAGACTTCGATTGCTGGCAGATGACTTAACTCAGATGAAATCTGCCTTAGCAGCAGAAATTGCAGATGAAACTGCATTGCGTGAGCGCCGCAGCGAGGTCGAAAGTGAATTGACTGCAGCAAAAGCTCGCGAAGCGATTCTGGATGCAGCGATTGCTGAATCAGCACCTCAAGTTGATCGGGCGCAAAATACTTTCTATGCCTTAGGCGCCCAACAAGAACGCCTTCGTTCCACTATGGCACTTGCCAAAGAGCGTGTGCGCCTAGGTGAAACTGAAGAAGAGGAAGTTCAGCGCGGCCGCGATCCAGAAGAGATCGATCGCGAAGCACATACTTTGCGAGTTCAAGAATCTGAACTTGCCGGGCAAGTAGATGCAGATCGGTTAGCGCTTAATGGCGCAATTAGTGAGCGAACTTCAGCAGAGGCTGCACTTGCTGCTGAGGATGCCCGCCTTTACGCAGCAACCCGCGCAGTTGCGGATCGACGCGAAGGTCTAGCCCGAATAGCCGGTCAAGTTGCTGCCGCAAAGTCTCGACTAGATGCGCGCTCGGCTGAAATCCAACGCCTTGATGAACGGCTAGCGGAAGCTCGGGAGCGCGCGGATCAGGCGGCCCAGGAATTCACTGCCCTCGAAAGCCAAGTAGCAGGAATGGATGCTGGTGAACTTGGACTCGACAGTGAGCATGATGAGTCTTCACGTGCGTTAGTGGATGCCGAAAAGGAATTAGAGTCGGCCAAGCTGGAAGAGCAAGAAGCTGAACGTGAACGTGCGGGCGCGATAGCTCGATTAGAAGCACTTGAGCAAGGTATGGCGCGTCGTGATGGTGGCGCAGCGGTCCTAGCTGCAACCGACACTATGTCTGGAATCCTAGGTTCAGTTGCAGCACTTATGCAGATTGAAAATGGCTGGGAGTCAGCTATTGCAGCCGCACT
>RGDC01000022.1 GCA_009918005.1 Actinomycetota bacterium
ATAACTAACGCTGCAATAACTGTTACTGATGGCATTGTCAGTTGGGTTGGTCAAGCAAGTGAAGCGGATTCAAGTATTCCCAAGACTGATGTTGGTGGCCGAAGTCTGATTCCTGGCTTTGTTGATAGTCACTCGCACTTGATGTTTGCTGGCGACCGATCGGAAGAGTTCGCAGCGCGAATGGCAGGGGTTTCCTATTCAGCAGGTGGCATCAAAGTAACAACTGAGGCAACCCGAAAAGCTAGCGATGATCAATTACGAATTGGCGCCCAGAAGCTAATTACAGAAATGCACGAGTCAGGCACTACAACTGTTGAGATTAAATCTGGTTACGGCCTCGATGTGGCAACCGAAGAACGAAGTGTGCGAATCGCATCTGAGTTAACTGATGAAGTTACCTACCTTGGCGCTCATTTAGTTGCGCAGGAATTCAGTTCTGATGCTGATGGTTACGTCGAGTTAGTAGTTGGCCAAATGCTTGATGCTTGTGCACCGCATTCAAGCTGGATCGATGTGTTTTGTGATCGTGGTGCGTTTAATACTGCGCAATCGCGGAGAATCTTGGAAGCTGGCATTGCCAAGAACTTAAAGCCGCGAATTCATTTGAATCAATTAGAACAAGGCGATGGCATCGCGATGGCCATTGAATTAGATTGCGCCAGCGCAGATCACCTGACCTTCTTAACGGACGATGACATTAATGCACTTGCAGCCAGCGATACTGTGGCTGGATTAGTCCCTGGAGCTGACTTCAGCACCCGCGCACCGCATTACCCGCGTGGCCGAGATCTGCTGGATTCTGGCGCTGTTGTAGCGCTCTCCCCTGATTGCAATCCGGGAAGTTCCTTCACAACCAACATGCCGTTAATGATTGCCCTGGCAGTGCGCGAAATGCACCTGACAGTTGATGAAGCATTATTCGCCGCAACCATGGGTGGGGCGATTTCGCTTCGCCGGGATGACGTGGGTCACCTATCTATCGGTGCGAAAGCGGACTTTGCTTTACTTAACGCCCCAAGTTACATTCACTTGGCTTACCGACCTGGTGTGCCGCTAGTTAGTACTACTTGGAAAGATGGAAATGTCATTTTCACAAAAGGAGATCTCGCATGAGTCGCACTGAAGTGGTTATCAAAACCACCGGAATGACATTTGAAGACGTACTTGCAGTTGCTCGCCATGATGCAAAAGTAGTTATTGCACAGGCCACGATCGAAGCCGTTGCCTTAACTCGCAGTCGAGTTGATGCGCTAGCTTCCTCACCAGATCCGGTTTATGGAATTTCAACTGGATTTGGTGCGCTGGCTAATCGTCACGTAACTCCCGAATATCGAGTACAACTTCAGAAGTCACTGATTCGTTCCCATGCCGCAGGCCTTGGCAACTTAGTTGAACGTGAAGTAACGCGCGCTTTGATGACACTGCGGCTAAAGACGCTTTGCTCTGGTCATACTGGCGTTCGTCCAGTAGTTGTTGAAACCATGGCAGCGATTCTTAATGCTGGTATCACGCCAGCGGTTTATGAATTTGGATCCCTCGGTTGCAGCGGAGATCTAGCGCCACTTGCGCACTGCGCACTCGTGCTAATGGGTGAAGGTGAAGTTGTTGGTAACGATGGTCGAATCTCACCAGCTGCTGATGCGTTGAAGGCAGCTGGAATTGAACCGGTAGAACTTCGCGAAAAAGAAGGTCTAGCGCTAATCAATGGCACAGACGGCATGCTTGGCATGTTGATTATGGCAATTGATGACTTAACCATGCTGTGTGATTCGGTTGATGTCACTGCAGCCATGAGTGTTGAAGCGCTGCTTGGAACCGATCAAGTGTTCTTGCCGGAACTGCATGGTCCACTTCGCCCGCATCCAGGTCAAGCATTGAGCGCAGCCAACATGTTGAATGTTTTGAAAGCAAGCCCGATTGTGGCCTCCCACATAAATGACACCTCAGTTGTGCAGGATGCGTACTCACTTCGTTGTGCGCCGCAAGTAACTGGTGCAGTTCGCGACACCATTGCGCACGCAACTTTGGTAGCAACTCGTGAGCTTGACGCCGCCGTCGATAATCCCGTGGTTCTTGCTGATGGTCGAGTTTCATCAAATGGAAACTTCCATGGTGCTCCGGTTGCTTATGTTTTGGATTTTTTGGCAATCGCGGCAGCAGATCTAGGTTCAATTTGCGAACGTCGGACTGATCGCATGCTCGATAAGGCTCGCTCCCATGGATTGCCACCATTTCTTGCGGATGATCCAGGCGTGGATTCCGGTTTGATGATCGCGCAATACACGCAAGCTGCGTTAGTTTCCGAAAATAAGCGACTTGCCTCCCCTGCAAGTGTTGATTCGATTCCAAGTTCTGCGATGCAAGAAGATCACGTATCTATGGGTTGGAGTGCAGGTCGCAAACTTCGCCAAGTCGTTGAAAATCTAACCAAGATTGTTGGTATTGAATACCTGACGGCTGCCCGAGCAATTGACCTTCGTGCCCCACTTCAGGCATCACAAATCACGGGCAAGGCTGTATCAGAATTGCGGAAAACCAGCCAAGGGCCAGGTCCTGATCGTTTCCTAGCACCAGATATGCAAGCTGCCGTGAATGTCGTTGCGAATGGGACACTTGCAAAACTCGTAAGGTAAAAGCATGGAAAATGTTCGCAAGTTAGCGTTGTACTTGGTTCTTGCTTTTGCGGGTATCGGCAGCCTAATAACAATTAATCAAACCTTGGCAGATCATTCAGGACTGTTTGGACTTGCGTTCACTGCCGCGTGGCTATTTCCAATGGTGATTGGCTGCTGGCTAGCTTGGCGTCGCCCAATGATTGCATTCCCATTGCTGATGATCTGGTCGATGTCAGTTCTGGGATTATTGCTTTGGCAGTCACTGGCCCCTAGTTGGTGGAATACAATTCTCAATTCCGATGGACCAATAATCACAACCGCTCTATTTGCTTTGACTGCGCCGCTCGCAATTTATGGATATCAGCGCCGAACTCGCTTTGTAGCAATTATTTTGATTGGGCTATCAGCCCTTAATCTGATGGCAACTTCAAATACCGACGGTCATACAGGATCATCTCTAAAAATTGCAATTCCAGTTCTTGCAGCCGGAGTTCTTTACTTGATCGCGTCGTTCACCGATAAGCGCGACGATTCAACTGAAGAAAAGTAAAAGCTAACTATTAATTTTGGCCGTTTCTTTAGGTGGCCGGCTCACTACAACTAATCCCGCAAGAATCAATACTGATCCCAAGATCCCGATGGCAGAAACTGTTTCTCCCAAAAGCACGACACCCAAAATCGACGCAGTGAGTGGTTCCATCAAGCCAACCGTTACTGCAGTTGCCGCTCCAATTCTGGCGATGCCATAGATGAAAAACGCATAAGCGAGCGCAACGGTAACGACGCCACCATAGAGCGCTCCGAGCAATAACACCGGGTCTCGCAAAAAAGTAAAGTCTTTGCCATAGCTAAGCGGTGCCTGGAAAATAGTTCCGATTGTGAACATCGGTGCAACGCATTGATACGGAGTGTGGCGCGTTGAGATCATGCCCATGCCGGTAGCTTGCAATGAATAACCAAAGGCTGCTGCTAACGCAAAGCCAATTCCAAGGACATTGACTGTGCTGTTGCCGCTGGGCCAGTTGAGTGCCACCACTCCAGTTACTGCAACCAACGTGCCATAAGCCCATTGCTTACCCGGTGGTTGTTTCAATGCAATCCAGGCAATCAAGCCAACAAAAATTGGAGCAACGCCAATCGAGACAACGGCTGCCACACCGACACCGGTCAATTCAAAAGCTTTAATGTAAAGCGGAAAGAACAGTGCCGCGCCAGTTCCAGCGACCAGAATCGGAACTATGTCTTGTTTTGTGTAGCGGCGTTTATTCTTAGAAAACAAAACCATTAACCAGAGCGCTGTGGTTCCAGATAAGTTGCGAACTAATGAGTATTGAAATGCCGTTCCGTCTGGGAAAAGCTTTACGACTGGACCTACCGTGCCCCAGAGAATTGTCCCTAGGGCAACAGCAGAGATTCCAAGTGCGCGACCGTCAGATCGCTTGCGGTGTTTAGCCGTTTGTTGGGAAGCCAAGGTTCAATCCACCATGGCTTGGATCCAACCAACGGCTGGTTACAACCTTGCCACGGGTGAAGAAGTGAACGCCTTCAGTTCCGTGAGCGTGGGTATCGCCAAAGAGTGATGCTTTCCAACCACCGAATGAGAAGTAAGCCATTGGAACTGGAATTGGCACGTTAATGCCGATCATGCCAACTTCAACTTCATTTTGGAAGCGACGTGCAGCGCCACCATCGTTAGTAAAGATCGCAGTTCCATTGCCATATGGATGATCGTTGATTAGCTTCAAGGCTTCTTCGTAAGTGTTTGCGCGAACTACTGAAAGAACTGGTCCGAAGATTTCTTCTTTGTAGATCGTCATATCCTTAGTTACGTTGTCGAACAGAGTTGGTCCGATGAAGTAACCTTCACCGTCGCTGTCTGGAACAACATCGCGGCCATCGACGACTACCTTGGCGCCTTCAGCAACACCGGTGTCGATGTAGCCCTTGACCTTGTCGCGGTGAACACCGGTTACAAGTGGACCCATGTCAGTGCCACGAGTTCCATCGCCGGTAACGATCTTGCCCATGCGATCTTCAATTTTTGAGATCAAGTCATCAGCAATTGGGCCAACTGCAACAAGTGCGGAGATCGCCATGCAACGCTCACCTGCGGAACCAAAGCCCGCGTTAACTGCAGAGTCTGCTGCTAGATCTAGGTCTGCATCTGGCAGCACAACCATGTGGTTCTTCGCGCCACCAAGTGCCTGGATGCGCTTGCCGTGAGCAGTACCGGTTTCGTAGATGTACTTCGCAATTGGAGTTGAACCTACGAAGCTAACGGCCTTGATATCTGGGTGTGTAAGAATGCGATCGACTGCTTCCTTGTCTCCATGCACAACGTTGAATACACCGTCTGGAAGACCTGCGTCTTTCCACATCTGTGCGATGAAGTTTTGAGCGCTTGGATCTTTTTCAGATGGCTTAACAATTACTGAGTTACCTGCAGCAATTGCAATCGGGAAGAACCACATTGGAACCATGGCTGGGAAGTTGAACGGTGAAATGATTCCGACAACACCTAATGGCTGACGGATACTGTAAACATCGACGCCAGTTGAAACGCTTTCAGAATATCCGCCCTTTAGAAGATGTGGGATGCCGCAAGCAAACTCAACAACTTCTTGACCGCGCATAACTTCGCCAAGCGCATCAGAAAGCACTTTGCCATGCTCGGCAGTAATAATCGCTGCAAGTTCTTCTTTACGTGCATTAAGAATTTCGCGGAAGGCAAACATGGTTGTAACACGCTTGGAAAGCGAAGTAGCTGCCCATTCAGCGCCAGCACGCTTAGCAACGGCAACGGCTTCGTCCATGTCAGCAGTTGAAGCGAAATCAACGGTTCCGGACAATTTGCCTGTTGCAGGGTTATAAACCTCACCAGTGCGGGCTGCTTTACCTGTCCAAAGCTTGCCGTCGATCCAGTGCGTGATGTGGTTAGTCATGAGTTCTCCTTGTTGCGGTAATACCCAAATCTAGTGGGTGGAGCACGGGGTTAGCGAGGTAGGTTATGTCCATGACTGAAATCCGCTCAATTGTCGTATCCACCCAAGAAACCCTCCGCGAAAGTGGCACCTCGGTTTCCCCTGCAACCGTAAAAGTCATTGCTGCCGCAGTAGTAACTAACCCTCTGGCTGGCAAGGCTCTGGTGCAGGACTTAACTGAGCTCGAAATGATGAGCATCGAAGTAACTGCCATCCTGGCTGATCGCGCCGTCAAAGCACTCGAAGCTTTGGGCTTAAGCGCTTCTGATATTCGCGGCTATGGCAAAGGTGCGATTGTGGGAACTGACGGCGAACTAGAACATACCGCTGCAGTTCTGCATCCACGCTTTGGCGCTTCGGTACGCGCAGCGATTGGTGGTGGCGCAGACATCATTCCTGGTACAAAGAAAGTTGCTGGACCTGGCGCATCAATAACCATGCCAATCGGTAACAAAGATGACCGTTGGGAATTCGATGACATGGATTCTGCCGAGATCACAATCGGTGACGCACCACGTGCTAACGAAATGGTTATTGCAATCGTTTATTCAATCGGCGGACGTCCACACGCTCGCGTAACAAAGGTGAAGTAAATGTTTAAAGCAATAATCCTATTAAAGCGTGGTGAAGACATGACTCATGATGACTTCAAGCAGTGGTGGCTAGTTGACCATTCGGGTAAAGCTGCACAGCTGCCTGGTGTGCGAAAGATTGTCTTTAATCTTGCCGATGATGGCAGTGCTTATGACGGCGTTTCAGAACTTTGGTTTGATTCCAAAGAAGATTTTGAAGCTGCCTACGCAACTGAAATTGGAAAAGGTGTTGCCGCTGATTCCTTGGCACACCTATCAGCGCGCGAACGTATGTTTGTCACTGAAAACGACATCGTTTAATTAGCAGAGAGTAAATACATGACTACTGAAATTCGTGGAATCCTGGCAGCCATCACAACTCCATTCACCTCCGATGGCAGTGCGCTTGATGAACCTGCAATGCATGCGCAGATCAATCGACTAGTTGATGCCGGAATTCATGGCGTGGTTCCAACAGGAACAACTGGTGAATTCATGACTCTGACGCCAGAAGAGTATCGCCGAGTTTTCGAAGTTGTAAACGAAGCTGCAGCCGGGCGTTGTCACGTTTTTGCGGGGGTTGGTTCTACATCAACAAAGGAAGCTATCTCCTTGGCTAAGCATGCGGAAAAAGCTGGCTCAACAGGTGTCATGCTGTTACCACCGTTTTATGCAGCACCTAACTTTGTAGAACTCCAATTATTTATGCGTTCGGTAGCCGAATCAATTTCAATTCCAGTTATGTACTACAACATTCCAAGTTCAACTGGGGTAACGCTTAATGCCGAACAAATTGCGACTCTAGGTGAAATTCCAGGAGTTAAGTACTTAAAGGACACATCAGGCGACGCCGTAACTATGGCTGACTTACTTGCCAATCGTTCAGACAAGATCAAGGCGTTTAACGGCTGGGATACTTTGACGTTTTTTGGCTTGGCAAGCGGCGCTGAAGCATCAGTTTGGGGAACAGCCACCGTTATTCCAGATCTAGCTGTTGCTCTTTATAACGCGCTTGCAGTTGATAACAATCTCACTGCAGGTCGAGAACTTTGGAAAAAGATTTGGCCAATCTGCGACTTCCTCGAATCAGTTAACTACTACGCAGGCATCAAAGCAGGTTGTGAACTTATTGGTGCTCCTGTTGGTCCAGTGCGACCGCCAGGATTACCACTTTCAAGCGAGCAAAAAGCACACTTTGCAAAGTTGCTTAATGCGGCAGGAGTTAAGACGGTTTAGTCATGGCTGAGAAACTAATAATCGAAACGATTGAGGCTCATGCTGAAGGCGAAGGCGGTCGAGTAATCACTAACATGGCGCACCTAGCTGTGAAGCAAATCTAGATTGGTTCCGGCACGCAATCCTTCATGAGCCACGTGGGTATCCAGCGTTATGTGGAGTTTTCATTTTGCCTCCAGTCAATACTGGATCGGATTTTGGAATCATTGTTCTTGAGCAAGGTGGCTTTACTGCAATGTCTGGCAGTAACACAATGTGTGCTGTCACTGCTGCACTTGAAAAAGGCATCGTAAAGATGCACGAGCCGGAAACCACAGTCACGATCGATACCGCAGTTGGAACCATTTCAGTTCTGGCTCGCTGCAAAGATGGCAAAGTGCTGGATGTTTCGATTCGGAACGTTCCAGCTTTCACGGTTTACATTGACAAGGTTGTTGATGTTCCTGAGTATGGCCCGATTCCCGTTGATTTAGTTTTCGGAGGTCAGTTTTTTGCCCAGACCAACATTGCCAACGTTGGGTTAGAAATTAAGCCCGAGAATGCAAAAGCAATCACGCGCGCGGGTGCTGCCATTAAATTCGCAGTAAACCAGCAGTTGCAGTTTGAACATCCAGAAAATCCAAGCATCAATAAAGTTGGCATCGTGATCTTGCACAACGGTGATCGTGAACCTGGTAAGCAAGCGCAGAATTCAGCAGTGTTGACGGGCGATGACTTAACAGCTGATCCCGAGACTTGGAAAGGCATGCTGGATCGCTCCCCTTGTGGAACTGGAACTTGCGGGCGAATGTCAGGACTTTATACCCGAGGCCAACTTGCCCTTGGCGAAGAGTTTTCCCACATGAGCTTCTTGGGCACTAAGTTCTACGGCCAAGTCAATGAGCCAACAAAAATCGGTCAATACGATGCGGTAACTCCAACAATTCGAGGAAGTGCCTGGGTTACTGGAACCGCTAGCTGGGAAATAGATCCTTCGGATCCATTCCAAACTGGCTACACCCTCGGAGATATCTGGTAACTAGTTCACAACTGGAATGATTATTGTTCAGTAGTCCAAGAAGTAAAGACTTGGGTGTAAAGATCTCGAGCCTCTTGCCCACAGTTTGGAATTGGTGAAAGCAAAGGTAAGTACTCAGCGGGAACATTGACTGCTGGATCATTTTTCAGTGACGGATCAAAGTAATCACTTGAACCAATGATCGAATTGTCATAACCCGTGAAATTAGTTTCCTTCGCGATGTTCTTAGGATCCATCATCCAGTTAATAAATATTTTGGCGTTGTCTAAATTTGGTGCTCCAACTGGAACGGCAAATTGATCACTCCAGAGATTCACTCCCTCAGATGGATAGATGTAAACCAAATCAGGATTCTCAACCTTCATGCGATGTGAGTCACCGTTCCAATTTTGGCGCACATTACTAATTCCACCCAGCACACGCTCGATTGAACCGTCTGATTCAATTACCGCAGGCTTAAATCTGGATAGCAATTCTTGCGCCGCTAAATACTTAGACTTGTCAGTTGTACAAAGATCATTTGCTGGAACACCAACTGCCCTAAGTGCTGCCGAAACTACCTCAACCTGGTCTTTCAAAACATCCGTTTTAGCCAGGTTGAAAGTAAAGAAGTCATGCCAAGATTTCATATCTTTACATTTAGGTTCAGCGATCGGGTTACAAATAATTCCTGTGGTGCCGTACATGTAAGGCGCTGTGTAGTTGCGCCCTTTATCGAAAATCACATTCATTGCTTCTGGCTTTATGTTTTTCGCATTAGGAAAATCTTTGACGCCAATATTTTGTATCAGATTTAATTCAACCATCTGTTGCACCATGTAGTCCGATGGCACAATCACGTCGTAGCCAGTAGAGCCAGATTGTAATTTAGCTAATAGCGTCTCGTTGCTATCAAAAGTATCAAGGATTACTTCGATGCCTGTTTCATCAGTGAATCGGGCTATCTCGGCTGGGTCAATGTAATCAGTCCAGTTGTAAAGGTGCAGTTCGCCAGAACCAGAAGTTGGGAATGCACCGGTTGATTGCGGATCAGGTTCCGAATTTGAAGCAGTAGATTCGGAGCCACAAGCGGCAAGTGAAATAACTAATGCTGTCGCAACCAGCAACTTTAAATTCTTAGCAACCATTCCAACTCCTTATCGACACTTACCAATCATCGTAACGCTCACTGCAATGCATTCAGCCATTACCAAACTGAGAGGATGCATCAGTTTCTGGCGCTTGGAAAAACTTCTGAGGCAAAACTACGGAGTGAGCGTCGGTCCCTAGATTTCATGCTGATCCACAGGATCGGCATACTGAATTTGGGGACGCGAGCGGAGCGTTTTAACGAAGAAGGTTTTTACAAGGCGAATTACCGACAAACTTAGATCTCCGCTAACATTGACAAGGTTCGGGGCTGTGGCGCAGCTGGTAGCGCACTTGCATGGCATGCAAGGGGTCAGGGGTTCGAATCCCCTCAGCTCCACCAACAAAACATGAGACACCTTCGGGTGTCTTTTGTTTTTACTTATCATCACCAATTGCAGGCTCAGGTAACGAGCCTGCGTTGTATTCCTGCAGTCGCCACTTTAAGCCAGGCAACTTTGGCAAGTTCTCATCAAGTTCAGAAAGCACTGACCATTGTGCGTTTGCGAGCACACCAAGGATCGTCCACTGCTCTGGTGCTAATCCCAAAAGTCGACCAAGTGCAGAACGCAGCGCACCACCATGTGATGCCACAACTAAAGTTCCACCAGCAGGAACTTTAGTTAGCGCACTTTCAATTGCTTCAACTACCCGCTCGGAAACTTCCCACCGAGTTTCACCACCGCCAGGGCGAATTTCAGAGTCACCACCCCACGCTGCGTAATCTTCTGGGTATTTGGCGATGATTTCATTTCTAGTCATGCCTTGCCATTCCCCAGCAAAAGTTTCTCGCAAACGTTCATCAACAGTTAGTTCGATTCCTGCGAGGTCAGATAATGTCCGTCCCGTCTCAAGAGCTCGAGAAAGATCACTGGCGATAACGTGAGTAGGTTTCATCGCAAGCAAAGTTTGCGCAGCATGTCGAGCTTGTTCAATTCCAACGTCATTCAGCGGAATATCAATTTGCCCCTGATGCCGGTTCTCGGCATTCCAAACCGTTTGGCCGTGGCGCCAAAGAACAATGCGACGAGCGCTCATACCAATTCCACCGGAATGTGAGGACAATCGCTCCAAAGACGCTCAAGGTCATAAAGGCTTCGTTCTTCATCTTGTTGGACGTGCACGACAATGTCGAAGTAATCCAAAAGCACCCAACGACCCTCTCGATTGCCTTCACGACGAATTGGATCAACATCAATTTCATCAAGTGCGGCCTCAATGGCATCGACAATTGCACCGACTTGGCGTTCGTTGTCAGCAGAGGCAATCACGAATATGTCTGTAATAACTAGATGTTCACTGACATCAAGTAACACAATGTTTTCGGCTTTTTTGTCATAAGCCGCTTGCGCCGCAATCTTTGCAATCTTTAAGGCATATTCAGAGGCAGACACAAATTCCACACTTTCTTATCAAGACTCTAAGACTACTTAATTACTTGGGGCGCGGGAAATGCTTGCGTTTGGCCAAAGATTTGCAATGCGAAGTTCCACCAACATTCGAGCAATGCTCTGGGTTGAAACATTTGATTTAGCCAGTGAACCTAATGCGGAAAGCACTTCGTCAACCCGAGCTTGGTCACCTTGTTGATTTTCAAAGACTGCTCGCAAAACTTGATTGGTTCGAGCCATAAATTCATCGGTGGTTTCAAATTTAGATTTAACCATCGCATAACCGGCAGCTTCCCCGCCTTCAAGAACGGCGCTTCCGAGACGAACATATTGAGCTGGCTTACCTTCCTCACTAACCCGGTAAAGATTCTTAGAATCAATTGTTACGCCGCCAACGTCATCAACCAGGCCTGCTAAGGCCAGGCGCCGAAGATAAATTGAGCCATCAATCGGAATTCCAAGTGCACCTGAAATCGCTTTATCAACGCCAGTGAATGAGCCTTGTAGGCCAGCGTCACTGATTGGAACAAAGCCTTGACCGGGCGGGACGATTAACGTCGCTGGATCAATATTCACAATGGCGAATTTGGTTCCATCACTTGACTGTCTGAGTACCGTGACAGAGACAATTTTTTGCTTTGAATCAAGCAGGGCAATCATCAAGTTATTTATATCCGTTGCCGGCTTGGCTGTTGAACTTGATGATGGACTTGCTGTGATTTCAGGTGGGAGAGGTGCAGCCTGGCCATCACCTCTCAGGACGAAGACTCCAGTGAGGACCGCAATTGCCAAGATCGAGCTAATTAGCCACTTTAAAAATGACGGGATTCGGTTCACGCTTGATACAGACCTTGATCCGAAATGTATTCGCTCACTTTGGGTGGAACTAAATACTGCGTATCTAATTTATTAGTAAATCTGTCTCGCAATTGCGTAGCTGAGATTCGAACTTCAGGCATCTCAACAGATACAACTTCAAATGGAACCGAGGCACTTTGTCCGATGCGATTGACTGCGATAACAGTCACTTCACTTACAAAAGCTTCCCATTCGTGCCAACTTGGAATTCCACTAAGCGCATCAGAGCCAACGATCCAAAATAATTCATCCTCTGGATTCCGGCGCTTCCACTCCCGAACCGTATCAATCGCGTAAGTTGGTCCACTTCTAGAAATCTCAATGTCACTTGCTTGGAACCGAGCATCGTCGCTAGTTGCTAGCTTGACCATCTCGAGACGTTGTTGTCCCGTACTAAGTTCTCGATCTCGCTTCTGCCAAGGATCACCTGCCGGCATGAAAACCACAGAGTCCAGCTTGAGGGCTTCATAAACTGAACTGGCAGCAATTAGATGCCCGATATGTATTGGGTCAAAAGTCCCGCCCAATATGCCAACCCTCATACCTACAAGAATACTTGCAACTAGTGTTGTGCTAATCGCCGAACTTGAAGGGTATTTGCCTTGGAACACATTGACCACGTTGTGATTGGCGCTGGTGCCATGGGAAGTGCTACTGCCTGGCAACTTGCCCTGCAAGGTAAAGACGTTGCCTTAATTGAACAGTTTGGCGTTGCCCACAACAAAGGTAGTTCGCACGGCGGGACTCGAATTTTTCGACTTTCTTATCGCACTCCCCTTTACACAGATCTTGCAGCACGAGCTCTGCCTGATTGGCGAGAATTGGAAGCTGACTCGGGCGAACATTTACTTGAACAAAACGGCCAACTTGATCATGGATATCAGGAAGCAATTGACGAAATTGCAATCAGCCTAGATCGGCATGGCCGAAGTTACGAGCGCATGGATGCTACCGAGGCTCGAAATCGCTGGCCAGGAATGAATTTTGAAGATCATGTGCTTTACAGCCCAGATGGCGGAAGATGCTTTGCCGACAAAACGGTCGAGACTTTGATTAGGAGGACCAAAGAACTAGGTGGAGATGTTCATTTGAACACTCCTGTGCTTTCAATTCACCTTGACGGTGATCATGCAATTGTCGAAACCGAATCGAAAACTTGGCGCACCCCATCTTTAGTTGTAGCTGCAGGCGGCTGGGTTAAAAAATTGGTTGGGCACCTAGTTAACCTTCCAGAGTTAATTGTTGATGCCGGGCAGCCAGCGCACTTCCAACCAATAGCTGGTCTGGAATCTGAATCCTTGTGGCCGAGCTTTTTACATCATGGCGCTAACGGTCGCGGGGGCTCACCACTTGAGGCAAGTGCCTACGGACTTTATACGCCTGGTGAAGGGTTTAAAGTTGGCACCTGGAGTGATCGAAAGGCGATCGATCCGGATAACCGAGATTTTGAAATTAGCCAAAAGCATCTAGATGACATGAAGCAATACGTTGCACATTGGTTCCCAGGTTTAGATTTAGAAACTGCAGTGGCAACCACTTGTCTATTTACAAACACCCCAGATGAAGACTTCATCTTGGATCGCCGTGGGCCAATTACTGTGTGCTCCCCGTGCTCAGGTCACGGATTTAAGTTTGTGCCGACAATTGGAAAAATCACCGCGGAGTTAGCCCTAGGCGGAAAACAAACGACACCGCAATGGCAGCTGAGTAATTAGTTCAAGTCCTCAGGTTCTAAATCTTCATCAAAGTCTTCGATGATTAGCGGATCGATAACTTCCTCAGGTTCTCCAGTTCCGAACTGGCGAATTCTGTGGATCGCAAGACGTTCATCAGCACTAAGGCGACGTTTGTCGTAAAGGCGCTGATCGGTACCACGTGGACCTTGATGTAGATCCCCTGCCGTAGGCGCCCAATCGAAGACAACTGCACTTGGTCCTTCGCCGATAACAACTTCATCGCCGGCAACTGCGCCAGCCTTGGCTAACTCAAGTTCAATGCCTGCCCGCGCCAACCGATCAGCCAAGTAACCAACGGCTTCATCATTTGCAAAGTCAGTCTGATGAATCCAGCGCTCTGGTCGCTCGCCAACAACACGGTAACGAATAGTTTCGGCACCCGACTTTTCAGCTGTGACGGTGAATCCGGAGTCATCAACTGATTTTGGAGTGACAATAACGCGTGGTCGATTCTCAGCCGCAAAGATTGCTTCGGCTCGGGATGCCTTAACTATTTCGGCTAGGGCAAATCCAAGTTCTCGGAGTCCTTCATGGCTAACTGCAGAGACTAAGAAAACTTGATAACCACGTGCATGTAAATCAGGTAAAACAAACTCAGCTAGTTCGCGTCCTTCTGGAATATCAATTTTGTTTAGCACTACAACGCGTGGTCGGTCTTCTAGGCCGCCGTATTGCTTTAGTTCATTTTCGATTACATCTAAATCGGTTAGCGGATCGCGATTAGGTTCTAAAGTCGCACAGTCCAAAACGTGCACTAGGGCTGCACAACGCTCAATGTGGCGAAGGAACTCGAGCCCTAAACCTTTACCTTCACTCGCTCCTGGAATCAGACCAGGAACGTCTGCCATCGTGAAGATCATTTCCCCGGAGCGAACCACACCAAGGTTTGGTTCCAAAGTTGTAAACGGGTAGTCAGCAATCTTTGGTCGAGCTGCTGACATCGCAGCAATCAGTGACGACTTTCCTGCGCTCGGATACCCAACAAGTCCGACATCAGCAACGGTCTTTAATTCAAGAATCACATCGCGCGTAACGCCTTTTTCACCAAGGAGAGCAAAGCCTGGCGCTTTGCGTTTGGTTGATGCCAAAGCCGCATTACCAAGGCCACCTCGGCCACCAGCAGCAATCACATAACGCGTGCCGATACCTAACATGTCAGTCAATACAGTTCCATCGGAAAGTGAAACTACCGTTCCTTCTGGTACTGCTAATTCAAGATGTTCGCCATACGCGCCGTTGCGGTGATCGCCCTGACCTGGCTTGCCATTACCTGCACTGCGATGGGGGCTGCGATGAAAATCAAGAAGGGTTGTAACTGATGGATCAACAACAAGAACTACGTCTCCGCCATTGCCGCCATTGCCGCCATCAGGTCCGCCTAATGGCTTGAACTTCTCGCGGTGAACGGAGGCACAACCATGACCGCCATTGCCACCTTGGACATGGAGAGTGACTTGATCGATAAACGATGTCATTGACTCTCCTTTCCAAAAGAAAAGCGGGCCCGAACCGGACCCGCCAATCTACAAAAATTCCGCGGAATTATT
>RGDC01000211.1 GCA_009918005.1 Actinomycetota bacterium
TCTTGGTGGATGCACAAGCTGCGCCAGATCCTGATTTCCCAACGGTGGCCTTTCCAAACCCTGAAGAACCAGGTGCAATTGATTTAGCGTTAGAAACTGCAAAGGCATTTGATGCTCACTTAGTTATTGCCAATGATCCTGATGCTGATAGATGCGCAGCTGCAGTTAATGATCCAGTAACCGGGTGGAGAATGCTACGCGGAGATGAACTTGGGGCGATTTTTGCCGAATCCATTGCGCGGAAAATCGATTCAGGAGTATTTGCTAATTCAATTGTTTCTTCATCTATCGTTCGAAAAATTGCCGCGCACTACAAACTGGATTTCAAAGAAACCTTGACAGGCTTTAAATGGCTAGCAAAAATCGAGAATCTAACTTTTGGATATGAAGAAGCCCTTGGGTATGCCGTTGATGCGGTGACAGTAAATGACAAAGATGGAGTATCGGCGGCAATAACTTTGGCACAAATTGCAACAGACCTGGCAGCTGAAGGCAAAACTCTGCTTGATTTACTTGATGAGATTTGGGCACGCCATGGTTTTCATGCAACAGAACAAATTTCAATTCGCTTAAGTGATCTTTCTAAGGTTGGCGTCATTCTCGGAGGCTTACGCAGTAATCCCCCTCAAGAGATTGCTGGAAGATTAGTTACTTCAATCGATGATTTAGCTACACCTACCGACGGTTTGCCACCAACTGATGGAATTCGAATCTGGCTAGATGGTGGCGTTCGAATCATCATTCGCCCAAGCGGTACTGAAGCAAAGATGAAGTGTTACATTGAGGCAATTGAAAGGGATTCCAAGGCTGCTCAGGTAGTTTTGGATCAACTACGACCACCGCTGAAGGAATTGTTATCGTGAGTTTTTACGGTTTAGTTGATGGCAGCGAAGCCTCGCTAAAGAGTTACCTCAATAATCTTTCCGGTGTCGACCAAGTTGGCGCAGATGCTCGCGCCGCGATGCTTGCAACACGAAGCATTAAGACAAGTTCTAAGCGCTGGGCAATTGAAACTGCGATCACAATGGTTGATTTAACAACGTTAGAAGGTGCCGATACTCCAGGCAAAGTGAAAGCTTTGTGCACCAAAGCGGTTCG
>RGDC01000212.1 GCA_009918005.1 Actinomycetota bacterium
CAAAGCGAGACTGTTGCCAGATTTGATGAAGTAAATAAGTGGTTGTGGTCTTGCCATTAGTGCCTGTTATTCCAGCTAGAAATAAATCAGAGCTCGGTGAATTGTGGAACCAACTTGCAAGGTATCCGGCCTGGGAGCGTGGATTCGGAACTACTAACACGGGGATTGCAGATGTATGACCGGAGGAAAGGTCACGACCTGCGTTGTCAGTGAGAACCGCCCTCGCACCACGCTCCACAGCGGATGTCAGGAATGCGCCACCATGGGTCTTCGCCCCTGGTAACGCTAGAAAAATATCGCCATCGTGGACATTGGCGGAGTTACTGGTTATTCCGGTGATGCGGATTTTTGATGATACTTCGTCAATCTGAATTCCTAGAAAAGATGCGATATCGCCTAACGTTTTTTGGTGGGGTTCAAATCTCCGAAATTCAGTCATTGCTCTGTACTCGAGTTTGATTCTGACTCTTACTTTGAGCAGCTTGCGATGCCTGGCGAGCTTTCAGATCTTTTTCATTGAGGACATACATAAATTCCGCCGGTTTGGTTGGAGGAATATGTTGATCTTTCAGCACAAAACTCATAACTTTTTTGAAAACTGGACCTCCAAGATATCCGCCCCAGTGGAATCCTTTCGGATCTTGGATCGTTACTGACACCACGTATTCAGGTTTATCAGCGGGAGCAAAACCAATAAATGATGCGGTGTATCCCCGATAGCAGCCACACGAATCATCAACGCGTTGTGCGGTTCCTGTCTTACCAGCTACTCGATAACCGGGTATTGCAGCCGCTGGAGCTGTTCCGGAGGCTGATACAACGCTCTCCATCATCAATCGCATCTTCTGTGCAGTAGCAGCGCTAATCACGCGAACTGACTTCTGTTTATTTGCCGGTGTATATCTTCCGGCAGCATCGCTTATACCTGCAATCACTGTTGGCGTTACTCGAACACCATCATTTGCAATGGTGGCAAATACTGAAGTCGCCTGCATCGCGGTTACTGAATAACCTTGACCGAACGCAACCGTCGGAGCAGTAGTTCCCGACCAATCTTTAACATCGAGTAGTTTTCCGCTCT
>RGDC01000213.1 GCA_009918005.1 Actinomycetota bacterium
CGGCCAGGTGCCAATGCTGTTAAGTCAGCCTGCACAATCACATGGTCCACCGGGTTAGGTAACAGGGATCCTAAAACTTTGGTTGGGTCATCACCCTTTGCTACTGCCCGGCCAAACGAAGTTAGGGCGCCAAGTGCCGTGATACCAAGAGTTGCGGCTTCTTCAAGCACAGCTGAAACCGCAGCAGCTCGAACCATAGATGAGCGTCGTGGACGATGCCAATCCAAATGCTCAGTTATGAGCGCGGCACTGGTAGTTGCGCCATCGTCGAGCCCAACGAAGATGTCTAACAAAGAAATCCGAAGCGGATTAATAAAGCCACGTTCAACCGCGGATGTTAAGGAGTTGATTCGATCGCCACCATCGCCACCAACAACGTGAGGGGCGCGAACCATGTCTCGCCAAGATTGTGCCAATAATGTCCAGCGCGCAGCATCATCAATACTCAGCCAACGATCGTAAGCAGTTGTTGGCAACCAACCAGCTGTGGCATCAGCTCCTAGCAATCCGGATGCAAAGGCAACTTCAATTACCAAAGCTGTGAGATGTTCAGATACTCGAAGCAAATCTTTTGCTGCTGCCAAATCACGAATCGCCAGGCCACCACCACGTAATTGTGATGGCGGTTCAATTGACCAAGCCTCAAGCAAAGTTTCAACTAACCGAACAAAATCTAACGCGGCATGAGCGCCAGTGTCATTAACTCTTATGAAATCAACAGAACTTAAAACCGGTTGACCACTGTCAGTTTTTATTTCCTTGAGAAGCAATCCGTTACGTAATGAAATTGAAACTTCACGTGGAACTACAACAGAACTATCACTGACTGGAACGATTAGTTCATGTGCGAGCAACCACTCAAGCGGTGACTTAGCATCTTCAATTCGCACGGAACGATTCGCTTGGCGCATAGTTCCGGCGGGAGTGCCCCACAAAAGTTGATTCATAATGTCGCGGACTTCATCTGGTCCACTAGCTAAAGTTTTTTCTGCCAAAGTTTTTTTATTCGCATACTCACGAACTTTCCGTCGTGAATCAGAAAACGATGCGGCAAGACCGCACGGATAAGCACCAAACGA
>RGDC01000214.1 GCA_009918005.1 Actinomycetota bacterium
GCTCGGATTGGTACCTGATACTGCTATTGCCGCGACTGGTGTGAAAGTGCTATCAAATGGAAAAGTAGAAGTTACGCTCTCCCGTAACCCTGCGCTAAAAAAAGTTGGCGGGATTGTGCAGTTCACAGATGGTTCTGGTCAAGAAGTCGCGTTGGTTCGTACTGGCAAGGCGGCTAACGCCTATCGAGCACTGAATCTTTCATGTACTCATGAAGGTACGAATGTTCAAAAGAGCGGTTCGAAATGGGTCTGCCCCAATCACCGCGCGGAATTTGCGCTAAATGGTGATGTGAAAGTTGGACCAGCGCGAGCGAATCTAGTTCAGATTCCTGTCAAGGTTTCAACAACAAAAGTTGTTGTGGGTTAAACGCCGTCCAATCTTTTAGAGGCCTGGCTGGCAGGCGTTCTTGCGATTCTCGAGAGTTGATTTAACTTCGGACTGTGAATTCAGAACTGTTTGGGCAACATTTGCTTTCTGCTTTTCTTTCTTCGCAACTTCATTGATCTTGTCGCGCAAGCTTGCAGCAGAACGTTCGAAGTTTTTCGCCGCTAATTCGTAGCTTCGGGCCGCTTTAGTCCAGGTTTCAGATGCAGTGGTGTACTGCTTTCCGGCTGCAGTTGTGGCACCAGCTTTAGTTGCGTTATCAGCAGCAACCTTTGCTTCTGCAAGAGCATTTATTTGTTTAGTTTTTGCAGAAGCAGCTTTTGCATCAAATGCTTTTGCCTCAGCTTCATCAGCTGGAGCTTCCGTCTTCAAAGTTGCGATCTCAGCATCGAGCATCGTGGTTGCTTGGGCAGCTGATTCAGTGATTGTTTTTAAGCGAGCTGCAGCATCGAGATACAGTTTGTGGGAATCAACGCATCCAATCCAAACCCAGGTCAATTTCGCATTTTTTACAGTTGGATTCTTGGTGCAGACATAGCTATCTCCACCGATCTTGGTTTTTGCGTTTGACTTGGTGCAGCGTGCGCCAGCTTTATTGGCGGCTTCTGCGGGGATAACGGCGGTTGTGGCCATCAATAAGGCAGTAGATGCAAGAAGAGTTGTGA
>RGDC01000215.1 GCA_009918005.1 Actinomycetota bacterium
TGATTTTGAGTGACCAAAGGCCAAGTAAAGCAACAGGAATTGCTGCAAAAGCGCAGAGCCATCCGTAAGACAAGGTTCCTATGATTACTCCAGCGAAGGCTCCCCCACCTGCACCTGAAAGATTCATCACTAAATCGCTTGCTCCCTGCGAAGAAGTTTTCATCTCTGGCGATACTGATTCGGTTAGTAAAGCGGAGCCAGCAATCAAAGTGCAGGACCAACCTAGACCCAGCAAGAACAAACCAATTCCGAGTGTTATTGCATCATTAGCTTGAGCAAATCCCGAAACAATTGCTGAAAGCAACAAGGTTGCAACACCGAATTGAATAACACGAATGCGACCTAATCGATCGCTCAAAGCGCCAATCACGGGCGAAAAGGCATACATGCCTAAAACGTGAACGCTTATAACTAAACCGATGATGGTGAGAGTTACATCGACATGTGCCATATGAACTGGAGTCATCACCATTATTGAAACCATTGCAATATGACCAATTGCAATAGAGAGAATAGAAAAGAGAGCTTTCGGATTGGAGCGGATATGAATAAGTGCAACGCGAGTAGCGCCTTTTGCTTTTGTGATAGAACTCGATTGTTGCGCCGCCGTAAGAAATGGGTCGGGCCTTAAAAATAATTGAATGACAACTATGGCAAGAGTCAACGTCGTAGCAGAAATTACATAGGGACCAACAAGCCTTGGCAAACCTAATTGTTCCGCTAAATTCCCGGCAGGTTCCATCAAATTTGGACCTGTAACTGCTCCAATCGTTGAACCCCATACAACAAAGGAAAGTTGTTTTGCGCGAGTTTCATTTGTGGCTAAGTCCACTGCGGCAAATCGGGCTTGATATCCAGCCGCAGAAGCTGCACCTACAAGGAATGTGCCTAGGAGCATCAAGTAAATATTCTTCTGCGAACCACCGAGAATGGCGAAAAGTGAGCCAATAACGCCCGCAATAAAGCCAGTGGAGAGTGCAAGCCTTCGTCCGCCTCGTGCGGTTAGACGAGCGAGTGGAAGTGCAAGAGCGGCAGCGCCTAATACTGACG
>RGDC01000216.1 GCA_009918005.1 Actinomycetota bacterium
CCCTGAAGTAGCGGGCAATGAACTCTTTCTTCCAATCATTAGTTATGGAGCAACTGGATTTATGTTGGCCTGGGTGACTTATCGCGATAAGAGCCTAGAAATTGCCATTGGCGCGCACTTTGCCAATAACTTGCTCTCAGCCCTGTTGGTGTCTACCGAAGACTCGGCGCTTCCTTCTGTCAGCTTGTTTACTACCCCTGAAGTGCCGTGGGGCGCTGCTGCGATATTCTCCGTTCTAATCATTCCAATCTTCATTTGGCTCACTGGTAAATGGAAAGGTAACGTCGCGTCATGACTCAAAAAAGCGGTATTTTTAAAGGTAATTTCAAGGCTGCAATCCGTCCCCAAGATGACATGTATCGCCATGTCAATGGTGGATGGTTGGACACTTCGGAGATTCCCTCTGATCGCGCAGCCGATGGTGCTTTCTATTTCCTTCGCGATGAGTCCGAGAAGAACGTTCGAACTATCATTGAAGAACTTGCTCAACAAGGTGGCCCTGCAGGAAGTAACGCCCAAAAGATTGGCGATCTCTACGCTGACTTTATGGATGAAGAGCTGATTGAAAAGTTAGGCATCGCACCAATTGCTGATGATCTCGCTCGCGCGCAGTCCTTCACCTCGCTTGAAGAGTTCACCGCACTCCTTGGAAAACTTGAGGCCAAGGGGTTGGGGGGTTTGCTCAGTGGCTGGGTGACTGCCGATGCATCAGATCCAACAACCAACATCGCCTACATCTACCAGGGTGGCATCAGCCTTCCTGATGAGGCTTACTACCGCGAAGAGGCTCATAGCGAAGTTCGCATCAAATTAGTCGCGCATATCGAGCGGATGTTTAATTTGGCGGGTATCAGCGGAGGTGCAACCCATGCATCGAGAGTGATGGAATTGGAGACCGAGATTGCTTCCTATCACTGGGATACGGTCCGTAGCCGCGATGCGGTATTAACATTTAATAAGAAGAGCCTGGCTGAGATATCTAGCCTTGCAGCCCCCTTTAATTGGCAGCTATGGGCCGATAACGCCGGGATCCCACGATCAGTACTTGAT
>RGDC01000217.1 GCA_009918005.1 Actinomycetota bacterium
TAGCAGCGCTTGGCGCCTCAGGAATTGCCATTGTGGCAGCTCCAGTTGCACAGGCAGATGATGTTGCTGCTACCTCAACAACAGTGACGGCTGTGCGAGCATCTTTCACGTCAACTGTTCTTGATTCAGTGCGTTACGTTCCATTAAAGGTCACTCACGCCGCTGCGTGGACCGCTTCAGGTCTAGCGACAGATGAAGCGACCATTACCTTAACTTCAGCTCCATCAGCTGCAGCTAAGTTCGTGGTTTCACGCACATCTGGAAATGCAGATACTGCTAGCGCAGATGGTAATAATATCTCTGGCCGTCGCGTTGTCACTTTGGCAAACAATGGTCTTAGTCTAGTAGGTAACGCTACCGGTGTTGCCGCTCCAACTTCTGGTGTTTCAACCGTTTGGGTTGCTGTTGACACCGCCGGCTCGTATGCAGGTACCATCCGAATCAAGGGTGCAGCCGATGATTCAATCGGAACATTCTCATTCACAACCACTGGTGCCCCTGCATCTATCACTCTTGATTCCACCGCACAATCTGTACCAGCAGGCGGAAGCTCTAACTGGAGGGTAACCGTTAAGGATGCAAATGCAAATGCAACAAGTCTTGGAATCTATGACTCTATTGGCGTAACTTGCTCCGCAACGACATGTACTGGTGCAAACCTCACCGATGTTGCTGATGGAACAACTCAAACAGTAACTATCACGGCGGCAATGATTGCTACAGGATCTGGTACTGCTGGAGTAAAGCACATCGCATCTGCTGGTGCTGGAACTGCAACAACAATCTCATTCAAGGCGCAAGGAACTATCTCAGGTCTGGGAACACAGACTGCTTCTTTGACTGAGACTTCTCAGGTCATCAACACCACTCCATTGTCAGCAACAGTTACCGTAACTACCACCCCAGCGGCTGGAACTGTTACGGCAACAAGCCCAGGAGTTACTGGTCGACTCCATGCCGCAAATATCAAGACCGGAACCTCTGCAGTTACCATCGGAATTACTGCGCCAGCGGGTCAAGAAGGCAAAGAATTTCGATTCAAGTTGACT
>RGDC01000218.1 GCA_009918005.1 Actinomycetota bacterium
CCCAATGATTAATCCACAGAGCACTCCCATAGTTAACGGATCAGAAAGTGCTTCCCCCAAGCTGGTGCCCAGAATATTCACGCCCGCAGCCAAAAGTGCGAAAACCGGTACGGCAAAGCCTGCGCTAAATGGCCGGAGCTTAACTTCGGCTTTGTCGCAAGGAGAAATTGATTCGTTTTCAGTTTTTCTAACTCGCATGAGCAATCCCATTACTACGCCAGCGATAGTTGCGTGGATTCCACTTCGAAACATGGCATACCAAATGATTAAGGCGAGCGGTAGAAAAATCCAAAGCGAGGTGACTTTTCTAGACTGCAGAAATCCAAAGGCAACAAGTAATGAAACTGCAGTTAGAAACCAGGCTAAGTAAAAACCATGCCCATAGAAAATTGCGATAACAATAATTGCCCCAAGATCATTAACCACTGCAAGGGTTAACAGAAACGAGCGTAATTCAATTGGTAGTCGGTGACCCGCTATTGCTAGAACGGCAAGCGCAAATGCGACATCTGTGGAAATCGGTAATCCCCATGCCGCTTGCGATGTGGTTCCGTAGTTGAAAGCTGTGAAGATTGCAGCCGCAACTAACATTCCTCCGAGTGCTGCGCCTATTGGAACCGCTGCAATTCGTGGATTAGACAATGTTCCGTGCACAAATTCGTGCTTCAGTTCGCAACCGATAACAAAGAAGAAAACGGCAAGCAAGAAATCTGCAGCCCAGGTACTTAGAGATAAATGAAGATGCAGGGACTCAGGTCCAATTTGGTAACTGACTAATGACTGATATGAATCTGACCAGCTCGAATTCGCCCAAATTAGCGCTATAGCTGCTGCGCCCATGAGCAACAAGCCACCGACTGTTTCATTTTTTAACGCACTTGTTATCCATCCCTGTTCGGTTTCTGGAACAGGGTTAAGTACATCTACGTCGTGGGACACGCTTTCGACTTTATCCCAAAAAACTAGTCATCATCTGTTGATGAATTGCTTAATCCATCACTAATCAAATTCATAATTGT
>RGDC01000023.1 GCA_009918005.1 Actinomycetota bacterium
TAAGTGACAATCATTGTGACTCCTTCAATCGAACTGAATTTGAGTAATTGATAAAAGTAACTTATCGCTATTGCTTAATCTGCTGGGACAAATCCCAAAACTTCACCGAAGAATTTAAGTTCCTCGATCGCACATGTCGTGATTGTCTGACTTTTTCTAAATCCATGGCTTTCGCCTTCGAATTCAAAGTACTTATGCTTGACACCATTCTTGATGCAGGCATCTCGAAAAGCCTGCGATTGCGAAGGCGGAACAATCGGGTCATCAGCGCCTTGGAAGATTATTAACGGCGATGACAAATTTTTGGCATGAGTAAGGGGCGAACGCTTAATGTATAAATCTTTTTCCTCCGGGTAAGGACCAATCAATGAATCCAAATAACGTGACTCAAAGTCATGGGTGTCTTGGGCCAACATAGTAAGTTCGGCAACGCCGTAGTAATTCGCGCCAGCGGCGAAAACTTTGCTGTGAACTAATCCATTAAGCACTGCATAACCCCCTGCGCTTCCTCCGCGGATCAAAATTTGGTTGGGGTCGGCGATTCCATTTGAAATCAAGCCAGCAACAACGGCAAGGATATCTTCGGTATCGACTACACCCCATTGGCCTTTTAGAGTTTCTCGATAAGCCCTGCCATAGCCAGTTGACCCACCGTAATCAACATCAACGACTGTGAAACCGCGCGAAGTGAAGAACGCTCGCTTGATAGAGGCAACGCCTGAGGTGTTTGCAGTTGGCCCACCATGAACTGTGATTATCACGGGAGGTAACTCGTCACCTTTGAAATTTGGATTAGTGGCTGGCGAGATAAAGGCGTGCACAATGCGGTCATTCTTACTGGGAAAAGTTTGCGCTAGTGCAACTGGAAGAAAAGCTTGATCAACGGGAGCTAAAACTTCAGTAATAGTTATCGGAGCCGTTTTATTGCTAACCGAAAGTTGGAGCAAGGCCGAAAGTGTCTTTGGGCCGCCACCAATCGCATAGATCTGATCATTATTGACACTTAAGTGGGAAAAATTAGTTAGGTCGCAATCCAAGTCGCGCCAAGAACCAGTTTCTGGAGCAACGATAACTACTTTTTCAACTGCGGGAGTGCCGTGCACACCAACTAGTTCACCCGTGCCCAAAATTCGGAGTAGGTGAGTGCCGACTAGCCACATTGGGTGAGCCCATTCAGCAGATTCAGAAACTAATTGACGTTTGGAGCCACTCGAATTCAATTCCCAAACGTTCCAGAACCCAGAAGCATCGCTGACAAAGTAAAGGTTTCCATTTGGAGACCAGACCGGACTATTTACAGCCTCAGTTGTACTTCCGGCGCAAACTTTTGAATCAATTAGATTGCCCGACTCATTTATAGTGGCAATTCTTAGCTCGGTACCATCCCAAGGCATTTGCGGATGCTCCCAGGAAATCCATGCGAGTTGATTCTGGTCTGGTGACATCGCAAGATGTGCATAAAAGTGAGAGTTTGAATCAAGCACCCTGATTTTATTAGGGGAACTAATTGCAATCAAGTCTCGAGTCGTATTTGATCCTTCGGTAACTTCTCGGACACACCAAACTTCTGAACCTCGAATTAAAAAGTCACTGTAGCGAGCCAGCGATCCCGGCAAACTTTCTGGAGTTATCGCCTCAGGAATGCCATCAACTGGCTTCCAATAAATCCGTTGGTCAGTTTTTTCGGCAAAAAGTAACCCAGGTTGGCCATCCCAGACACAAACTAGCCAGCTCAGGCCACCCATTTCGTGCACTCGAGTTGTTGCGCTCCACGGTGAAGGCAAAATGTCGCCGTTCTTGCGACTCACAATTACATTTCGACCATTTTCGGCGGGTCGAGACTCGTCCCAAAATAAGTCATCATTAAATGTCTGAGTGAAACCTAGAGAAACGCCAGCCTGAGAAAGCATCTCGGGAGTTACGGGGGACTTCCAGGTGCCAGGTTGTGCTGTGATCATGACCTGACTCTAATCAATCAGAAACGCCAATGGGCACCCGCCATAGTAAATGACGCGTGCCCATTAGTTTGTTAATTAAATGTCGTAATACAGCTCAAACTCGGCTGGATGTGGACGCAAGCGAACGTAATCAATTTCAGCAGATCGCTTGTATGAGATCCAAGTGTCGATTAGATCCTTGGTAAATACCCCACCTTCAAGCAAGTAGTCATGATCTGCTTCCAATGCCTCTAGTACTTCAGGGAGTGATGACGGAACTTGCGGAATGTCAGCTGCCTCCTCTGGTGGCAATTCGTAAAGATCCTTGTCGACCGGAGCATGTGGCTCAATCTTGTTCTTGATGCCATCAAGTCCTGCCATCAGCATCGCAGCAAATGCCAAATAAGGATTGCTGGATGGATCTGGGCAACGGAATTCAATTCGCTTTGCCTTTGGATTACTTCCAGTGACTGGAATACGAAGGCAAGCTGACCGATTTCGCTGTGAGTAAACCAAGTTCACTGGAGCTTCATAACCTGGAACCAAGCGATGGTAAGAGTTAACCGTTGGGTTAGTGAAGGCAAGCAGTGAAGGCGCATGTTTCAAGATGCCACCGATGTACCACCGAGCAATATCTGATAGGCCACCGTAACCACGCTCGTCATAGAACAATGGAGACCCATTTGTCCAAAGCGATTGGTGAACGTGCATACCTGAGCCGTTATCACCGAAAAGTGGCTTTGGCATAAAGGTTGCGGTCTTGCCACCTTCCCAGGCTGTGTTTCGGATTACGTACTTAAACAACATGACTTCGTCTGCTGCTTTAAGCAAAGTATTAAAGCGGTAGTTGATTTCCATCTGGCCAGCTGTACCGACTTCATGATGTGAGCGCTCAACCAGAAGACCAACTTCAGCTAGCCGAACAACCATCTCATCGCGCAGGTCTGCCATTTGGTCAGTTGGAGAAACTGGGAAGTAGCCACCCTTGATGCGGGTTTTGTAGCCGCGGTTGTCGCTACCATCTGCATTGAATTCATTGCCGGCATTCCAAGCACCTTCGATGGAATCTACATGGTACATAGATTCGTTGTTGCTGGTCTTAAAACGAGCTGAATCGAAAACAAAGAACTCAGCCTCTGGTGCAAAGAAGGCAGTATCAGCAATACCAGTTGAAGCCAAGTAAGCCTCTGCTTTTGCAGCAACGTTACGAGGATCGCGAGCGTAAGGCTCGTCGGAAAAAGGATCATGAACTGAGAAGTTCATTACCAAAGTCTTTTCTTTGCGGAAGGGATCCACGAAAGCTGTCGTGACATCAGCAAGAAGCTTTAAATCAGATTCATGGATTGACTGGAAGCCGCGAATTGACGAGCCATCAAACATCTGCCCCCCGGCGAAGAAGTCAGCATCGACAGATTCAACTGGCACATTGAAGTGCTGCATTACACCAGGCAAGTCGCAGAAGCGAACGTCAAGAAATCTAATGTTGTTGTCCTTGATGTACTTAAGTGCATCTTCGGCGGTTTTGAGTCCAAGATTGGACATTGATCCTCCAGGTAGTCTTTTCGTGTGATCCAGAGTTCTTCTGGTCTGAGGTTGACTCTATTGGGACACGATTTCAACGCCGTGTCCCATGTGTTTCGTATTTGTTACAGCAAATCCCAGGGGTATTTTGCCTTCAAGGCGGCCTTAACCTGGTCAGCAGCAATACCGACTTGGATTTAGAGTTGAGGCGTGGATAGAAAAGATATTGGATCCTGGCTATCCGGACCAAAAGCCGCCCTTGAAGAACAAGGTATGGATTTTGGTTACCCGGGCCAACGCTTCGAATTACCGCAGCAGGGGATTGGATCTGTAGCCAGGATGGGGCGTCGCATCTTCGCCTTAACCGTGGATTGGACCGCCTCAATTCTGGTGACACACTTAGTTTTCCCAGACTTGGTTTACGGTTCTGAAGGCTTTGCTGCTGCCACGCTGGGAATTTTTGCCACCCAAGTCTTCTTGCTCACAGCAACAACGGGAGCCTCATTTGGTTACAAGATTGCTGGCATCAGACTTATCTCGATTAGTCCAGCCCGAATCACATATTTAAAGGTGCTAGCCCGCACTGCGCTTCTATGTCTAGTTGTTCCAGCGCTAATTTGGGATCGAGACGGACGTGGATTGCACGACAAGGCTGTTGGAACAATAACTATGCGGACCAGATAGTAGAGCGGGCAAACTAGGTTTATGCCAACACTCGAACTGCCTGCCGGCAAAACATCTGCATTCGTAATCAGTTTTGATTTTGATGCCGAAGAAGTTTGGCTGGCAGAAAACCAAGACAACATAAATCGACCTGGCGTGCTTTCACAGGGGACCTATGGCGCAAAAATTGGTTTGGGATTAGTGCTAGACACTCTGGATCACTTGGGCTTGCCAGCTACCTTTTTTACTCCTGGTCGAGTTGCGGAACGCTACCCAGACCAAATGCGTGAAATCGTCGCTCATGGACATGAGCTTGGACATCATGGATATACCCACACGTCACCAACCAAGCTCTCCAAGAGCGAGGAATTGGACGAATTATTAAAGGGTAAAGCCGCACTGGAGCAATTTGGAGTTCAGGTAACAGGATATCGATCACCATCGTGGGAAGTTAGTCAAAATACTTTTGACCTGCTGGTTCAAAATGGCTTTGAGTACTCATCGAGCATGATGGACGACATAAAGCCTTACGTGCACAAAGCGCACAAAATTGTCGAACTACCAGTTCAATGGATGCTAGATGATGCACCATATTTTTGGTTCAGCGTAGGGAGTGACTGGAATCGAACAATCAGATCGTCTCGAGATGTTGAAGAAATCTGGCGCGAGGAATTCCTGGGTATTCATGGTCTCGGGGGAGTGACAGTGCTGACTATGCATCCGCAGTTCATTGGGCGTCCAAGTCGAGTTGCAATGCTCGAAAGATTCTTAACGTTCGTTAAATCCCATGAGGAAGTATGGATTGCAACTGCCGGTGATGTTGCCCGAGCCGTTAATTAAATGAGCTGTTAGTTAAATATTGACTTTATTGAGTCTAGGTAGCCTTGAGCATCTAAGTATGGAAGCACAAAGAACATTAGAACTGCAAAAATAATTGCCCACTTAACCAACTTCTTTGCAATAAAAACTACAACTAAAACAATTCCGAGGATATAAGAAATTGGCATAGCTGAGAAGTAATCCTGAAACATCGTGGTTAGTTCATTCATCGTCGTGGCATCTTTCTATTTTGTGGAAGTGGACCTTTTGGAATTGGCAGAGCTGTTTGTGGCAAAGCCTTTAGGCGATTACGAACTTGAGTTACCTCGGCTGGACGAAGTGATTTGCCGAGTTTTTTAACAGTTTTTTGTAGGTTAGAAATCGTAACTTCTGCATCATCAACTACGATCTCGTGAATCGGAACCCCTTGGGCGTATCGAGCGTGCGCTTTGCGTTGTTCGGCTAAGAGCACACCAGGACGACTTCCTTCGCCGACCAGAATGATGCCAGGGCGACCCACAACTCTATGAACCATGTTTTGATTTTTGTCTACGCCGACAGCTGGGGTGACAAACCATGCGCCTCTCATTGCGTTTAACACAGATGCAGCGGCACCAACTTGTCCCGCGATTGAAGAGTAGGCAGCCTTCTCGGCAATTTTGCCGAAAAAGAAAGTTGTCGAAAGCAAAGCAGTTCCGAATGCCAGAATACCGACGAACAAAGTTAGGTTTAACGCAACGCCAATGGCAAAAATAACTCCAAATACAACCGCAAATACTGCTAAGAGTCTTAATGCCAGGAATGAAATCTCACCTGACGCGTATTGGTAGGTTTCCTTGAGCTGGACATACCAGCGTTGCTTTGGTGGCGCCTGTAACTTCATTGACATGTCTCTACCTTAAGCGTCGGTTGGATTTCGAGCGGCAATGGCTTGCTTATAAAGTTTTCCAGCGCGGTAAGACGAGCGGACCAGTGGCCCGCTTAGGACGCCAGCAAAGCCAATTTCTTCAGCCACCTTTGCCAGCTCTACAAACTCTTCAGGCCGAACCCAGCGATCCACTGGATGGTGGCGCAGTGAAGGTCGAAGGTACTGCGTAATCGTAACCAGGTCACACCCGGCTTCATGAAGATCAGTTAGCGCTTGATGGACTTCAGAAATTTCTTCACCCATACCAAGGATCAAATTACTTTTGGTTACTAACCCAAATTCTCGAGCTGCAGTTATCACTCCAAGGGATTTTTCATATCTAAAGCCCGGTCTAATGCGCTTAAAGATGCGGGGTACCGTTTCAATGTTGTGAGCAAAAACTTCTGGTTTTGACTCGAATACTTCTTGCAACAACTCAGGTTTGCCATCAAAGTCTGGTGCGAGCATTTCAACGCCACAACCGGGAACAACTTCGTGAATTTGGCGAATTGTTTCGGCATAGAGCCAAGCGCCACCATCAGGAAGGTCATCACGAGCCACACCCGTTACGGTTGCGTACCGTAACTGCATGGTCTTAACTGACTCGGCAACGCGGCGTGGTTCATCACGATCAAGATCGACCGGTTTTCCCGTATCAATTTGGCAGAAGTCACATCTACGAGTGCATTGATCGCCACCGATTAGGAATGTTGCTTCGCGATCTTCCCAACATTCAAAGATGTTTGGGCAACCAGCTTCTTGGCAAACTGTGTGTAGACCTTCTGACTTAACTAAGTCCATGATCTGGGTGTACTCAGGGCCGGTTTTAAGTTTGGTCTTAATCCACTCGGGCTTTCGCTCTATTGGAACTAGAGAATTTCTGGCCTCGATCCGCAGCAATTTAGGGCCGTCGGCTTTACCCTCAGGTTGATCCAGGTATGGCGTACTCACAACTTGCAGTCTAGTTGAGGGCATTGCTAGCTTGTGCCTTGCGCCCATTGGCTACCAGCCAGAAGGCCAGTGCTAAAGCACCAAACATAAGCGTAAGCAACCCCGTTAAATTAAATAACTTTGAACTTAACTCAGATATGTAAGCAGCAATAACCACCGATGATAATTCAGATATTTCTGACTCAATTGAGTTAGCAAATGCCTGATGGGTTTGGGAAAGAAATGCAGCCCAAAATCCAAATGAAAAGAACATGCCCAAGCAAACTCTTGAAGTTGCTCTGAGTTTGTCTTTACTTAAAACCAAGCCAATAATTCCGAGTGCAATTACCAGGAGTAAGGCTGGCAAGCTCCATGCCTGAAAGAAGTTGAGTACTGAAGACACGGTTTGAATATCAGCGCCAAAAACTTCAATCGCCCCTGGCTTTGAATTAGTTCCAATGATTTCAAGTACGGCGACGTACTGATCTCCAGTGACTTCCTGTCTACTAATTACTAGCCCCAGGATTGCAATCGGGGCAAATAAGATCGCGATGACCTTCAGTGCAAGGGCCACGAACCTAGGCATTCACAGTCACGTCTCGAGACAATACTTCTGCTATCGGATCAAAAACTCTGTGTAGGTGAAATTCAGCTCGAAGCGCGGCTTGTTCTACTGAAACACTGCGACCTAGTTCTTTAGTCAGAGTTGTCACACCAGCATCCTTTATGCCACACGGAACAATGCGATCAAACCAACTTAAGTCGTTATTGCAATTAAGTGCGAAACCATGCATAGTTACACCCTGCGCAACCCGCACCCCAATCGCGGCAATTTTGCGATCTTCAATTGGGTCCAATACCCAAACTCCACTTCGACCCTTAACTCGAGAAGTTTCCAATCCAAAGTCTGAGCAGATGCCAATTAAGACATCTTCCAGTCGGCGAACATGCGAAACCACATCCATTGGTGAGGGTAGATGCAAGATTGGATAGCCAATTAGCTGGCCAGGCCCGTGCCAAGTGATTTTTCCACCGCGGTCAACGTCTACTACCGGAGTTCCATCGGTTGGACGCTCAAAATCTTCGGTTCGGCGTCCAGCGGTATAGACAGGCGGGTGCTCTAGAAGTAAGACGGTGTCGAGTTGCGAGTTAGCAACTACTTTTCGGTGTAAATCTCGCTGCAAATTCCACGCAGTTTGATAGTCAATGGGATTTCCCTCAAGGTCCATCCGCGTAATCTCTATTTGCACCTCCTAAGCCTAATTCCAAATTTCACAGGTAAATTCGGGCAATGGGGTGAAAACCTCGATTTAACATTGGTGAATTAGACTAAGAGCGTATTCTCTTCGACTGCAAAGGCTCTTTCATGTCCGAACCAACTACTCACCGCACAGCCAAGACTTCGCCCAAGGGCAGAAAATTCCTCTGGGGAGCAATTGCAGTAATCATTGCCTGGTTTGCTATTTCGGGCGTAGCTGGACCACTTTTTGGAAAACTTTCAAGCGTTCAGCAAAATGACAACGCTGGATTCCTGCCATCATCGGCTGAATCCACAAAGGCATCTGAATTAGCAACGAAGTTCACTTCGCAGGACACTTCAATCCTTCCAGCCTTGGTTATTTTCACTGGTCCAGCAGATCAGGCTGGAATTGCAGCAGTAGGTGAATTCGGCGTGGCTGTGGCTGCGGCACCGGTTCTAGGAACAGATTCAACTGTTGGGGACTACTTGGCAGATGGTGCGCAATTAATTCCAATCCCTTCCCAAGATGGAAACGCAATCTTGATGTCCATTCCACTGGATAACGATGCTTTGGCAAAGCCACTCGAAAATGAAAAGCCAGCGTTACCTGAAGTGGTAAAAGCAATTAGAGCCCAAGCAGGTGACGTTTCGGGATTTGAATCTCACGTCACTGGTGTCGGTGGAATCTTGGCCGACTTGTTCGACAGCTTTGGATCGATAGATACGAGCCTGCTAGGCACCACTTTGGCTGTGGTGTCCATCATTCTGATCGCGGTTTACCGTTCTCCAGTGCTTTGGATTATTCCGCTGTTCTGTTCGGTAATTGCACTCTCGCTAGCTGGTGGTGTGGTCTATCTCTTGGCAAAAAACGGAATCCTAGATCTAGATGGTCAGTCACAGGGAATTTTGTCGGTCTTAGTTATTGGTGCGGCTACAGACTATGCGCTCTTGCTGATAGCGCGATATCGCGAGGAGTTGCATCATTATGAAAGTCGCGTTGATGCAATGGTGAAAGCCTGGAAAGGCGTCGTTGAGCCGATCACTGCTTCTGGTTTAACAGTAATTTCAGGTTTGTTGGTTTTAGGTTTATCTGATCTAAAGTCGGTTCGTTCTTTAGGTCCAGTTGCTGCAATTGGTGTGCTTGCGGCACAGCTAGTAATGCTTACTATGTTGCCGGCGATCCTGGTGCTACTTGGCCGTTGGATATTTTGGCCAAAGCGACCTACGCATGATGATCTTGGTTGGCCGACGCCCTCGCCAAACTTGGATCATTACGGGTATAACACTGTTGATTGCTATGTCATTTGCCACTCAGCTAAAGACGAGTGGGTTAGCCACTTCGGACGCCTTCACTGGAAACCCTGATTCCGTAGTTGGTCTTGACAAACTTTCAGAGCACTTCCCAGCCGGTTCAGGCGATCCAACAATTGTGATCGGACCAGAAGCGGATAAGGATGCTTTAATAACAGCGCTTGGCAAAGTCGAAGGTGTTGATGAAGTCAAGCAAACTACAACACCATTTATTCCTGGCGGACCAGAACCAACACCACTTGTAGTTGATGGCCTAGTTCAAATTGAATTGATCCTTGATAAGCCTGCAGACTCGGTCGAGGCTCAAGGATTTATTCCAGGAATTCGGGAAGCTGCAAAATCTGTAAGTGAGAAGGCAGTAGTTGGTGGCTCATCAGCGGTTAACTTTGATATCCAGCAAACCAACAAACGAGATCGCAACTTAATTTTGCCAGTAGCGCTTTTGGTTATTGGTATCATCCTGGCGCTCTTGCTTAGAAGTCTTGTCGCACCAGTGCTTCTAATTATTACAACGGTTATGTCCTTTGGGGCAACACTGGGAATCAGCCATTTAGTATTCACTCACTTGTTTGGCTTCTCAGGTTCTGATGGATCATTTATTCTGTTTACGTTCGTGTTCCTCGTTGCACTCGGAATTGACTACAACATCTTCTTGATGACACGGGTGAGAGAAGAGGCCAAGAAACTTGGAACTCGACCAGGAATCTTAAAGGGACTAACTGTTACCGGCGGTGTAATTACTTCAGCTGGTGTTGTACTTGCAGCTACGTTTGCCGTATTAGGAACACTGCCACTTGTGTTCCTCGCTGAACTTGGTTTCGCAGTTGCCTTTGGCGTTTTGTTGGACACGATCATCGTGCGAAGCCTTTTCGTGCCTGCGTTGTCATATGACCTTGGCGCAAAGATCTGGTGGCCAAGCAAATTAGGCAAGAGCGAAGGACCGCTTCAAGAAGAAGCCAAGTTGGAAGTTGAAAAAGCTTGACGCAGCGACACATAGTTGCCTCCAGCGGCGGTTTTGTTCAAACCGACCGCTGGGGAGTTGTGGTGCCAGGACAGATCTTCAAAAGAGCACTTGAGTTAACTGGCAAAACTCGACCTCGAGTCCTGTTTGTTTTAACGGCTAGTGGCGACAACCCAAGTTACTTGGCGACGAGTTATCAGGCGGTTTCCAACCTCGGGGTGGACGCAGAACACTTGGCGCTGTTTACTCAACCAAATGTTCCAGTTGATGAGGCTTTTGGCAGAGCTGACTTAGTTTGGGTTGGTGGTGGATCGGTTGCAAATCTATTGGCGCTGTGGCGTTTGCACGGGGTTGATGTTGCCGCGAAAGATGCTTGGGAACGAGGTGTAGTTCTTGGTGGCGTGAGCGCTGGCTCAATTTGTTGGCACGTTGGTGGACCTACCGATTCGTTTGGTCCAAAGCTAGAAACAGTTACGAATGGGCTAGCGCTCTTACCTTATGGAAACGGCGTTCATTATGACACTGAAGCTCAGCGTCGGCCACTTTTACATTCGATAGTCAAAGCTGGAACTTTGCCATCTTCTTATGCAACCGATGATCATGCCGCAGTAATTTACGATGGAATAGATCCGGTTGAGATTGTGGTGGATACCCCAGAAAGCAAGGCCAAGGGCTACCGTGTGGAGCTGGTAGCTGGGGAAGTTATCGAAACTGTATTGGAACCTGGCCGATTGGGTTAGAGGTCGTCGGTTAGTAAAGCCTCAGCAGCACGTCGGCCACTAATTAAGGCGCCATTTGTCGAAGACACCTGCCGATAGTCACCTGCAATGTAAACACCACCCGATAGCCGAACGGATTGTTCAACATCATGCGGCGCAGTCATCATTGGTAAGGCATCTGGAATTGGATAGGTTGCGACATGCGTCCAATTTCCCGTTGGAACTTTATAAAGTGAAGCTAAATGTGATCGGACTTGTAGCTCGGATTGAGCCGACGCGTGAACGCCAATGGCGGATGACGAAATCAAGGTTCGCCCATTGGAAGCATATGAAGGTGCTGCATTTGTCATAACAACCGTGTTAACCAGTGGACGCGAAGGGTCATCTAAAGGCCCATCAAATTTCTTGCCATCAATGACTAAAGTGCTCTTGCCATCAGTAAGATCCGAACCAGGGCAGTCAGCAAGGTGGTACCAAGTAGTAACGGCATTACTTGGCGGAACTTTAAGACTTGGAATTAAAAGTGAGGCACTGCGTGCATTGGTTGCGATTACTACTGAGCGACATCGTATGTCACCTTGATCGGTTCGAACCATTGTGCTCGCCACGGCTTGTGCCGTCACATTTAAATAAATGCTCCCGCTGGGAAGTTGGGCGGCTAATTGATTCGGGATTTCTTGCATACCCAAACTCGGAACACCAGGTGATCCGGAAATAAATGATTTTAGGGCTATGTCGAAGAACCGTTTTGAAGTTGCAAGTTCCGGCTCAAGAAAAACCCCGGCTAGAAATGGCCGCAAGACTTTATTGGTTAGATCAGGACCAAATTTGGCGCGCAGAAACGCGTCAGTGCGTTGGTCGTAAGTTGGAGGTTTAGATTTTGTCAGTGCCAGGCCGATTGCGTATCTGGCAAATTTAAGTTTGCTGGAGATTTTTCCAACGGGAGCTAGCAAGCTATCGATTGCCCAACTTGGCTCACGCTTTGGGTCAGCCATTTTGTAGTTACGGCCATCAATCGAAACTATTACGCCAGGTGAAAAACTTTTGACATCTAAGGCCTTTAAATCAAGGACGTTTATACCTTCAGAGTAAGAGGGGTTGTATAGCTGAAAGCCACGATCCAGTAGTAAACCATCAACATGATCGGTTCGAATTCGGCCACCGATGTCATCGCTGGCATCAATTAAGCAAACTTCACGCCCCGCAATCGATAGTCGGCGCGCTGCGGCAAGGCCAGCCACACCTGCACCAATTACGACGACATCAGTTTTCGAAGGTATCGCAGCCATGGGAATTACTTAGTGGCCAGAGTGCGCATCGTACTTTCAATGTCTGGATCTTGAAATACAAATCCAGCATCAATTAACACCCGGGGGATTACTCGGGCACTTCCAAGCACCTCGCAAATGCTGGAACCGGCAGAAGTGCCGGCCGATTGAAGACTTTTGACATCGCTTTAGTTACTTCAGCGTTAGTAGCTGGCGCGGGCGCAGTTAAGTTAACCGGGCCAGTGATTTTTGAATTCGAAATTACAAACTTAATTGCTGCGATCTCATCACGCATCGAGATAAACGACCAATACTGCTTTCCAGATCCAAGCTTTCCACCTGCACCTAACTTGAAAATTGGCAATAGACGACTCCAGGCGCCGCCGTTCTTTGCTGCGACGAGACCGGTCCTAATGTTTACTACGCGAACTCCAGCAGCTTTTGCTGGTTCTGCAGCTTTTTCCCAGGCAACTACTACGTCGGCTAAAAATCCAGTTCCAGCCGGACTAGTTTCATCAACTTGGCGATCTGCAGTATCGCCGTACCAACCTATTGCGCTACCTGCAATAAAAACATCAGGCTTAACTTCAGCAGCAGCTTTTGCAAGTAGAGATGTGGAGTCAACGCGAGAAGACAAAATCAATGCCTTGTATTTGTCAGTCCAGCGACTATCTCCAACGCCAGCACCAGCAAGATTAATGATGGCATTGCAATCTGCAAGTTGCGCAACATCAAGTTCGCCGGCAGCTGGGTTCCAATAGATCTCAGATGATGCAGTTGGCTTTCGGCGTACCAGTCGCAATACTTCGTGCCCATCTTTGCGAAGCGAGTCCACTAATTCGGTACCAATTAGCCCGGAGGATCCACCAATTACTATGCGCATACTGCTACCTTGCTACGAAATGTTGATTTGAGCGAGTTGAAACTAAAGACCAAGGTCTGCTTCAAATGCGCCTTCTTCCAATCGTGCCTTGATGGCAGATAAGAAGCGAGCGGCATCCGCACCATCAACTAAGCGATGATCGTAAGTCAATGCCAGATAAACCATTTGGCGAACTGAGATTACGTCCGCACCGGTGTCATCAGTGGTAACAACGGGACGCTTTACTACGGCGCCGGTGCCCAAGATTGCAACCTGTGGCTGGTTAATGATCGGAGTATCAAACAAGGCACCACGACTACCAGTGTTGGTAATTGTAAATGTGCCACCACTTAACTCGTCCGGGGACAATTTATTGGTTCGAGTGCGTTCTGCAAGATCATTTATTTTGCGAGCAAGTCCACCAATGTTTAGGTCACCAGCATCCCGAATCACCGGAACAAGCAATCCTCGCTCGGTGTCTACTGCAACACCGATGTGCTCGGCATCAAAATAGGTAACGGTTCCAGCTTCTTGGTCCAATGTTGCGTTCACATTTGGGAATTGCTTTAGCGCTTCACAAGCCGCTTTTGCAAAGAATGGTAGGAACGAAAGCTTTACACCTTCACGCGATTCAAATGCGGCTTTAGATCGGTTGCGAAGTGAGGAAATACGAGTTACATCGACTTCGACAACCGATGTTAACTGCGCAGAAATTTGTAGTGATTCAACCATGCGTTCCGCAATAACTTTACGAAGTCGGGTCATTGGTTCAGTTCGGCCACGCAATTCACTCGCTGGCGCAGCTTTTGGAGCAGGATTCGGAATAGTTGGTGCAACTGTTACTGGGGGAACGAACGGTTTGGAATCAACTGGTCGAGCTTCATTAACTACGACAGGCGTAAGTGTTGATGGAGCAGAGACTATGTCTTCCTTACGGATTCGACCGCCAACACCAGTACCAACAACAGTTGAAAGATCTACGCCACGTTCAGCAGCAATCTTGCGCACAAGTGGAGTTGCGTAGGCATTGGTGTTGCCGGCAGGGGCGCTCAAAGAAGATGCCACTGGAGCTGGTGTTGCAACTTGAACAACAGGTTCAGGTTTAGATTCTGCGGCAGCAGGCGCCGTCGCTTCGTCGGAAGTAGGGACTGGTGCTGGTGTAACTGGCGCTGGAGCTGACGTAGCCCCGGATAGTGCTCCAATAGTTCCAAGTTGGCCACCAACTTGTGCAACCCCATCTTCGCCAACTGTTATCTCAAGCAATATTCCAGCAACCGGTGAAGGAATTTCGGTATCTACTTTGTCGGTTGATACTTCTAGCAAAGCTTCATCTGCCGCTACCGAATCACCAATTGCTTTTAGCCAACGAGTGACAGTTCCTTCAGTAACACTTTCGCCGAGCGCAGGCAGTACCACTGGAGTAATCAAGCCACTACTTGATGGGGTCGGCGTTACCGCCGCAGACATTGCAGGCGATGACGTTGAGTCGGAAGAAGGAGTTGGAGTGGAAACTGTCTCCTGAGCTGGAGCTGCAGCCGCCGGTGTACCTGATTCCGAAATCACAGCTAGGGCGCCACCGACAAGTACAACCGCATCTTCACCAGCAATTATTTCAGTGAGAACACCACTCACTGGTGATGGAATTTCGGTATC
>RGDC01000024.1 GCA_009918005.1 Actinomycetota bacterium
CCAATGATCACAACATCTTTGCCAGCGTGAACATCGAGCTTGGGGACGAAGTAAACCAGCCCTTTACCGACGTATTCGTTACCAGCTGGCAATTCCCGGGGAGTAAAGGATCCAATGCCACCAGTAATGATTGCAACCTTGGCTTCAATCACAGTTCCCTTGTCTGTTACGACGCGAACCGGGCCGGCTTCACTAGTTTCTAACTCCTCAGCGCGCTCACCAAGGATGAACTTTGGGCTGAAAGCACCGGCTTGCCTCATCAAGCCATCAACTAAGTCACGGCCTTTTACAGCGGGGAATCCAGCGATGTCGAAGATTTCCTTTTCTGGATACATGGCAGTGATTTGGCCACCAGGTTCAGTTAAAACATCCAATACAGTGACCGAAAATCCTCTAAACCCGGCGTAGTAAGCAGCGTATAAACCAGCAGGACCAGCACCAATAACTAGGACATCACTCATATCCTCAAGTTTAACCTGAAGTTTGATTACTTGTATTCCAGCGGAGATCTAACCCAAAGACCACTTAAGAGTGCAGTTAGGTCAGCAGCAGTGCCATTGAACACATTTAAGTCAAGATGCTTACGGGCCGAACTAATACCCGGGAAACAGAGAGTCACATCGGTTGGGCAGTCGCCAGCGCCAGGACCCCAAGGTATGCCAAAGGTTTCTCGGTCTCCCGAATTTGTGTATTGCCAAAAGGTCCACACATACGAACAATCCGTCTGTTTCCATGCACTTTCATAACAAGGGCGACCATTAAGTCCTTGGCCAACTTGGACCGCTGGGTCGGCGGGATTACCAGGTTGAGCTAACCATAAGTGGTAGTTACGAAGCTTGTCGATAGTAACGGGGTCTTGTAAGAAACGGGTTGCAAGGAAGTTTCGGTACGAATACAAAATTGGAACCCGTCCGGTTGCCGCCTGCATCGCATCAAGCCAAGTTATGGTCCAAAGCGTTACAGCTTCATCCGTGATTTTGGTATCTACGCGTTCCATGTCAAGGACATAAGGCAAAGTGCGATCGTCATAGCCACCGAGTTCTGCGAGACGTGTTGCGGCCTGAAGCGCTTGTGCCTGAGCATCGGCAGCGATCAACGCTAAGTCGTCAGTTACAGGGATGCGACCAAAGTGATAGTAGCCAACTAAAATTCCAGCAGCCTTTGCTGCCGGTGCCCAGGCAGTCACGTGCGGAATTGCCAAAGCATCTTCAGTTAACAGTCCGTCGGATCCCTTGATAAATGCAAAGCCAACACCTGCGGCCGCCATCCGATTGAAATCTAACGGTTGGTCAGAGCTTTGCCAGCGAGATAAGTCCACTCCCAGAATTCGTGAACCTGGGCCTGCTGCAACAATGTTCAGTGGTGCAATCACGATCGTTGTTTGGACTTTTGAAATCTTTCCACTACTGATCGCGCGAATAGACAATGCAACGTTAGATTTAGGAGTTACAAACGAAGTTGTCCACTTGCCTGTTTTTTTGCTGGAGCGAACCAGGTTTACAGTTTTCCATTTGTCACCTTTTTTGATTTGTACTCTGACATTGTGTCCCTTGAGGGTTCCAGTGACTTTTCCAGCTACCGAAATCTTTTTCCCGGCCAAGACCTTGGAAGCAATCGGCTTCATAGAAACGGCCTTTGACACGGCTTGCGCCGGAGTTGATAACAGTGAAAAAGAGAAAGCGATTGCGATCGCTAGTGCAATCTTCTTCAAATGAATCAAATTCATGGTGCTGCGCAGACAGCTGCTACCGGCTTCCGCAGCTTTGTCCCGGTGCTGTCGCGCTTGCCGTAACTATCAGGAACATCGACGGCAGCACCGGTTGAACCACAGGCATGAACGGGGCCATTACCTGCGGTAGCTGCAACGAGCACATCTTCGCCTGACAAGAACTTGTGACAGCGAACACCACTGGTTGCCCGACCCTTTCCAGGGAATTCGGTAAGTGGAGTTAGTTTCATCGTGTGGGCGGCAGTTCCTGGCAGGGCTCCTGCTTCACCACCTACTGTTGCTACTAAGCATTCATCATGTGCATCAACTACTGAGCCAAAGATAACTTCGGCGCCTTCGTATAACCGGATGCCAACTACGCCACCAGCGGGACGTCCAGTTGCGCGAACCAGGGAAGCATCAAAATGTAATAGCTGAGCGTCGCTAGTTATTAAAACAACTTCGCCGCTCTCATCCTCACATTGAATAGCGCCTACTAGGTAGTCACCTTCATCAAGGCGAATCACATTCCAGTCACCTGCCGAGCCAGGTATGTCGTTGACGACTCGCTTAACGGTGCCAAAGGCGGTTGTGAGGAAAAGCGTGGACTCCGGCTGATCCAAAGCCATCAAAGCCAGGGGAGTTTCACCTTTGCCTAAAGTGAGGAATTCCTTAAGTGCCGCACCACCTGCGACAGAAAGCGCGGCACCTTCAGCAAGGGCTGGAAGATTAACAACAGATTGACGTATCACGCGACCGAAACTAGTAACTATGCCCACGTCACCTCGAGCAGTTGTACGAACCATAGAACGAATTGTGTCGTGACTTGTTCGCTTCTTGGTGAATTCCAGTGGAACATCACCTGTCGTGCGGGCTAATAGTCCGGTAGCTGACATCAGAACATAACAAGGGTCATCCGTAACTTCGAGTGGAATTGGTAGCGCGGCAGAAATAATGCCCTCATCAGAAAGCAATTGAGACCTGCGATCATCACCGAATTTGTTAGCTACCTCAGTTAGTTCTTGCCCAACAACTTTTCGAAGGCGCTTATCGTTTTCCAAGATATCTGTTAAGTCAGCGATGGTTGTTCGCAATTCATCTTGTTCTTTTTCCAGCTCCAGGCGAGAAAATTTAGTTAACCGACGAAGTGGCATTTCCAAAATGTAATTAGTTTGAATCTCACTTAAATCGAAGACACTCATCAAGCGTTCCCGTGCAGCAGCTGTATCGTCACTGCCACGAATTACTGCGATGACCTCATCTATGTCAAGAATTGCGACGAGCAAACCATCAACTAAATGCAGTCTTTCATTTGCCTTCGTTCTACGGAATTCACTTCGGCGCCGCACGACTTGAATTCTGTGGTCGATGAAAACTTGAAGTAATGGTTTCAAGCCAAGTGTTACTGGCTGGCCATTAACAAGGGCAACGTTATTGATGTGAAATGCGTCTTCAAGTGGAGTTAACTTGTACAACTGATCAAGTACTGCCTCGGGATGAAATCCATTCTTAATTTCAATAACTAATTCAAGGCCCGACTCATAATCCGTTAAGTCGATTACATCTGAAATACCTTGTAGTTTTTTGTTAGTTACGAGTTCTTTGATGCGTTCGATTACTCGCTCCGGACCAACTTGGTAAGGCAATTCCCGAACTATGATTCCCTGGCGACGTGGTGAAATTTGTTCGATGTCGACTTTGGCTCGAACTTTGAAGCTGCCTTTGCCGGATTCGTATGCTTCTCTAATTCCATCCAAGCCATAAATGATTCCACCAGTTGGCAAATCTGGACCAGGAACAAAAGTCATTAATTCATCAAGCGTTGCCTTGGGATGCGCCAGCAGGTGTGAAGTCGCAGCAACAACCTCACGCAAATTGTGTGGTGGCATGTTAGTAGCCATTCCAACTGCGATACCTGATGCGCCATTGACTAAAAGATTTGGAATTGCAGAAGGTAAAACGGTTGGTTCAAGTTCTCGGCCGTCATAGTTGGGCGCAAAATCTACCGTGTCTTCATCGATTGAATCGACCATCGCACTTGCTGGGCTTGCGAGCCTGGCTTCGGTGTAGCGATAGGCAGCTGGGCCTTCATCTAGGGAACCAAAGTTGCCGTGACCATCAACAAACGGAAGTCGAAGCGACCATGACTGAGCCATCCGAACAAGGGCATCATAGATTGCGCTATCACCATGTGGGTGAAGCTTGCCCATTACTTCGCCGACAACTCGCGCACTCTTTACGTGACCTTTATCTGAGCGCAACCCCATTGCTGCCATAGTGTGCAAAATTCTGCGTTGTACTGGCTTGAGTCCATCGCGCGCGTCCGGAAGTGCGCGGGAATAAATTACCGAATAGGCATATTCCAAAAATGAATCTTGCATTTCGTTTGCAACATCGATGTCAACAATTTTTCCTGCGTTATGTGCAGGTCTCGATGGTGTGGTTTTAGCCATAGTTATACGAGTTCCTTGCTAAAGGTATGTGAAGGATACTTATTGGTCATTCGGGCGATGGCCGAACAAGATGTCATCCCAGGAAGGTGAATCATCAGTAGCTGCAGCCGGAGCGGCAACTGGCGTTGGAGTTGCAACTGGCATAGGAACTGGCATGGTTGGGTGACCTGGGCCTGCCCAAGCCGGTGGTTCAAGTTCTTCTTCTGGTTCGGAAACGGTTGGAAGTCCAACTAAACGAGGCTTTGGTTCTTCAGATTTAGATTCAGTGGCGTTAGCTCCAGCCGCTTCGTCGAATAACCAACGCGCTTCGTCATCCAAAGCAACAATGCTTTTCGCTAACGGATCATAGATCCAACTTGCAATTCCGCCACCACTTCCGCTTGCCCAGGAAACGGTAACTGTCCAACGGGCATCATCGCGTCGGTAAGAATCCCAAACTAACGTCAGGGTATCGACACCTCGATTTGCAAGCTGACCAGTTGCTAATTCTCCAAGCACAACTTCGCCATGTGGTCTACGAACTAAAGTTTCGGCAGCGCGCTTTGCCATGTATGAACGTTCTGCTAAAACTGGTCCGGCGTATCGTTCGATACGAGCAGCATCTACGCCAGCCTCAGAAGCTATTGCCTCAGCAGTTTCACCGCGGCGAATCCGAGTTTGAATGTCACGCGGTGAGATACCGGAGTCCGTCGTGGTGACTGTTGCGGTGTCATTGGTATTTATGCTTCTGCGGATATGGTCGTCAACTGCGACAGCGAATTCGCTACCGTCTTCGTCCATGAAAATAAGTTCGAGGTTGTCTTCGGAGCGCCCGACAAAAATTAGCTCTTTCATGGCCACCTTCTCTAATACTTATGCCCCTCTAGTTTCGCGGAAAATCCAATAAATTCGGGGTTATTGCGTGGTGTGTCGCGTAACTACGCGCTAAGGCTGGACAATAGCCAAGTGACTTCACCGCCGAGTAAAGCCCCTTCCGCTGCCTTTGCCGAACTGATTGCGGAACCCAATCTTGCGATAGCGATGGCTATTGCTAGCGGGACTGGCAAGTTGCTTCTGGACAGACCAGATGACTTGGAGGTACAGACAAAGTCCACGGCAACTGATGTTGTGACTCTCATGGATAAGCGCGCCGAAGCATTTATCGTTTCGGAACTCGGGATTCACCGCCCAAATGATTCAATTTTGGGCGAGGAAGGCGCTAATCAGACTGGAACCTCCGGTTTGCAATGGGTGATCGATCCAATTGATGGAACTGTGAACTATTTGCATAAAGTTCCGCATTGGTGCGTCTCGATTGGTTTGATTGAACAAAACACTGGAGAGGCCCTTTCCGGCGTTGTTTACGTTCCAGTTTTAGACAGCATGTATATCTCTAGTCGAGGTTTAGGTGCGTGGGTAATAGAGCAAGGAATGCCAAGAAGGCTCCAGGTTTCCGATTGCACGGACTTAAGTAAAGCGCTTATGGGAACTGGTTTTGGATATTCCAGCACCCGGCGGGCCAGCCAAGCACGAGTCCTACAGCAGGTCTTGCCAAAAGTCGCCGACATCCGCCGTCTGGGTTCATGTGCTGTGGATTTGTGCTTAGTTGCTGATGGAGTTTTAGATGGCTATTACGAACGAGGCGTAAATGCCTGGGATCACGCAGCGGGTGAACTAATAGCTCGAGAGGCTGGTGCAATCTCAAGTGGTTTATTCGGAAAACCTATTGGAAACGACATGATCGTGGTTGCAAATCCAGCAATCCACGGCGACTTAGTTGCAATACTTGAAGCCAACCAAGCAGATCAGGATTAATGTGGCTAGCTATTCATTTGGAGACAAAGTTCCAAACATCCATCCCAGCGCATTTGTTCATCCCGAAGCGGTCATCATCGGTGACGTTACCGTTGGCGAAATGTCCTTCATCGGCCCATGTGCGGTTTTGCGTGGTGATTCAAGTCGAATTGAAATCGGAGCACGCACGTCGATCCAAGATGGCTCCGTAATTCATTGCACCGCAGAGTTGCCAACAATTGTTGGGGACGAATGCACTGTTGGTCATAACGCGCATCTTGAAGGTTGCACCGTACAAAGTGGGGCACTGGTAGGTTCTGGTTCTTTGGTTTTGCATAACGCGGTTATTGAAACTGGCGCATTGGTCGCGGCTGGGGCAGTTGTATTAGGTGGGACCTTGGTGCCTAGTGGCGCATTGGCGGTTGGAGTGCCAGCCAAGATTAAGGAAGGCGCGGCAGACCCGGAAACTATCGCGTACAGCATAAAAACTTATACCGAAAATGCGCGCAGATATCCCGTAGAAATGAAAAGAATCAATTAACCTAGGGGCGGTGCTTGCCGAGAGCGCCTAATGAAGTAAATTCCGACTCGTTGGAGTATTCCTTCATAACGAAACCGCTAGGAGATTTAGCTAGAAATGGCAACCGACTATGACGCCCCGAGAAAGACGGACGAAGAGGAAAACGAGGAAAGTCTCGAAAACCTTAAAGCCCAGCATGCCTCGAAGGTAAGTTCCAGTGTTGATGCTGATGAAGCGGATCTGAATGAATCTCTTGAGCTGCCTGGCGCAGATCTCTCCGATGAATCCATCACAGTTATGGTCATCCCCAAGCAAGCCGATGAATTTACTTGCTCACGCTGCTTCTTGGTTCACCACCGCAGCACTTTGGCCAAGGAAGTTAAAGGCCAGCCAGTTTGCGCTGACTGCGCTTAAGCAGTCTTAATTAGTACGACCTGCGCTTAAGCAGTCTTAAATATTTTTCGCATTTGATAATGCAGCAATCAACAAATCTGGTTTTCTGCTGGAAACTTGCCAATATGGATGCGGATCCTGCGGATCAGTAACTTCAACTATTACTGTTCCTTTTATGCCACCACGTAATTGAAAGTGGGCATTGGAATTTGCATCAATTGATCGAGCGCGACGTGATTGCTGCTCATCAAGCTTTTGAATTTTGCCAACATATTTAAGCGGCAATCTGGCGCGACCAACCCGAAAATTTAATTCATCAATTTGAACTAATGGCGTATTCACGATTAGTCCAAGGGCAACTACTGCTGTTGTGGAAATTGCAACTATTAAGCCGAGATTATTTCCATAAGCGCGACCATAAGCAATACCTAGTGATGTAGTCATTATGAATGCAAAAATCCACATGCCAAGGGATGGCCAAAGCCGTTCTTGGAAAACGGGATTCTTGCCGTCGACACCTTCGGTGGTCATTTAACAACTCACTTCGCAATTTCGGTCACTGCATCAAATGCAACTTATTAGAAACGATACTCTAAAGAACATGGAACGAATTGGCCGCGAGATTCACCCGTTGAGTATCCCGAGTGATGCTCAAGTTCCACAGCGACACCCAGATGCCCCAATTCCAGGGGAGAGGATTGCGAGCCATTACAACAATTGTTTTGGTTGCGGTATCGATCATCCGACAGGACTTCATATCGAAATCGAAGCCGGTGAAGGGATGACCACTTTCGCGGTATTTGAAGTGACTGAACATCACCAAGGAGCTCCCGGTATTGCCCATGGTGGAATTTTGTCGCTGGCCTTTGATGAATCACTTGGGGCAACAAATTGGTTGATTCGCGCTCCTGCGGTAACTGCCCACCTTGAAGTTTCTTACCGATTGCCGGTACCAGTTGGAACTCGGGTTTATATTCAAGCCACTATGCAGGCAATAAGTGGTCGTAAAATTTGGTCAACAGCCGAAGGCAGGTTGAATTCCCCAGATGGACCACTTGCTGTCGAGGCAGGTTCACTTTACATGCAGGTACCAATTGCACACTTCACAAAACATGGACGCCCAGAAGACCTTGCTAAAGCTGCAAGCGATGAAAGTGCGTTGAATTATGTCAAGAAGTTGGACATTGCACCGTGAGTAAAGTTGCCATTGAATTCAAGCTGCTTCATGAATTGGCCCAGGCACCTCAGTATGCGCATGACGGTGATGCGGGAGCTGACTTAGTTTGTACTGAAGATGTCACATTGGGGCCAGGAGAGCGGAAACTTGTGCCAACTGGCGTTGCAATTGCGCTGCCAACTGGTTACGTCGGTTTAGTTCATCCGCGATCTGGACTTGCTAATAAACATGGAATTGGAATTGTAAATACGCCAGGAACAATTGACTCCGGGTATCGTGGCGAACTAAAAATCTGCTTGATCAACTTAGATTCAACTGAAACGGTAACTTTGCCAGCGGGTAGTCGGATTGCACAGCTGGTAATTCAAGAAGTAGTTACTGCGCAGTTTATCCAAGTACCAGAACTTGATGACACCGAACGAAGTGATAAAGGCTTTGGCTCTACAGGCATCAAGTCATGACACAAGGGCCACTCGAATTTCATTCTGAACTAGATACAAGTTCAATGCTTGATCTGGGACCATTATTTTTACCAAACATTCCTGGACTTGAAGTTCATCTGGATTTAGATCCACGATCAGGATTTGGTAAGTCTGTTTCGCTACATCTCAATATGACGATTGCTGAGGTCCAAGTTTTCGCTGCTGCTGCCAATGAGGATCCATGGGCGAACATGCGTGATGCGATTGTTTCAGGACTGCGCGAACAAAAAGTCGATTGCACAGTCGAAATGGGTCGGTTTGGTACCGAGATTCATGCCATCATGCCAACTGTTGATTTGGACGGAAATGCACACGTTCAGCCGGTTCGCTTTGTTGGAGTGCGTGGATCACGCTGGTTACTTCGAGTCGTTATTAGCGGCGACGGCGCGTTAGTTCAAACGGATCAAGATCAAAGCGCAATGAGTCAAATCGATGAAGTGGTGTCGAGTTTAGTTGTTAGACGTGGTGACGACCCGCTTCCGCCTGGCGAAAGAATAGCGCTTCGCAGTCCAGTTGAAAGTAGTGATGAACCAGGACCGTCAAGTCCTTCAGATTCAACGGGTAACTTCAACTTCGGCAACTTTCACATCCAGCTCTAAGTGCAGATGATTAGTTTTCGAAATTAAATGGTTACAGTAATAAGGTGAACAATCCTGATTTAGAACCACATGAAGAGGATTTAGTTTCCGAAATTAAGGATGACTCGGAACTGCTCGCCAAAGTCCTCGGTGGTTGGGCTGGCGTAATTGATTCAGGACTTCCGTTTGTAATTTTCACAATTGTCTATTTAGTAACTGACAATGACCTAGAAACTACCCTTTATGCCTCAGTTGGAACTGCGGCCGTTATCGCAGTTTTGCGTTTGATTCGGCGCCAATCTCTGCAGCAGGTTCTTTCGGGGCTGATTGGCATTGGAATCGCAGCCTTTCTAGCAAAGCGAACTGGCAATGCTGACAACTTCTTCTTGCCAGGAATCATCACCAATGCGGTCTATGCCAGTGTTTGCTTGATAAGTATTGCGATTCGTAGGCCGTTGTTGGGTTATGTCATTGAGGCAATGCGCGGGCGTGACATGTCATGGGTTAAGGATCACGAGGCCCATCGCTTGTTCAGCACAATCACTTGGTTGTGGGTTTTGATCTTTGGGCTTCGAGTCGCCATTATGTTTCCGCTATTTTTGCTGGGTCAGACCGCGGCGCTAGGCACACTAAAGATCATTTTGGGTTACCCACTATTTGCCTTAGGAATTTTTGTCACATTCAAACTCTTGGCAAAAGCAAAGAAAGAGACAAAGTGACTGAATCTGACGTAGTCAAAATTGGCGACGCGGTCGAGCTTCAAATCGACAAAGTAGCAAATGGGGGCTTCTGTATTGCGCGGTACAACGGACAAGTTGTATTTGTGCGCCATGGAATACCGGGCGAAAAAGTTAAGGCAGAAATTACTGACATAAGTAAAAAGTTTTTGCGTGCCGATGTAATTGAAGTTATTGATCAAAGTGAACATCGAGTGGATGCGCCTTGTACATACGCAGGTGCCTGTGGAGGTTGTGATTGGCAACATGTCAGCATTGCACACCAACGCAGACTCAAGAGCGAAGTAGTACGTGAGCAACTTTCACACCTTGGCGGGATAACTCATGTCAATGGCAAACCGATTGCAGATTTTGAAGTAATTGCGCTTAGTCCAAATGAGGACGGATTACGATGGCGAACCAGGAATAGATATGCTCGCATCGGTGAGGTATCAGTTGGCATGAAGATGCCACGCTCACACACGGTAATTGAAATAGATGATTGCTTAATTGCCGTCGAAGGTTCAGTCCAACTCGCGCAAGAGAAAGTTCACATTGGTCGCGGAGATATCAGCACTGCCCAAAGTTCTACTGGCCAACATGTAGTAGTCGACCAGCGTGGTGGGCCATGGCTTGACGAAACTGTCGGCGATAGAAGCTGGCGAATTCATGCGGGGTCATTCTGGCAAGTGCATAAAGATGCCCCGAAAGTTTTTGTGGACACAGTTCGAAGGTTTGCAAATTTGAAACCAGGGGATAAGGCACTAGATCTTTATGCCGGTGCGGGTTTGTTTGCTGCCAGTGTTGCAGCGGACGTTACCGAAAAAGGTGAAGTAGTCGCAGTTGAATCAGTAATCGATTCGATGCGAGATGCCCGAAGATCGTGTAGCGACTTGCCACAAATGGATTTGATTACCGCCGATGTCTCAAAATGGATCACTCAAATTGACGAGGACTTTGAAGTAGTCATTCTGGATCCACCACGAGCAGGTGCGGGTCTTGAGGTAATCACAGAATTGGATCGAATCACTAAGCGGGCCATTGTTTATGTAGCTTGTGAGCCAAGTGCATTAGGGAGAGATGCCAAATATCTTGCAGACGCAGGCTGGTCGATGACTCAATTGGTCGGCCTCGACGCATTCCCTATGACTGGTCACGTTGAGTGCATCGCACTATTCGAGCGGTTTTAACCACCAGTTAACGTCGATGGCTGCAACTAGGCGTAGAATGTATCTTGACGTCAAGATACTTTTAGGAGCTTCGTGAGTAGCCTCAATTCATTCCAGGCCCAATCTGAACTAGTGGTAGGCGGGCAAACTTTCACGATTTTTCGTCTAGACGCGCTACCGGGCAGCGAGCGACTGCCATTTACTCATAAGGTCCTCCTCGAGAATCTTCTTCGCACCGAAGATGGTGCCAACGTAACAGCGAGTCAAATCCAAACTCTGGCCAATTGGGATGCCCAAGCGCAGCCAACAGATGAAATTCAGTTCACTCCGGCTCGAGTAATCATGCAGGACTTCACCGGAGTGCCATGTGTCGTCGACTTGGCAACTATGCGCGAGGCATTTACTGAATTGGGTGGCGATCCAAACCGAATAAATCCGCTGGCACCAGCTGAACTTGTGATTGATCACTCCGTAATCGCAGACTTCTTCGGTAACAATCAAGCCGAAGCCAAAAACGTTGACCTTGAATACGAGCGCAACGGTGAGCGCTACAAGTTCTTGCGTTGGGGCCAAGACGCATTTGATGATTTCAAAGTAGTCCCACCGGGTACTGGAATTGTTCATCAAGTAAATATTGAGGCGCTTGCTCGAGTCGTGATGATTCGAAATGGTGTTGCTTACCCCGATAGTTGTGTCGGAACTGATTCACACACGACGATGGTTAATGGACTCGGTGTTTTAGGTTGGGGTGTAGGCGGCATTGAAGCTGAAGCCGCAATGCTTGGTCAACCAGTTTCCATGTTGATCCCACGAGTTGTTGGATTTAAGTTGTTTGGTCAAATGCAAGCAGGCACAACTGCAACAGACTTAGTTTTAACAATTACTGAGATGCTTCGTAAGCATGGAGTCGTTGGCAAGTTTGTCGAGTTCTACGGTGAAGGCGTTACTTCCGTATCACTTGCTAATCGCGCAACCATTGGCAACATGAGTCCTGAATACGGTTCTACAGCAGCCATATTCCCAATTGATGACGAAACTTTGAACTACATGCGTCTAACGGGTCGACCAGAAACGCAGTTGGCGTTAGTTAAGGCTTATGCCCAAGAACAGGGCCTATGGCACAACCCAGCAATTGAACCTGTCTACTCCGAATACATTGAACTTGATCTGGGTTCAGTCAAGCCATCTATTGCTGGACCTAAGCGACCACAAGATCGCGTAGAACTTTCAAATGCCGGGCCAGCATTCGAGGCTGCAGTGCAGACTTACACTCAAGATCGCACCAAGACTGGGCAGGTAACGCTTGATGGTAAAGAATTCGCTGTTGCTCATGGCTCAGTAGTTATTGCCGCAATTACCTCTTGCACCAATACCTCAAATCCATCAGTAATGATGGCGGCTGGCTTGTTGGCCAAGAAGGCTGTTGAAAAGGGCTTAACTCGCAAGCCTTGGGTGAAGACAACATTGGCGCCGGGCTCCCAAGTAGTAACCGATTACTACAACAAGTCTGGATTAACTCAGTACCTAGATGCACTTGGTTTCAACTTGGTTGGCTACGGATGTACAACTTGTATTGGTAACTCAGGACCGGTTGCCCCAGAAATTAGTTCAGCCATTCAGGACAATGATTTAGCTGCCGTTGCAGTCCTCTCGGGTAATCGCAATTTTGAAGGACGCATTAATCCCGATGTAAAGATGAATTATCTTGCTTCGCCGCCATTAGTAGTTGCGTATGCAATAGCCGGAACCATGGCAATTGATTTGCAGAACGATTCATTAGGTAGTGATTCAAACGGTAATCCCGTGTACCTCAAAGACATCTGGCCAAGTGCCGAAGAAGTAGCCGCCGTAATCGATTCATCGATCGATGCGGACATGTTCACTTCGCGATACAAAGATGTATTTGCTGGCGATGCGCGTTGGCAGAATCTAGATACTCCAACTGGGGCAACTTTTGATTGGGATGAAAAGAGCACTTACGTGCGACGCCCGCCTTACTTTGAAAACATGCCAGTTGAACCAGTTCCAGTAACAGATGTAACTGGTGCTCGAGTGCTTGCAAAACTCGGTGACTCAGTTACTACTGATCACATTTCTCCTGCTGGTTCAATTCGAGAAGATAGCCCAGCCGGAAAGTACCTAAAGGAAAACGGTGTCGCTAAAGCTGATTTCAATTCGTATGGTTCCCGTCGTGGTAACCACGAAGTAATGATTCGCGGAACCTTTGCAAACATTCGCCTGCGCAATCAGTTACTTGAAGATGTTGAAGGAGGTTTCACTAGAGACTTCACAGTCGAAGGCGCGCCACAAACTTCAATCTATGAAGCCTCAGTCGCTGCAGCAGCCAAGAACGTCCCAATGATTATTCTGGCTGGGAAAGAGTACGGTTCAGGGTCATCTCGAGATTGGGCCGCAAAGGGAACCGCGCTACTTGGCGTGCGAGTGGTGATTGCAGAATCTTACGAAAGAATTCACCGATCGAACTTGATAGGTATGGGCGTTCTCCCGCTGCAGTTCCCAGTCGGGCAAACTGCTGACTCTTTAGGCCTAATTGGAACTGAAACTTTTGAAGTTACTGGAATTGTTGAACTCAATTCGGGCAATACTCCTAGTGCTGTATCAGTTACTGCAACTTCCGTGGATGGCACTGTGAAATCGTTCCAGGCCGTGGTTCGCATCGATACTCCAGGTGAAGCTGACTACTTCCGTCATGGCGGTATCTTGCAATACGTGCTGCGGTCACTTGCCAAAGTATGAGCAGTTGGCCCACTGATCTAATCCCAGCTGGGGCACCTGGCTGGGAAATCAAAGCAAGTGCGTGGTTACTTGATCGGTGCCCATCTGAATTCCGCACGTATGAAATATTTCGCACGCATCCAACCGCACTTGGTTACGTAGCAAAGTTTCAATTAGAGCATCAAGTTGAGGCCATCCGAGATGCGTATCGAAGTGCCAGAACCACCGCGCACTTACCGCCAGAAGCGTTGGCAGAATTGCTTTCAACCTTGGAGCATGAAGGTGCTCGGTTAGCCCTGGAACTCAGCAGTGCTGAGGCAGTAATTGACGCCTTGAATTCCAGCAAAACCCCAAATCAATAGGGATTGCTACCTCTGGCATCGGGCGTAACCAGCCCAACTTGATTAGACTTGGGAGTCTTACTAGTTGATTAGGGGCGAGACAGTGGCTTTTTTGCCTGGGATAAATTCCCCTAGCGATTTACGCGCACTTGTCCCTGAGAATCTTGATGCCCTAGCCGCTGAGATAAGAGTTGCATTGATTGAAAATGTAACTAAAACCGGTGGCCACTTAGGCCCCAATTTAGGTGTCGTCGAGCTAACTTTGGCGTTGCACCGCGTTTTTGATTCACCTAAGGACCCAATTCTTTGGGATACCGGACACCAGTCTTATGTCCACAAAATGGTTACAGGTCGGGCAAATGACTTTGATACTTTGCGGCAAGAAGGTGGCCTATCGGGTTATCCGAGCCGTGCTGAAAGCATTCACGATGTAATTGAAAATAGTCACGCATCAACTGCACTTTCTTATGCCGACGGAATTGCTAAAGCATTTGAAATTCACGGTGAAATTGATCGTCATGTTGTGGCCGTTGTTGGCGATGGTGCGCTAACGGGTGGTATGACATGGGAAGCGTTAAACAACATTGCAGATGGCTCGGATCGCTCAATTGTGATTGTCGTTAATGACAATGAGCGTTCTTACTCACCAACAATCGGCGGCATGGCCCGGCACTTAGCAACGCT
>RGDC01000025.1 GCA_009918005.1 Actinomycetota bacterium
ACCCACCAATTAAGAGTGGCTGGGTCTCATCTAAATTACGCAATTCCTTAATAGCTTTTGCACGCTGATCTTGCCAGTCTTCAAGATCTTCATGCTGGATGTCAGCAGGAGAGTCCTCAGCAATTTCTGCTTGGTCAGATATAACTTCAGCAGTAGCGCTTAGGACTCCAGCCAAGGCAGCAGCCAACAGAGCTGGCAACTGTTGCGAACTACCCGAAGTTAGTACCAATTCACGACAAATGTTTAACACTGTGCTCGCCGTTGCCTCAGTTAGTTCTATTTGTTGGACAACTGCCTTTGCTTCGGAGTGATCAATTGCAGGTGACCACGCAGAACCATCTAATGCAGATTGGGCGTTTGCTTTGATTTCATCGATTTCATTCGCTATGAATTCTGCTTTGGCTAACCAGCGACTAGCGACCTTGGGATCAACTGTGCCATCGTTTTCAGTTAACGCATTTGCGATTGCATTTAGCAAAGCAGACAACGCAAAGGATTGCTCGATGCCAGCCTTAAGCGCGCGATCTTGTGGTGAGCCGTTACGCACAAAGTAGGAAGCAATGGTGGCCAGAGTTGCACCCAGAAGCACACCGAAGAAGCGCTGCTCAATCGTGCTGGCAGTAACACTCGGCCCGACAACCAAAATCACGGTGACTGCAATCGCGATTGCACCTTCTTCACCTAGCTTCAGCAAACGTGCGATGACAAAGCAGGTTAAAATTGCAAACATCACGACGATTGAGTTAAATCCAACTAGTCGCATTGCTACAAAGGCAAGTGTGCCGCCAATTACAACACCCAGAATTTGAAGAAAGCTCTCTTGGACTGAGTCATGAAAAGTATGACGAACCGAAACTATTGCAGTAATCGCAGCAGAAACACCGGAAACCATTGGAAGGTTTGCGCCTATGAAGTAGGCCAGAGTGCCCGCGAGCGTTGTTAGGGTTGCGAGTCGGAAATATGGTGCGTTAATGATGTCCGTGAGAGTTACTTTTTCACCAGCGACATTTCGCGGTGTAAAGAAATCCGAAACTCTGGACATGGCTAACTCTCTGATTGATTCAGTTATAAGTGTAACGACGTCACGGTTAATGAAATCAACATCGGAATCGAGCGTTGCTTTTATTGACTAAATGCCTGCAAGCGACGAGCCGATTTTGTGTGTCGAGTGACTTCAGCACTTACGTCAACACCAACCAGCTTGCCCTCTTGAACTAGTGGAACGCCGCCAACCCAGCTGGACCAAACTTGGGCCGGTCCTCCTTGCAATAGTGCTGTGACATCATCAACTAAGGAACCGGCATATGCGATGCCATCCATTTTCCATGCGGCAATGTCAGCATTTGCTCCAAGTGTTAACTGGCCAATGTTGCCTTCACGACCCAAGGCCTTAGCGCTTCCCCTGGTTGCTAGCCACAATGCGTCCATGGCAGTCATTGCCTGAACTGTTCCTTCGCGAAGTCTCGAGAGAAGTAATGCCGTCTTTGTCTCCATCCACATGGATTGATGGTCACCGGCAGTTGCTCCGTCACATCCAATTCCAACATTGACTCCAGCATTCAATAAGTCACGAACAGGCGTTGGCCCACCTGGTAATCCACCGTCAATCACGGTTGCACTTGGACAGTGAGCCACAGAAACTCCTGATGCGGATAAGCGATCCATCTCTGCATTAGATGCGTAGACGACGTGGGCGCACCAAGTGCCCTTAGTGAACCAACCAAGGCTTTCTAGAACTTCTAGTGGAGTTTTTCCAAAGTGTTCCAATACGTATTCGGTTTCATCTGGGTCATCAGCTATATGGGTATGCAATCGGACACCATACTTTTTCGCAATTTCCGCACTTCGAGTAAATACGGTTTCGGTCGAACTCATTAAGTTGCTGGGTCCAAGAGCCACCTGCACCATTGCTGAATCTTTGGGATCATGCCACTTTTCAATCAGGCGGATGCAGTCTGCAATTACATCCTCTTCATCTTCTTCCATCCCTGGTAGGCAAACCCCACCTTGCTCTGGTCCAAGAGTCATAGATCCGCGGACAGCCATTATGCGCATACCAACTTCGACTGCTTCCTCAATAACTGCGTCCATAAGAAATGGAAACGGATGAATGTATTCATGATCCGTTGCTGTGGTGCAGCCAGATAACGCAAGCTCAAACAATCCAAGGCGTACAGATGTGCGGATTGCTTCTTCATCCAATTCTTTCCACATTGGAAAGTAAGTCCAGAACCATTCCGTTAATCCAGTAACACCATTTGGCTTCATTGACCGAGTTAAGTTTTGATAAAGGTGCTGGTGAGAGTTGACTAAACCAGGTGTCATTAGACAGCCAGTTGCATCAAATAATTTTTCAGCTGGGGGAGGTATTTGGTCAGAATTTCCCAGCGCGACGATGATTCCGTCACGAATTCCAATCCAGCCACCATCGCGGATAACTTCTCTCTCATCATTCATGGTTGCAATCGACTGAGAGTTAACGATTAGCAGATCTACCGTTTTCATAGTTACAAGGTTACGGTGGCGATTTGGCTGTCACTGTAAGCATCCACGGATACTCGCATCCCATCTGAAAGTTGGGCGTATTGCTCTTGATCTAACTCAACAATTGGCATACTTATTCCGTAGATTTCAGCAGAAACCAAGGCGCCAATTACCAAAATGGTGTCGCACTGCAACATGATGATTGCAAGTGGTCCATCACCAGTTCTAATCAACTCCGCTAAGACTGCAGTAGCTGAACTCGAACCGCGCCCCGAAGGCATAACCAAAATTTTGTTAGTCATTTTGGCTTTGTGTTGTGCGTGATGGACGTCAATGATCTCACCGTGATGGTCAACTCCACCCCAAAATGAAACCGGTTCAGTCAACAACAAAACTTCACCTTCAGCGGTGCCAGGATGTGAAACTTTACCTGTCAAAACTTTTGCCATTGTTACGACCACAAACTTTCATCTCGGACAACTTTGCCCGCACGAGCGGATGCTACGCACTCAGAAAGACTTCCCAAAACAGTGTCGATGCCCAGATTTCCTGGCGCATACCAAGCCCATTTACCGGAATTGGTCATGACGTTCTTAACATTGCGATTGAGTACCGGAGTCACATAAGTGCAAGTGTCGGTTACTACGCGCCCACCAGCATTTAGGAATACATCTAGGTATCCCAATTCTTTCGAGCGCGCCATTACATCTCTGCTAGTTGAGATATAGAAGTCAATTTGTTCAGCGAATTTTGGTCCATCACCGATTACCTCTGAAAGAGCACGGAATTCATCAACCGAAAAGTGTGGAGTGCCAAGGCTTACCGCATCTAATTTGTCACTTGATGTAGTGCTCAAGGAGTCTCGTGCTTCCCGAACATCTGCAGCCGTCATCTTTAGGTACTCAGCATTTGGCGCGACAATGGCTTCAAGTGTTGGTGCCTCGGGAGTAATTCCCACAACGTGGAATAGCCCAACACCACCTGCAGATGCACTGGTTGCTCCCATGCCTTTGAGGCGGTCTTCTGTTACGCCACCATCTGAAAGATCACCTGGCAGACCTACCATCGCAGCCACTCGAGTTCCGGCCCGATTTCCAAGAAGGACACCGAGCGCGGCCCAAGCGGCATCTTCGGAAAACATTCGAGAATCGACTTCAGAAAAATCGAGAACCAGTACTGCTTTGCGAGCAGCATCATGGTGCAGCCCACCAAATGGAACCCGGCCAGTAACTGCTGCAGATAAATCTAAGAAATCTCCATAGCGATCAGATCGGGCGCCGAGAACTGAGTTAACAAAAGCAATTGCATTGGATTCAGCCCAAGCAACATGACTACCGAATGCCGGACGATGTCCTGCCTGATATGGAGCACATGACCAAGTTGGTTCGCAACCGAGCGCGATGTGTGCATCCATTAGGCGCCTACCGTGCGACATCAAAGTTTCATCGCCATGTACTAAATCAGGATGCAATAGATCAAGTGAGCCAACATTGGTTGTGGTTTTAACTTTTACTTTGCCGCCGAGTGCAACTAATTTTTCAGTGAAATCTAATCCAGCCTCGCCGTGATACAAAGTGCCATCTGCATGTGCAGATTCAATTTCTATTAATTTTTTTGCGCCGTTAGCTCGGGCAACTCCAACGATGATGCGCATACACATTGCAACTGCCGGACCGTCGGCACCATCAAGCATGGCTTGCTCTTGGGCAGTGAGCGTTACAGAGTGCGATCCCGATGACATAAATTATTCTCCAGAAATGTCTAGTTCCTAAAACCTTACAGTTAAGGCCTGCGGAACTAGTGAGTAGTACTGATTTAGTGGCAGTGAACTGGCTGTCAAACCAATGCTGGGCTACAGAGATCAAGAAGCAAACCAGTGGCTAATTCTTGTGTGAATTTTGCACGTTACCGAGCCAACACGAGTCGCGGGCTCAGAATATTTGGGTTACCTTGAAATCATGATTAATTTGGCCAGCAAAAATGTTTTTAAATTCATCGCCGTCTCTGCGATTGCAGTTGTTTCGCTTTCTGCTTGCGCGAGCGACAACGTTTCTGGGGCTACAAGTTCCCAGAGTGCAGACGGCATGATGGGCAACGAGTCCGCGCTGTCAGCAGCTGACATCATGTTTTTGCAGATGATGATTCCGCATCACGAGCAGGCAATTGAAATGTCAAAACTTGCAGCTACGAATACCAAGAATCCTGACGTATTGGATCTAGCCGCCCGGATTGAAGCCGCACAACAACCAGAGATTGATCTAATGAAGAAGTGGCTGGCTGCTGCCGGACAGTCAGATATGCCAGGGCACAGCATGGGCGACAATGGCATGATGAATGAAAGCGACATGGCTGCTCTTGCATCTGCAAAAGATTCGGGATTCGATAGGTTGTATCTGGTCGGCATGATTGCACATCACAATGGTGCAATTGCAATGGCTGGCACAGTATCTGACAGTTTAAATCCAGAGGTAAAAACTCTGGTAAACAACATAATTTCTTCCCAGACAGCTGAAATTGCTGAGATGAATAAGATTGTGGACTCATTGCCATTGTAAGAATGCGACAGAATGGCATCATGACTTTGCGTACGCCGATCATTTTGGATTGTGATCCAGGACATGATGATGCGATGGCGATCCTGCTGGCAGCAGCAAGTCCAGCAATCGAACTATTGGGGATTACGACAGTCTCAGGCAACGGTTCTCTGGATAAAGTTACTTATAATGCGCAGCGAATCTGCGCACTAGCCAACATAGTTGTACCAATTGCTAAAGGTGCAAACGATCCATTAGCGGGCAAAGCAAGTGCGGCACCAACAATTCATGGCGTGAGCGCGCTTGATGGGGCGGAATTTCCAGAACCGGCATTTGAATTGAGTTCGCTTTCTGCCGTTGAATTAATAGCAGAGTTGATTAGAGATTGTGATCGCAAAGTAACTTTGATTCCGACTGGTCCATTGACAAACATTGCCATGTTTTTGCAAGCTCACCCAGAGTTGCACGATCGCATCGAGCACATCTCATTCATGGGTGGAAGTACCGAGCGCGGCAACTGGACTCCTTATGCCGAGTTCAACATCTGGGCTGACCCAGAGGCCGCAGACATTGTGCTGCGAAGTGGTTTGCCGTTAATAATGTCTGGCTTGAACATTACTCACCAAGCCTTAGCAACACCTGAGATTTTGCATCGGATCTCAAAACTGGATACCAAGCTCGCCCACACAATCGTTGACCTACTCAAGTTCTTTGCAGATACCTATCGCGATGTTTTTGGAATGCCAGATCCTCCAGTTCATGACCCAGTTGCCTTAGCGATCATTATTGATGCATCAGTTGCAAAATTAGTTTCAGCACCAGTAGCGGTTGAGTTAACTGGCGAACTCACTAGAGGTGCCACCGTAGTTGACCTGAACGGAACAACGGGCCAAAAAGCAAATGTAGACGTGGCAATGGAATTGGATGTCCACAAGTTTTGGAACATGCTGATCGAAGCAATCGAGACATTGGGAAACTGAATAACCTCGCCGCTAGAGTTAAGATGTGACTCCACGCCAGCTCAATATGTATTTCTGGACATTCATGTTCTGGGGACTTTCCTTCGTTTGGCTAACCAAAGTTGTGGCAACTTTTGGCTGGGTTGGCGGTGTAAGTTTTCGTGCTTTTGCCGCAGTTTTAATCCTTTTGGTCTTGGCAAAAGTAATGAGAGTTGCGCTTACTTATGACGCAAATGACACCAAGCATTTTGCCATTTTGGGCGCCACCTCAGTTGCAATGAATCTTGGTGGCATGACTTTTGCCCTTTCAAAACTTGGCACTGCACTTACGGCAATTTTGGTAACAACCATTCCGCTCTACAGCGCGCTAATCGAACGGGTCTGGAGTAAGGCTAAACACACAAAACTGATGATCTTGGGACTGTGGATTGGTTTTGGGGGAGTTGTAATTCTGATTGGTCTTTCCTCGCAAGCACTCAACATGGACTTCGTGCTGGGATTCATTGGATCAACAATTGCGTCATTTGGCTTTGCTCTGGGTGGAAACTATTCCAAAGTTAAGGCACAACACATTGGGGCCTGGGAACAAACCATCGGCACCTTTACTTTTGGTGGACTTTATTTGTTGCCGTTTATGTTCCTCGTTCCAATTGTTAAGTCCCCAACCTTGGCATCATTTGGCTGGCTATTTTTGCTGGCAGCGACTGCAAGCTCGTTGGCATACATTTTGTATTTCCGTCTCGTAGCCGAAATCGGTGCCACAAAAGCGCTGACCACTGAATTCATGGTTCCAGTCGTAGCGGTAATTGTAGGCGCAACATTCTTGGGTGAAAAAGTAACGCTTACAGATCTGATTGGCGCAGCCTGTATCTTGCTGGGTAGTTCCTTGGTTCTTGGGCTACTGCCGCTGCGACGTAACGCCGAATCGGTTGCTCCGCCTAACTCACCAGTCCTATGAAACCTCCAAAGCGTCACGGCTGGAACACTCCAGTAACTGCCGTTGGTCCGCAAGGTGGCGCAATGCTCCGAAGTATCAAAGGCATCACTTCTGACCCACTTACATATCTTGAATCAACTTGGGCTGACTTCGGTGATGTAGTTCAGTTTCCAATCCCCAAACCAGCAACGTATTTGATTACCTCACCCGAGGGTGCGCGGGAAGTTTTGATAAACCAACACAATGAAACATCCAAACGCACTTTGCAGTACAACAATCTTTCGCTGGTAACTGGCGAGGGCTTACTAACTGCCGATACTCAGGCCTGGCGCCCAAGGCGAAGGATGTTGCAGCCGGCATTTCACAAAGAAATGATTGCCCTATCGGAACACCACATAGCGGCAGGTTTAGCAAAACTTGATAATCAATGGGTAGAACTAACATCTGTTGGCCCCGCAATCATTGACATTGATCACGCAATGATGAGTCTGGCACTTGAGATCACGTGTGGCGCACTGTTTGGAATTGAAGTTGATGACGATGTTGACGAGATCACTTCAGCTACGCTCATTGCGTTGCACGGCGTGGTGGCACGAGCGCGGAATCCAATTTCACTACCGCTAGCTATTCCAACACCTGCGAATCTAAAAATGAAGCGCGCCATCAAGCGCCTGGATAAAGCAGTAGATGCAATTCTTATCTCACGTGCACTAAATCAACTCCCAGATCAGGCACCAATTCGAGACATGCTAGATGTTTTACTCGATCCAGATTTAGAAACCCCGTTAACGAAACAGCAAATCCGCGACGAGATTGTCACATTTATTGTGGCTGGGCATGAAACGGTAGCAAGTGCTTTGACTTGGGCTTGGCACTTACTTGTTACTAATCCAGATGAAATGCAAAAACTAAAGCGTGATCCAACTCGAGCCCAACTCGTATTCGACGAATCCTTGCGCCTGTATCCACCCGCTTGGGTTATCACTCGTCGGACTTTAAGTGACTTAACTGTTGACGAAGTACTAATCCCGGCAAATTCACTTGTGATAGTTAGTCCCTGGTTAGTGCACCGAAACCCAAAAGCTTGGGACAACCCGAATGCCTTTATTCCAGATAGATTTCTGGCTGGTTCGCCACAACTTGGCTACATTCCCTTTGGAGCTGGTGCTCGACTTTGCATTGGAAAAGAGATGGCCAGGCTCGAAGGTTCACAAATTCTCGCGCACATTGCCGCAAATTGGAATATTGAAGCAATTCATACCTCGCCGGTTCCGATTGATGCTTCCGTGACATTGCGGCCAGCATCTGGGATGCCGGTAAGAATTTCTCGCTTACTTAATTAGTGCAAGTACAACTTCGTGAAGTAGACCATTTGTTGTAATGGCTTGTCCTGCAACTAAGGGATCTTGGCCGTTAGCGCCGGTGACACTTCCACCTGCTGCCAACACAACGGCGATGAAGGCAGCCATGTCATAATTTTGCAGCTCTGGTTCAATTGCAATATCAACTGCGCCTTCAGCAACTAGTAAGTGTGACCAAAAATCACCATAGCCCCGGCTCCGCCAGACACTAGAGGTAATTCGTGTCAGCGCATCGGAACCAAGTGCTTCCCAACCAACGGAATCTGAAAATGAAAATGATGCATCCGCTAAATCCCGAACTGCAGAAACGCTAATCGAGCGCACCGAGCCGTCTACATCTTGAGTGAAAGCACCATCCTCAGGGCTGGCCCACCAGCGTCGTCCCATCGCAGGTGCTGACACCACACCAACCTGCGGTTTACCGTTAACGGCAAGTGCAATCAAAGTTCCCCAAACTGAAACACCGCGGACATAGTTTTTCGTTGAATCGATTGGATCAATAATCCAAGTTCGAGTAGTAGTTTCATTTGTATTTGGAAACTCTTCGCCAATTACTCCGTCAGATGGACGTTCGGTAGCAAGCACCTGGCGCAGCGCTGTTTCAACTGCGCGGTCAGCTTCCGTAACAGGCGTGAAGTCAGGCTTAGTTTCAATATTCAGATCAAGAGCTCGATAGCGAGACATAGCTAATTGGTCTGCAATGGTAGCCATTTTGAGTGCTAATTCCAGGTCAGAGTTCATGACTTCACGCTACTGGTTCAGACTTGGAGAAAGAAATCAACACTGCGAATTCCAGCACAACAAGTTTTAGCTAGATGGTGTCTGGAGTGCAAACAAAAGCCTGCGAAGTGATGTTAAGCGACCTTCACCAGCAGCGCCGGCATGGTTTTGAGTAACCCAAGCATCTAATGCACAGTAAGGTGGTGATTGGCCAGAGGAGTTTACGTGCGTGCATGCCCTGGGACATTCATTAGCGCCATCAACTAATTCTGGAAACGATTCGATTATGTCTTCAGGTTTTACGTGCGCTAACCCAAAGGAACGAAGTCCCGGAGTATCGATAACCCAACCAGTATCGTGTGGCAGGGGAATGGCCCGGGCAGATGTAGAGGTGTGTTTCCCTCGACCCGTCACATCATTTACTTCGCCAGTAGTTCGAGATGCATCAGGGGCAAGTGAATTCACCAAGGTTGATTTTCCAACGCCAGAGTGTCCAAGGAATACCGTTGTTCTTTCGGAAAGTGCAGCTCTAACTTCAGAGATGCCTGCGCCCGTTTGTTGGTTCACTTCAATGTGCCGCAAATCCATGCCGGCATAGTTATTGAGAATGTCTTGTGGAGAACCTAAATCTACTTTTGTAATTATCAACAGTGGCTCTAAGCCCGCTTCGAACGCTGCAACGAGCGCGCGATCGATCAGCCCAATGCGAGGTTCAGGATTTGCTGCGGCTGTAACAATCGCCATCTGATCTGCGTTTGCCACAATGACTCGTTCAATCGGATCACTGTCATCAGCGGTTCGAGTCAACACAGTTTCTCGATCGATGATTTCAACTAACCGTGCCAAGGTGTCGGTAGTGCCTGACAGGTCGCCAACAAGGCGAACTCGGTCACCGATCACAACACCTTTGCGACCTAGTTCGCGGGCTTTGACTGTGGTTACTTGAACTTGGTTTTCTAAGAGTTCGCCGGCCGGGACCAGGCAGGTAATTCGCCCGCGATCTACACCAATTACTTGACCAATTTCAGCTGCAGAAAAATCTGGTCGGTCTTTAGTTCGACGTCTTGAGTTACCTCGGGTAGGTCTACCCGAGATGGAATCTTCGTCGAATTGATTCACGCGCTAACCATTTCTTGCCACATGCCTGCAAAGTTTGGCAAAGTCTTGCCCGTTGTTGCGATGTCTTCGATTACTAAATCGGAAACTGCAAGTCCAAGCACTGCGCCAGCCATAGCCATGCGATGGTCGGAATATGTTGCAAACTGACCGCCGTGTAACTTAGCGGGCTGAATGTGTAATCCATCAGGGGTTTCCGATGCATTGCCACCTAGTTTGTTTATCTCTGTGACCAGAGCAGCTAAGCGATCGGTTTCATGTCCACGTAAATGTGCAATACCTCGCAAGGTAGAAGGCCCAGTTGCCAGAGCACACAAAGCCGCAATAACTGGAGTTAATTCACCGACATCGTGTAAGTCAACATCTATGCCCGTTATCTCAGATCCACCGGTAACTACCAGATCATTTCCATCCCGTGCGATCGTCGCGCCCAGTTGTGGGAGCAGTGAAACTAGTGCGTCACCAGCTTGCGTCGTTTCTATTGGCCAATCTGGAATTGTTACCGAGCCACCACAAACTAAAGCGGCGGCTAGAAACGGCGCTGCATTAGATAAATCCGGTTCCACGGTCACATTGAAAGATTTCGGAACTCCAGGATGAACTTTCCATCTGGCATGCGTGGAATCCTGAACATCAACATCAACTTGTATTCCAAGTTCGCGCAAAACTTCCACTGACATATCAATATGTGGCATTGAAGGCAGCGCAGCGCCCGAATGAATTACCGTTACGCCAGCGTCGTAGCGACAGCCCGCAAGTAAAAGTGCGCTAACGAACTGTGAGGAATCAGACGCATCGATAGTTACAGACCCACCTGGGACAAAACCTTTTCCAGTGAGCGTAAATGGCAAAGTCCCACGGCCGTCATCGTCAACATCAACATCAAGGTCCCTGAGTGCTGAAATGATTTGTTTCATTGGGCGAACTCTTGCGTGCGGGTCGCCATCGAACTTCACATTGCCTAAACAAAGTGCGGCAACGGGTGGAACGAATCTCATGACAGTTCCAGCTAAGCCACAATCAACTTGAACTGATTCTGAAGTTTTGCCAGGAGTAACTACAAAAGCATCTTCTTGAATTTCAATGGAACTACCTAGTACGGAAAGTGCCTGAGCCATTAATAGCGTGTCTCTTGCCTGCAGCGGGTGATTTATGCGACATTCACTACTGGAAAGTGCGGCCATAATTAGCCAGCGATTTGTTAAGGATTTTGAGCCAGGAATACGCACCCGTGCGCTTATCGGGTTGGTCCGGTTCGGAGCATTCCACAGTTCAGGCACATCTCTTAGCCTAACGGCTGGCAGACTAGAGATTATGTGTGGAAGATTCACGTTAAAGACGGATCCCAAGGTCATCGCCAGCCAATTCAAGGTCAGTTCTATCGCAATCCTTGAGGGGCGTATTGCTGATCTAACTTCACCATCCGTCTCCGTTGATCAAGTTGATTCTGAAATTTTTAAGCCAAATTTCAATGTTGCCCCCACGCATCAAATTCCAGCGATTGTTTCCCAAGGAGAGGAAACATTGCTTACAGCGTTCGCTTGGGGATTAGTTCCTACTTGGGCGAAGGATCCTGCGATTGGCTCGCGCATGATTAATGCCCGGAGTGAAACGGCCGCCGAGAAGCCGTCCTTTAGATCAGCTTTGGTAAAGCGCAGATGTATTGTTCCCGCCGATGGTTGGTATGAATGGCAGGGCAGCCCAGGCAGCAAGACACCATTTTATTTTTCACCAATGAGTAATTCAGTAATGGGATTTGCTGGAATCTATGAATCCTGGAAAACCCCAGATGGCCAATTACTTTGGTCAGCCGCAATTTTGACACAGCAAGCTAGGCCAGACTTTTCCTACATTCATGATCGCATGCCAGTTTTGGTGGCTCCAGAGTTAGAAAAAACTTGGTTGTCCGCGCCAGCAAGCCCGTTGAATGATGTTCTGGATGCTGCATCCTCAGTAGATATTCAAGCCTGGCAAGTTTCCTCAGCCGTTGGAAATGTTAAAAATAACTCCGCAGATTTAACTCTGAATCAGACTTTGTTTTAACCCCGAGTCGTTTGATTGCACCTAATTTTGGTGCAAATTTCCTCCAGTAAAGCACCTCATGAGCAAGCGCGGCCGCAAAAAGCGTGATCGTAAGAAGAACAAGGCAAACCACGGCCGTCGTCCAAACGCTTAAGCCTATTTGTCAAAAAAAGTCTGGTTCGCCAGGCTTTTTTTATGCCCAGATCTATAAGTAGAGAACGTTTTTAGCCTAATCAATCGAGACGATTAAGTCGCCTTCTTGCACAACGTCTCCAACGCTAACGGCAACTCGTGAGACTGTGCCAGACTCTTCGGCAATTACAGGGATCTCCATTTTCATAGATTCCAGCAGAACAATTGTGTCACCGACATTTAAAGTGTCGCCTTCAGCTACATAGATTTCCATCACGTTTGCGACCATATCCGCGCGCACATCTGACATGCCTCCACGGTAGCCCATGCATAAAGGGCAAAGGTCGGTGACCGGCCAATTACGTTAACTCTTGCTGAACTAGTGGAGGATTTTAGGGACTGGACTTGGAGCCCGACTAGTATTTAAGCATGACCATAAAAGCCTCAGTTCTTTTCGTTTGTGTCCACAATGCCGGTAGATCTCAAATGGCAGCTGGATACCTTCAGCATCTAGCTGGAGACCGGATCGCAGTTCTTTCTGCAGGTACCGAACCTGGTAACCAGGTAAATCCAGCAGCAGTTGCAGCGATGGCAGAAGAAGGCATTGATCTGTCCACCGCAACACCAAAAGTTTTAACTGATGACGCAGTCATTGCAAGTGATTATGTAATCACGATGGGATGTGGCGATAAATGCCCATTTTTCCCTGGCAAAACTTATCTAGATTGGAAACTTGAAGATCCAGCCGGACAGGGATTGGAAAGTGTTCGCCTAATCCGAGATGAAATCAAAGTCTTGATTACAAACCTGATTGCTGAGATCGACGTAAAGTTTTAAGCGGTAGGTAAGTCAGTTTCAAACACGTGTGGTGTTGGCTCAAGGCCACGAGCACGGGCCCGCTGAGCACGACGTTTAATGGCGCGACGCTCATCTTCACTAGTTCCACCCCAAACGCCAGAATCTTGACCAGTTTCGAGTGCCCATTTCAGGCAGGGTTCAATGACCTTACAGCGACGGCAAACTGCCTTCGCTTCCTCGATCTGTAAAATTGCCGGGCCTGTATTGCCAATGGGGAAGAAGAGTTCTGGATCTTCGTCACGGCAGGCTGCCTCATGGCGCCAGTCCACGCGATCCTCCAAGATGTAGTTGCGGATAAACGGTCAAATCATGCGATTTTGGCTTCAAAGTTGCCCTTGGATCCAATTTGCTTTTTCTAGTTTCTCACCTCGTGACTGTTTTCACAAGGCTTTAGCCAATAAAATCGGGATTTTTTTGCTCGAGGCGAAACTCTCGCGATAAATTCCTTGAAAATTGTCCGAATTAGATTTACGTAATTGGGAGATTAGCGACAGTTCGAAGTGCATTTGGTACATGGGTAGCAGTAAGTTCAGTCGATTGGGTAACAACGTCGCCGTCAACTTGAATCCACAATGGGCGTTCAGCTTGGATGTGGATTTGCCCTTGATCCACTAAGGCAATCACATTTCGATCATTTTCTGCAGATTTGCCAGCCATGGCACGTCTGGCAAGTTTCCAAACTGTAGCTATTGAAAGTGAAGTGGGTGCATAGACATCTAGGGCCGTATCGTGACCCGCTAACGGCATTGGGTTTAGCGGCTTGGAACCCAAATAAGCCCAAGGAGCCAGATTTACGATTAAGGCAAAGTACGCGTCTCGATAAACTTCACCTGAATTTGAAACCAAGCTCAGTGCAGCATGCTTCCTGTCTGTCTTCGCGAACAACTCTCTGAGCGCCAGGATGGCGTATGCGAAATCACTAACTGCCTTTCCATTAGCTCTGCGGTTCTCCATCTCTGCCATCACGGCAGCGTCTAGACCGATTCCAGCATTGAACAAAAACCAACGCGAAATGTTGTTAGTTGCAATTTTTCCAACACCTATCTCTTTAAAATTTTTGGTTTTAAGCGAATTTAAGATTTGGCCTGTTGCTTCGAGTGGATTTTCTGACAGTCCCATGTTGCGCGCAAATACATTGCCATTCCCTCCAGGAATTGCAGCAAACATCGGGCCTTGCGGATTTGGGCCATTACTGAGAAGTCCATTTGCAATTTCATTAATGGTGCCATCACCTCCGAGTCCAATGACTAGCTCAAATCCCTGCTGCTGGGCTGCCTTGGCGATCTCAATTGCGTCATTTCGAGCTGAGGTATTTGCCACAGTGATCTCTAGGTGTTTTGAAAGCTCACTTACTACTTGTGATTGAA
>RGDC01000026.1 GCA_009918005.1 Actinomycetota bacterium
CTGCCTGGTAGTGACTTTCGGTTAATCCCAGAACTTCTCGGTCTAATGCACCGCGGTTTCGGGTATCTGCCGAAGTTCGCTTTCCAGATTCGAAAAGCATTTGGGCTTGTGGCAATACGGCTTGCGAGGGTAGTCGAACTTTGGCATCTAGGGCAGAATTCCCAAGCATTTCGCTGAGGTGACCTACCAGCCCAAATCCAGTTACATCAGTAACAGCGTGTACCGCTGGCCCCAAAGCAACTAGGGAGTTGCGGGCACTCAGATTTGAAATCTTCATTTGTTCGAGCGCAACCTTTTCATCACTTGGCTCACGAGTTGAAAGCAAAACTCCAACGCCAAGTGGTTTGGAAAGCATTAACAAGTCACCATCGTTAATTCCAGTTTTGCGCCAAATTTCATTTGGATGAACGTATCCAGTTGCAGCTAGTCCAAAAATTGGTTCAGTTATGCGAACTGTATGCCCACCAAGTATTTCAACGCCTGCTTCCTTGCAGGCGAGCGCTGCTCCCGACACACACTCAGCAATTTCTGAATCGTCGATTTCCTTTGGAAAGCCACAAACCAATAATGCAGTTTTTGCTAATCCACCCATGGCGTAAATGTCAGACAACGAATTCAAGGCACTTACATATCCGTAATCAAAGGGATCACTAACTACCGGGGGAAAGAAGTCGATGGTTGTTATCAGTGATGTGGTTTCGTTGATTGCAGTAACAGCGGCGTCATCAGGTTCGGCTAAACCAACAAGAGTGTCAGATCCTTGTTGGTCGTAGGCTGCACCACGAAGCAACCTCAGTAGGGATGCATCGGCCTTAGCCGCGCATCCACCACATGAAGTTAAATCCCGAAGACTTAAGCGCGTTACGTCAAGTGTCATTTAATTGTTAAGGCCTCAACGAAATCACGTGAGTTCTTGGTTGTCGGTAGCGACATAACCGCGTTGAGCACACGATCAGCGACATCAGTTCCGGAAACTAATGCAACATTGTCTCGGAACTTTGCTTCAACTTCGCTTGCTGCGAGAGGCCGCTCATCTGCACCGCGGTTAATGTCCTCACGCTTACGAAGCGTGCGGCCATCCTGAGTTTGGATGATTACTTCGCCATGGAAGTACTTAGGGAAAGTTGGATTCGGATCATTTTGGTACGAGACCTTAGCTGCTAATTCCAGTAGCTGCGGATCAACTAGGCAATCATCATCAAGGTCTGCCAAAGTGAAGCGCCGCTTTGCGATAGCAGTAGCCACAATGAATGGCAACGAGAACTTGGCATCGTAGTCACTGCGAGGAGTGAGCTTTGCTTGTGCCGGTTCACAAACTACTGGCACAACTTGCGCCGGCACAATTGTGGTGACTGATTCAATGTCTGCTGCAGTCAGGTTGTTTTCGGTTACCAGCTCGATGGCAATGTCTATGCAGGCGTGTGTGAAGTGGCAGGCTGCGTAAGGCTTGATTGCAACTCTCATCAATTCCCAAGCAGAGCCTAGATCAGCAGCGACAGCATCCATTTTTAGATCATGTCCAGCTGGGGTATGGGATGCATAAAGACCAAAGCGACCTTCGTAAATTGCAAGGGGAGCTTCAAACTTAGCCTTGGCTAATTCAGCAGCAGTGATGCCGGAGACTGCAGCCCAACCTGGATGTAAGCGCTTAGTCCAGGCACCGGTTTCTAGGAATTCCATGGAACCCGAGGCTAACGAACCAACAATTCCCTGGGCGCTGGCAATGCCATGTGCATCAAGGCCAATCATCTTTGCCGCCGCTGCAGCCGCACCAAAGGCACCAGCTAGGCCAGTTGGGTGGAATCCTTGCGCATGGAAACCACCGTTTGCAGCAGTACCAACTCGAGCGCCGATCTCTAATGCAACCAGAAATCCAAGTACTAAATCATTTCCACTGAGTTCACGATCATCAGCAATTGCAATCGCTGTTGGTAGTGCACTTGCAGTTGCATGAATAACTCCAGGTACGTGGGTGTCATCAAAATCCAAACCATGAATCAAGATGCCATTGAGCATTGCCTGGTCACGCACTGTAAGACGCTCAGAACAAGCAATTACGCCACGGTCCCCAGTTCCCAAGGCAACAGCAGCAGAAATGCTGCGAGTGGCAAATTCGTAGTGTGTTGAAGCAAACGCAATACCAACAGCATCAAGGATGTTAAGTAACGCTTGATCTTGGACTTGCTTTGGTACGTCAGCTATAGAGACTTTTTGTGCCCAATCGCCAATTTCAAGTGACAATGTTTCCTGGTTTGACATGGTTACTCCTAGTTGAATCGTAAGCCGAGAGTTTCGGCAATTGTTGTGCGCTGTACTTCATCAGTGCCGCCTGGTATCCGAAGGTTTCGAGCAATTTGAAATAGCTTGTTGATGTCGGTGTCCCGGAGAACTCCCGAACCGCCATGAATCTGCAGCGCACGATCTGCGACGCGATAGAACGATTCATCGTTGCTGAGCTTTAAAGCGCAAATTCGTCGTACTTCATCACTTGGACGAGGTAAGTTCCACCATGGACCCGGCGTATCGATCGCTCGTGCCACATCTAGCGAAAGTGAACGAGTCTGCTGCCAATCTAGATACATGTCCGCAATCATCCACTGAATACCTTGCTTTGCACCAAGTGGTTCACCACCGACAATGCGAGTCTTTACCCGCTCAAGTGTCTTTTCAATCAGGTACTTGTTCCAACCAGAACACATGCCAGCACGGCGCATTCGGGTGTAGTTGAACGACATAACAGCAATGTCAAAGCCACCGTTCACTTCACCAAGAACTGCGCTCTCAGGAAGCACCATATCTTCGAAATGAATTTCACCGGTGTAGCCATCACCAAACATGGTTTGGTAAAGCTTGCCAATTTTGTAGCCCTTGTTTGCATACTCTTTAGTGTCAAACATGAAGTAAGTGAAAGATTTACGACCGCCACCAGGATTTGTAATTGCCAAAACTTGGGCGACATCAGCGTCAAAGTAATTTGTTATGTAAGCCTTAGTTCCGTTAAGCACCCAGTCAGAGCCCTTACGAACGGCATTAGTTTTCATGTCATAGAGGTTTGAGCCAGCGCCAGTTTCAGTGACACCGTGCAGGCTAGTCTTTAGTCCCTTTACTAATGGATCAGTGAACTGTTCTTTCTGATGCCCGTGTGCGTGTAACAAGCGTGGAGTAGCACCTTCGGACCAAGACAGTAGGGCAGGGTTCAAGCCCACTCCATATCCATAAACTTTTTCTTCGACATAAATCATGTCTTCGCGGCCTAATCCACGACCACCTAGAGACTCCGGAAGATGTGCACTATAAATATTCTTTGCACCAGCTGCTGCCATGATTTCTCTGCGGGCAGCAATGATGTCTTGATGTAACCGTCCGGACTCATCTAGAAACTTTGATTGGTCGCGCAAAAGATGATCTAGCGCTTGCTCGCGAGGAGCAACTTCATTGTCATAAAGATCAGAAACTTCAGCAATAACGCTCTCGAGATGAGCGGGTATGTGAAGTTCTACATCAAGTGGGGACGTTACGTTGCTGGTCATTTGTTTCCTATTCCATTTACTTTGCTCAACTGATTTTGATTTTGGGTTTCCGAGAAATCTAGGGCGATTGGATTATCTGGTAAGGCTATTGTTTCGGAAGATCCAGTTGCGTGCCCCTTGAAGCTAGCTCGATGTGAGTAATGCGACATAAGGGGCAAAATATCACTAGCAGTTACTTTTCCAAGGTCGCCAGATTTGTGGGAGCGTTCACCAGCAGCGACAACATCGTCAGGATAAACATGTGGTCCAGCCAAAATCAATGATGTTGGATGAGCAGAATGCATCATGCCACCGGTCGAAGGCGTTGCGTGATCTCCGGTAATGACAATGGTTGTTGTCTCGGTAAGTTTTTTGAGACCGTGGCAAGCACGATCCAGACTTTCAATCACATCTCGCTTAAGAGACGGTTGCTTGGTGTGACCGGCTTCATCCGTGGCTTTGGTGTGAATGTGAACAAAAGAATGTGTCTTACTTAATTCAATTCCTGCCCTAATTCGCGACTCAAAATCCCCTTGAACGTTTGCTAGATCACTTGGAATGTGAATTTGCGTCATGCCTAGAACTTCAGCAAGACCTCGATACAGCGCCGAACTAGTAACCGCTGCTGCGCTTAGCCCGGTCGATTGTTCAAACGACTTAAGCCCGGTTTTCTTGCTGGCCCATTTTGTAACTGGGGCAATTAATTGTGGCTTGCCAGCTGCTCGCCGAGCTATGTTTACGGGATGTGAAAGTAGCAACTCAACCGCTGAGTTAATCCAGCTAGTTACTAATTCAGCGCAGTGCTGTGCAGATTTTTGATCAAGGGCTGATTCCAATGCCTGTGGTTGCAAGACGGGATGAAGGTGGCCAAAGAGTGGATCACTGTCACTGATTTCGTGCGATGTAATTGCGGCTGATTCAAGGATGCATTCACCATTACGAAGCGGGTGAAGAACGGGGTTTAGTTCATGCGGCATAACGCGGAGTGCATCGAAGAGTTCAAGACAGTCACTTGCATCCTCACTGCCGACACGGCCTAGTGCTTGTAGCTTTCCACCTTCAAGCACTGCAGGACGAAGTGCAAGATGAAAATGTGGTCGCTCATCTGTGATTTCAATTCCCATACCAATTGCCTCAAGCATTGCTCGGCCAGGAAAAGTTTGAGTCTGACCAAACATCGCCCAATGGCTGCGCTCACTTGAAGTAGCGCGACCTGGGCCAAACGGTTGATGAATGCCAGAGACTCCAATTCGAGTTAGTTCATCTAAATTCGGTGTGCTGGCTGCTTCTAGGGGAGTTTGATTATCCAGTTCTGCACTCGGCCGATCACCCAGACCATCAAAGGTAATCAGAATCATTGGTGTGCGGTCATCCCACATTGGTGCTGGCTTCAATTCAAGCACTCACCTTTGCAGAAGTAGTGAGACTCCATTGCGTTTGAATTGTGTCAATCGCTTCGGCGGCAACCAAAGATTCCCAATTGTTGTCGTTGGCGATCAATGAAAGTCGGATGTCTGAGGCAGATAACTTGCTGTCTGGCGCGGGGAGTTGGAGAGTTTCAAATCCTTGGTCAGTAAACAACGACAACTTGCTGGCTTCCCAAGGGCTAAAGATCCGAACGGCAAATACGGTATCTGAAGGAACTTGCCAAGATTCTGGTGTCGTTAAATCAAAAGGAACAATATCAATCTGAACATTGCTTAAATCTGACTTTTGGATTCCAGAAATTGAGTTTTCGATTATCTCGACTCGAGCTTCAAATGAAAACGGATTAGCGCCATCGGTATGACGATGCGCACTTGCACTGTGCGCTTGCAAGTTCGACAAGTCTGGATTAGTTACCCCAACAATGATGCGTTCAAATGAGTGACTAAGCGCTGATAGCACTTCCAAGTGTTGATTGTGGAAGGGCTGGAATCTGCCAGTGAAGCAAGCCACGCGTTGAGTCATTGTTTAATGTTTAACTCAGCGATTTGATCTTTGAAATTGCCTCATCAGTTTGAATGACATCAGCATACCTACGACCAACATCTTGCATGTTGGCATCATGTGGCCCAGCATCTTGATCGCCACAAGCATCATCAATTGCGATGGTACGGAAACCATGTGAGAACGAATCAACGATTGTTGCGCGAACACAACCCGAGGATGTGACTCCAGTTACTAGAACGGTATCAATTCCGTTTGTGGTCAAGATGCTGCTCATGTCGGTGCCAAAAAATGCTGATGGAAAACGCTTCAAGATGTAGGTGTCGCTGTCATCCCATAGATCTGGATGAATCGAGGCTTCGTAAGATCCGGGTTGAATATCGCGCAAAGCTGGAACTTTCCAGCGCGCGAACTCGGTGTCGGTGGACCAAGCTACGGCCGTGTGAATGATTGGAATGCCTGCAGCGCGGGCAGCAGGGAAAAGGCGAGCCGCGTTTTTGATCGCGCGCTGCGCATGCTCACTTCGACCAAGAGCGAACTTTGGGTCACAAAACGACATTTGAAAGTCAACTGCAATGATGGCAGGCCGAGTTCCCCAGCCAACTTCGCCTTGTCCGTACCCAGCGTTTTCAAATGAATCTGACATGTGCCCTCCAAACGGCTAATTTCCCACTTCTTGTATACATCTATTCCAGAATTCATGCGGGGTTTTGACTAAATTAAGGCTTTCAATGGCAAGTGCGGGTGAAAAGTGGCAGAATTGTATGCAATCTGCATATTCAGGAGCCAAAGTGAGCAGTTTCGACCTCTACAAGACCGCCGACGAACATGAAGAGCTTAGATCTGTAGTTCGCGCCCTAGCAGATGCCAAGATTGCGCCGTTTGCAGCAATTGTCGATGAAGACGCCCGCTTCCCGAAAGAGGCCTATGAAGCTCTAGTTTCTGCCGAACTTCAAGCTATCCATGTGCCCGAGGCATACGGCGGCGCTGGTGCGGATGCTTTGGCATCTGCCATCGTGGTCGAAGAGGTTGCCCGGGCCTGTGCCTCAAGCAGCTTGATTCCAGGGGTAAACAAACTTGCATCTCTGCCTGTGATCTTCAGTGGTAGTGAAGAACTTAAAAGAGAATTTCTTCCTGGTCTAGCGTCGGGCGAGACGCTTTGGTCCTACGCACTTTCTGAAACTGATGCTGGCAGTGACGCTGGCGCTATGAAAACTACTGCAGTGGCAACTGGTGACTCCTGGACTCTAAACGGTTCCAAAAAGTGGATTACTAATGCTGGCGAAAGCCAAATCTATACTGTGCTTGCCGTAACGGATAAAGAAAAAGGTGCCCGCGGTGGTATCACTGCATTCATTGTGAAGAAAGATGATCTGGGTGTCAGTTTTGGAGAACCAGAAAAGAAGCTTGGCATCAAGGGATCACCAACTCGCGAAGTTTATTTAGACAATGTTGTGATTCCAGATTCACGGCGTATTGGTGAAGTGGGCGCGGGATTTGGAATTGCCATGACCACACTTGATCACAGTCGAATTGCGATTGCTGCTCAAGCCGTTGGTATCGCACAAGGCGCGTTAGATTTTGCCGCCGCCTACATCAAGGAACGTAAGCAATTCGGTAAAGCCATTGCTGAATTCCAAGGAATTCAGTTCATGGTTGCAGATATGTCAATGAAGCTCGAAGCAGCTCGTCAGTTAACTTATGCTGCTGCTGCGAGAAGTGAGCGCAATGACTCCGACTTAACATTCTTTGGAGCTGCAAGTAAGTGCTTTGCTTCTGATGTTGCCATGGAGATCACGACAGATGCTGTGCAGCTTTTGGGTGGGTACGGCTATAGTCGCGACTATCCAGTTGAGCGCATGATGCGTGATGCCAAGATCACTCAGATCTATGAAGGTACGAATCAGGTTCAGCGAATCGTGATGTCACGTCACACCTTGGCATCTAGATAACCAATGTCTCAAGCATCTCCGGAAAAATTGCGCCGAGATGCGCTTGGGATTTTGGCTGCCGCAATTGCTGCACAACTGGCTGTATCAACGGCCCAACAAGGACTACCAGCCCTTGGACCAATTCTGGCGAGCACATTTGATCTAACAACTTCCGGCGTTGGATTACTTTTGGGCACAATAAGTCTTGGCACTGCATTTGCAGTTATCTTCTGGGGAAACTTAGCTGACCGCATTGATGATCGGCTAGTTGCGCTGATAGGACTTGTTGGCACTGCAACTTGCTTTGTAATCGCGGCCTTCTTTAAGGCATCTGAGATTGCACATTTTGCTTTAATTTTTGCCGGCATCATGATGGCTTCACCAACTGTGGCAATGACTAAGGGATTGGCTCGAAATTTTGTCCACTTGGGAAATATCGGATTTGCACTTTCGACTCGCCAGGCAGCAGTGCCTGTTGGCGGAGTGATTGGCGGAATCGTATTAACGTCCATCGCTGTAGCACACGGGCTGAGCGCGGCGCTTTACGCTTTAGCTGGTCTCATAATTCTGGGCGGATTATTTGTAATGTTTGCTCCTGTCGGAGTTCCAGAACCACCAAGACTAAAAGCGGAAAACCTTCCAGCTGTGAATTGGCGCCGACTTGCTCCAATCTTGATTGCGGCAGCATTCTTTTGTCTGACGCAATTAGGAATTGTTGCGCTATTGACTCTCTACTTGAGTGGCAGCCGAGGCTGGACCCCAACACACGCAGGACAACTTTATGCACTCATGATGGCTTGCGTTATTCCACTTCGAATTCGACTTGGCGTGATCAGCGATCGTTATCCAACTAGGCGAGTTCAATTTCAGATCGTTATCGCGCTAATTGGCGCAACATTGTTATTGCTCTGTGCTGTACTCGAGCAGTACGCGATTGTGGTACCGTTACTTTTCTTAGCTGGTATTTCAGCTATGGGTTGGAATGGGCTGCTCTTTACAACTGCGGTAGTGGCAGTACCTCCAGAGCGGGTTGGATTTACCCAAGGTGTACTCCACAGTTTTATTTTTGCCGCTGGCGGTATTTCGCCCATCATCATGTCTCGGATTGTTGAATCTTTCAGTTGGCAGACTGCCTGGACCGTAATGGCGATATGCTCAGTTATGGCAGCGGTTTCGCTCAAGATGTTTGATGCTGCACCAGCTCAGGTAAAGGAAATGGCATGACTAAGCGACGCGTTGACACTGATCTGTTAGACGAGATTCAGCGACGAGTTTTATGGTTAGCCGTTCGAATGGTTGATTTTGCAAACCGCGAGCGTGAGTTGAAAGACGACGTAAAAGTCGGTGGTCACCAGGCCTCAAGCGCATCACTTACTTCGATAATGACTGCGCTTTATTTTGATCATTTAGATGGTCCCGATCGAGTGAGTGTAAAGCCTCATGCATCACCGGTATTTCATGCCATCCAATACTTACTGGGAAACTTAGACGAAAGTTACTTGAAACGATTGCGAGAATTTGGGGGACTGCAGTCTTACCCATCACGCACTAAAGATCCAGATGCTCCAGATTTTTCAACTGGTTCAGTTGGACTCGGTGCCGCTGCCCCGCTTTTTGCTGCCGCAACTCGACGTTATGTCGATTCCCATTTCGGTGAGCGGCCACATTCTCGTTTCATTGCACTCATTGGTGACGCCGAGCTGGATGAAGGCAACGTATGGGAAGCGGTAGCTGATCCGGCAACTACCGAACTTGGAAATGTCATGTGGGTTGTCGACTTTAATCGACAGTCCCTAGACCGCGTTATTCCGGGAATTCGAATTATGCAGTGGCGTGCTCAGTTTGAGGCAGCTGGCTGGCATGTAATTGAAGTAAAGTACGGCAAAAAACTTCAGGCAAAATTTGCTGAGCCGTTTGGTAAGGAACTCGAAGCCTGGATTGATGCCATGGCAAATGAGCAATATCAATCTTTGTTTGGATTCAGTGGCCAAGAATTGCGAACTAGATTCCTGGATGGTGCGCCGACCGAAGTAGGACTTTCAGTTGCCGAACTGACCGACGAAGCGCTTTACGAATTAGTTACTGATCTTGGTGGACATAACTTAGACAGTCTCAGAGACGCCTTTGAAGTTTGCGACAGTGTGACGGATCGCCCAAGTGTGGTTTTTGCCTACACAATCAAGGGATGGGGACTGCCGATGGCAGGCAATCCACGAAACCACTCAGCCTTACTTAGTGGCGATCAAATCGATAATTTCCGAAGTGAGCTGGGCTTAACTACACAAACTGAGTGGTCAGATTTTGATCCGCAGAGCGCTGCTGGTGTATTGGCAGCCCAGCGCAGACATGACCTGCATCGAGCACCAACTTCAAAGGGTTTGGAACTAAACATTCCAGCCCCTGAGGTTGCCACTGGAACTAAACCACTTAGCACCCAAGAAGCGTTTGGTCGGGTATTGGTAGATCTATCCAGAATTGAAGAGATTAATAAATACTTAGTTACGACTGCGCCCGATGTCGCAACAAGCACCAACTTGGCTGGTTTCATTAATCGCAATGGAATTTATTCACCAGATGAGCGTCGAGCCTGGAATGAAGACCCGATGTTGAAGTGGGCAGAAGGTCCAACTGGCCAGCACATTGAACTTGGTATTAGCGAGATGAACTTGTTTCTTTTACTTGGGCAGCTCGGACTTTCTTGGGATTTATCGGATCAGCCGTTGATTCCGATTGGAACGGTTTATGACCCATTTGTTTGCCGTGGCTTGGATGCATTTATTTATGGCACCTACTCTGCGGCTCGATTCATCATTGCGGGAACACCAAGTGGTGTCACATTGGCGCCTGAAGGTGGAGCACATCAGTCAACTATTACTGCGTCAATTGGCATGGAACTGCCAGGTGTCACGTTTATAGAACCAACTTATGGAACCGCACTGAGTTGGATGCTTGCCGATGCAATTACTCGAGTTGCTGCTGGTCCATCTGAGTTGAAAACTGCTGCACCTTACGACGACGGAGCTTTCTATTTCCGACTTACAACTAGACCGCTTGATCAAGCACCTTTTGAAGCAGCGCGTAAGCGAATTGGTGATGCGGTATTGAAGCGCCAAGTTCTAAGTGGTGGCTACCGACTCTTTGATGCCTTCGAGCAGTTCCCAGAACTACGTGGCGCAGACGATGCAGAGCGCGTGCCAATGGTTCACTTAGTTGCCTCTGGTGCAGTGATGCCAGAAGTGTTGGCAGCAGCAAACGAATTATGTAGCGAAGGTGTAGCAGCACACGTAATCGATGTCACTAGTGCTGATCGTTGGTATGGTGCTTGGCAACGAACCTTGCGCCAAGCAGTTCGAACCGCTTCGGCCCCGAGTTTGCCTGGCCCACTTTGGTCCGTAATCGGGGACCGAGCTCCAATTGTGACGATTCAAGATGCATCTAGCCATGCCATGGCATGGATGGGATCTGCAATTGGTGTTCCATGTGTCTCCCTTGGCGTAGATTCGTTTGGGCAATCTGGAACAGTAAAGGATCTGTACAACATCAACGATTTATCATCAGGTGCGATAGTAAATGCAGCTCTTGCTTCACTAGCGCTTGATAATCGATGACAACTCCAACTAAGTCACACACTGCGCTATTCATAACAGTCTCAGTACTTTTCGGTGGCAACTACATGTGGGCGCACTTTGCCCTACAGTCATTTTCTGCTCTTGAAGTCGCTTGGGGACGCACTGTGCTTGCCGCAACAACACTTGCAGTAGTTGTGCTGGTAACTAAAGATCGTTATCCGCGCGGTAAAGAAATCTGGATCAAGCTAAACATTGCTGCCCTGCTATTTAATACAGTTTCATTTGTTGGCATGGCAACTGCAGTTAGCCGAATCACCACGGTGCAAGTAAGTATTTGGAATGCCCTAGTTCCGTTAGTGACCCTCGGTTTTGTGTTGGTTTTCATCCCAGAAGAAAACCCAACCTGGCGACGAGTAACTGGTTTGAGTATGGGTTTCTTGGGAGCCTTGTCCATTGCTCACCCCTGGACGGGCCTTGGAGATTTTGACGCCTTAGGTACCGGTGCCATCATGGTGGGCACGACTAGCTATGCGGCTGGTCTGGTTTATGCCCGACGAAACTTTGCCAATGTGACGAATACGCCAACTTCTATTGCAGCTGGACAAATGCTCTGTGCGTCAATTCATTTCACCTTAATCCTTCCATGGTTTGTAAGCATCACAACTGATGCCTCGAGAATTTCTTTGATTTCAATGTTGATTTTGGGTGTTGTTGGAACTGGAATCACATACATCATGATCCAAACTTTGATCAAGCAATCCGGTGCCGGAGTAGCAAGCGACACCACTTACGTGATCCTGTTTGTTGCAATCATGCTCGGCATTATTGTGCTGGGTGAAGCGATAAACGTTTGGCAGATAATTGGCTCAGTATTAATCCTGATTGGCTTAGTAATTATCAACTCTAAAGAAAGAACCTCAGTAGTTACTCCATAAAACTGCAGAGGCCTACTGAGGGTTAAATCCCTAAACGTTTCGCTTATGCCATTCGACGTACTCAGGAGCCAATGTTGGCTTTTCTTGAATTAAGTCAGCAGCCCGCTCGGCAACCATCATGGTTGGAGCGTACAGATTGGCATTCGTTACGTATGGGAATACCGAAGCATCAACAACGAATAATCCTTCAACACCATGAACTTTCATAGTGTTTGGATCTACAACGCTCATGTCGTCAGTGCCCATTTTTGCAGTGCATGAAGGGTGATAAGCAGTTTCGGCATCCTTGGCAACCCATTCCAAAATCTGCTCTGGAGTTTGGACGGATGGGCCAGGGGAGAGTTCGCCATCGCTGTATTGATCGAAGGCTGATTGCGCCAAGATGTTGCGAGTTACTTGAATCGCTTCAACCCATTCGCGACGATCCTGCTCAGTTGAAAGATAATTAAACAAAATAGAAGGCTTAGCCATTGGGTCTGCTGTATTGATTTCGATTCGACCACGGGCATCGGAATACATTGGTCCGACGTGAACTTGGTAACCATGACCTTGCTCAATACCTGTTCCGTCGTATCGCACGGCAATTGGCAAGAAGTGATACATCAAGTTTGGATACTTTACGGTGTTATTCGAGCAAGCAAAGCCACCACCTTCAAAGTGGTTTGTTGCACCTGGACCCTTGCGGGCAAACAACCAAGCAGCTCCAATAAATGGACGTTTCCAAAGTTTTAGATTTGGATTCATTGTGATTGGCTGCTTGCAAGCATGTTGGATGTAAACCTCAAGGTGATCTTGCAAGTTTTGTCCTACACCTGGTAGATCTTTTACTACGGCAATGCCATGCTTCTTTAATAATTCAGCTGGCCCAATTCCGGAAAGTTGAAGTACCTGTGGCGTATTTATTGCACCGCCACATAGAACTACATTCTTGGCACGGTATTCAGTAATCGCCTTACCACGCTGCGCAACTACACCAACCGCTTTATCGCCTTCGAAAATCACTCGATGAACTTGATGCCGAGTTTGAATAGTTAGGTTCTTGCGATGCATGACAGGGTGCAAGTAAGCACGAGCTGATGACCAGCGACGACCCTTTTTAACATTCTTGTCGAATGGACCAAAGCCTTCTTGGCTAAATCCATTTACGTCATCAGTGCGATTAAACCCTGCAGCAACAGCAGCATCAAAGAAGGCCTTAAATAGCGGATTCTTTGCCGGGCCTTTTTCTAAATAAAGCGGACCATCATGTCCGCGGTACTTTGTGTCAGATGGAACACCCGTAGCATTTTCCATCTTTTTGAAATAGGGCAGGCAATGCGCAAAGTCCCAGTTCTCCATGCCTTTGTCTGCAGCCCAGCGCTCGTAATCCATTGGGTTACCTCGCTGAAAAATCATGCCATTAATAGAGCCAGATCCGCCAAGGACCTTGCCTCGACCTTGATAAACCCGACGACCATTCATGTGTGGCTCTGGATCTGTCTCGTACATCCAGTCATAGAACTTGTTGCCGATTGGGAAAGTTAGCGCAGCTGGCATGTGGATGTACACATCCCACCAAGAGTCTTTGCGCCCGGCCTCCAGAACCAAAACTTCATTGTCAGGATTTTCCGAAAGCCGGTTTCCCAATACCGAACCGGCAGATCCACCACCAACAATTAAGTAGTCATATTCCTTGATTGTCATTAGAGGTTTCCTTCTGCGGTATCAACTACGTTGGCTAGCAACATGGCACGAGTCATTGGTCCAGTTCCACCGGGCATTGGAGCAATCCAGCCAGCAACTTGCGCACAAGCTGGATCTAAGTCGCCAAGTAAGCCGGCGTCAGTGCGGGTAATTCCGACATCTAACAATGCAGCACCTGGCTTAATCATGTCGGGCTTAATGAAGTGGGGCACACCTGCAGCAGCTACAACAATGTCAGCACGCTTAATGTGCGCAGCCATGTCTTTGGTGCCCGTGTGACACAGAGTTACTGTGGCATTCTCGCTACGACGAGTAAGTAACAGTCCTAACGGGCGACCGACGGTAACACCACGACCAACGATGCAAACCTCAGCGCCGTCAATGTTCACGTCATACGCGCGAAGTAGTTCAACAATTCCGCGTGGTGTACATGGTAGTGGTGCTGGCTCGCCTAGTACTAAGCGACCAAGATTTGTTGGGTGCAAGCCATCAGCATCTTTGCGTGGATCAATTGCTTCAAGCGCAGCATTGGAGTCGAGCCCTTTTGGAAGTGGAAGTTGCACGATGTATCCAGTACATGCTGGGTCAGCGTTCAGGCGGGCAA
>RGDC01000027.1 GCA_009918005.1 Actinomycetota bacterium
ATCTTTGGTCCAGCAAATTGCAGAAGCATTGAGCGGTATCGCGTTGGCTCAACTTGTTCGCCCAGGTTGCCCAGTTGTATTTGGCTCATTTCTTTCCAACATCGACATGCAGTCCGGTTCTCCAATGTTTGGTACTCCAGAATCTGCCATGGGACTTCTTTGCACTGGTCAGATTGCACGTCACTTTAACTTGCCATTCCGTGGTGGAGGTGGCCTAAACGCTGCGCAAACTGTCGATGCCCAAGCTGGTTACCAAACCCTGATGACTATGCATGCAACTTTCTTGGCAGGCACTAACTTCGTAATGCACGCTGCCGGTTGGCTTGAAGGTGGCCTGGTTGCTTGCTACGAAAAGTTTGTTATGGACGTTGAAATTCTTCAGGCTATGAAAGCTGAGTTCACGCCGTTCGAAATCGATGAAGCATCACTTGCATTTGAAGCACATGAAGAATCAGGTCATGGTGGGCACTTCCTTGGAACTCAGCACACTATGGAGCGTTTCCGCGATTGCTTCTACCGCCCATTCCTTTCTTCGGCCGATAACTTCGATCGTTGGTCCCGCAATGGCTCCAAGACCACAGATGTGCGAGCAAACGAAATTGCCCACAAGATGATTGACGAATACGAAGCTCCACCGATGGATTCCGCAATCAAGGAAGAACTCGACGAATGGGTCGACAAGCGCAAGAAGGAGTTACTAGCATGAAATCAGATATCGATATTGCTCGGGCAGCCACAACTGAATCAATCGTTTCAGTTGCGGCAAAAATCGGTATTCCAGCAGATGCAGTTCTGAACTATGGACCTACAAAAGCCAAGATCAACATGGAATTCATCTCATCTCTGAAATCAAAACCAAATGGCAAGCTAGTGCTTGTTACCGCAATGACTCCAACCCCTGCTGGTGAAGGTAAGACCACCACAACAGTGGGTCTTGGTGATGGCCTAAATGCCATTGGCAAGAAGGCTATCGTTTGTTTGCGCGAACCATCCCTTGGACCATGCTTTGGCATGAAGGGTGGCGCTGCTGGCGGCGGCTTTGCCCAAGTTGTTCCAATGGAAGACATAAACCTGCACTTCACTGGTGACTTCCACGCAATTGGCGCGGCACATAACTTGCTTTCAGCGATGCTGGATAACCATATCTACTGGGGCAATGAACTTGGTATTGATGTGCGACGCATCGCTTGGAAGCGCGTAATCGATATGAATGATCGCGCCTTACGTGAAATCACTGCCGCACTTGGCGGGCCAGGAAATGGCTACCCACGCGAAGCTGGATTTGATATCACAGTAGCCAGCGAAGTTATGGCAATTCTTTGCTTGGCAATGGATTTAGAAGATCTGGAACGTCGCCTAGGCAACATCGTTGTTGGTTACACCCGTGACAAAGTCGCGATCACCGCAGCTCAGTTAAATGCAAATGGCGCAATGACCGTCTTGCTTAAAGATGCCTTGATGCCGAACTTGGTTCAAACGCTTGAGAACAATCCAGCGTTTGTCCATGGTGGACCGTTTGCAAACATTGCACATGGTTGCAACACGGTCTTGGCTACTCACACTGCGTTAAAGCTTGGTGACTATGTAGTTACTGAAGCAGGCTTCGGTGCGGACCTTGGTGCTGAAAAGTTCTTTGACATCAAATGCCGCAAAGCTGGACTAGAACCGTCAGCAGCAGTCATTGTTGCAACAGTGCGTGCACTAAAAATGCACGGTGGGGTTGCCAAGGATGATCTTGGTAAAGAAAACGTTGCTGCCGTTGAAGCTGGACTTGCAAACCTTGGCCGCCACATCCGCAACGTACAGAAGTTTGGTGTTCCAGTTGTAGTTGGCGTTAACAACTTCACCACAGATACCGATGCTGAATTTGCAGCAGTGCAGAAGTACTGCGCAGAAATGGGTGTTGATGCAATCCGATGCACGCACTGGGCGGAAGGCAGCAAAGGCACAACTGAACTAGCGAAAAAAGTTGTTGAAATTGTTGAAGGGGGAACTGCAGCATTTAAGCCGCTTTACCCAGATACCATGTCACTTTGGGACAAGGTATCGACAATCGCAACCGAAATCTATGACGCAGCAGAAGTTGTCGCTGATAAGAGCGTTAAAGATCAGTTCAAGGTCTTTGAAGATGCGGGTTACGGCCACTTCCCTATTTGTATGGCCAAGACTCAGTACTCGTTCTCGACCGACGCTGCAGCTAAGGGTGCGCCATCGGGTCACACTGTTGCGATTCGGGAAATCCGCTTAAGTGCCGGAGCCGAATTCATAGTTGTTGTAACCGGAGACATCATGACCATGCCAGGCCTGCCTAAGGTTCCGGCCGCAAATAGCATCAAGCTCGAAAACGGCGAAGTTGTCGGTTTGTTCTAACAAATTCATAAAACGCCAGACAGGTGTTGCCCATGACGCATAATGTTGCGCCATGGGCAACACTCATTTGGCGGAAAGTAGTTCCGTTCAATCAGTAGATCGGGCGTTATCGATCCTGGAGATATTGGCCCAACGTGGTGAATCAGGGGTAACTGAAATTGCGGCTGATCTAGGAGTTCACAAATCAACAGCCTCACGATTGATGGCTGCGCTATTGAATCGCGGATTAGTAGAACAAGTGTCTGACCGGGGTCGATACCGCTTAGGTCTTGGCTTAGTGCGCCTAGCCGGATCTGTAACTAGCTCATTAGATGCGGTTTCCGGTTCTCGAGCCGTGACTAAAGCTTTAGCAAATGAAGTCGGTGAAACTGTAAACATCGCTGTCTTGGATAACAATCGCGTGCTCTACGTTGACCAAGTAATTGGGCCCTCTATGGTTTCAATGCGAAGTTGGCTTGGTCAAAGTGTCCCAACTCACTGCACCGCAACTGGCAAAGTCTTAACCGCCTGGCTCGATAAACCAGAACGAATTGCTGCTAGACCAACATCCTGGAAAAAGTTGGCCCCTAATTCAATAACTAGCGCAGAAGATCTTGAAAAAGAATTAGAACTCGTTCGTAAACGGGGATTTGCTGTTGCGAATCAGGAAATGGAGACGGACTTCATGGCCGTTGCTGCTCCGATTAGAGATGAGCACGGAGAGGTAACTGCTGCCCTAGTTATATCGGGGCCAGCAAGTCGAATTAAAGCTCAAGATTTTGAATCATTGGGCGAAATTGTGAAACAGAGCGCATCCAAGCTTTCGGGCAATCCGAACTTCTGGCGAGAGTAAGGTTTTTATCTATGAATTATCAAAATGTCACGGAGCTGTTCATTAATGGAAAGCGCCAAGGAAGTTCCTCGGGTGAGATACGTAATGTCTTGCATCCAGCCGATGGACATTTAGTTGCAACTTTCCACGAAGGTGGTGCAGCTGACACGGTCTCGGCAATCGATGCAGCTCGAAAGACCTTTGATGGAACGCATTGGCCTGCATTTAGCGGCGAACAGCGCGGCAAGATTTTGGAACAGGTTGCAGAAATTCTTGAACGTGACAAAGAACTGTTTGCCCAAGCAGAATCTGAAGACACCGCAAAACGAATTGTTGAAGCCAGATACGACATTGACGATGTAATTTCAGTTTTTCGTTACTTTGCCAAGTTGGCACCGAAGTCACATGATCGTGAAGTTGATCCAGGTCGCGAAAATGTTCGCAGCACTATGACCTCTGAGCCAATCGGTGTAGTAGCGATGATCACACCTTGGAACTACCCATTGCTTCAAGCATCTTGGAAGATGGCGCCAGCAATTGCAACTGGTTGCACATTTGTAATCAAGCCAAGTGAACTTACGCCAACAACAACATCAATGATGATGGATGTATTTAGCGAAGCCGGCCTTCCTGAAGGTGTTGCAAATTTGGTTCTTGGATCTGGCGCGGTAGCCGGCGGACCACTTAGCACTCATCCAGGTGTCGACATGGTTTCTTTCACGGGAAGTTTGGCAACTGGTAAGCGCTTAATGATTAATTCTGCCGAGACGATTAAGCGCGTTGCTCTCGAACTTGGCGGCAAGAATCCAAATATCATTTTTGCTGATGCTGACCTAGATGCTGCGATTGATAATGCCTTAACTGCGGTCTTTTTGCACTCTGGTCAAGTATGTTCTGCTGGCGCAAGACTCTTAGTTGAGAAAAAGGTTCACGACCAAGTTGTGGATGAGATTGCCCGTCGTGCAGATCTGATCCGGCTTGGTGGTTCGCATGATGAAGATGCCGAGACTGGCGCTCTTATAAGTGCAGCGCATCGAGAAAAAGTGGAGCGCTACGTAGCTGACGCACTTGCCGAAGGTGCGGTTTTGCGAGCTGGCGGTAAACGACCAGAGGGGTCTCAGTTTGCTAATGGATTCTTCTATCGACCAACTGTTTTAGATAACTGCACAACTGAAATGAGTTGCGTTCAAGATGAATCATTCGGACCAATCTTGACTGTAGAAACTTTTGAAACCGAAGAAGAAGCCATCGAACTTGGCAATGACACAATTTTTGGTCTGGCTGGAGCAGTTTGGACTAAGGATTCCGAAAAAGCTCAACGCGTTGCCCGTAGTCTTCGGCATGGAACTATCTGGATTAATGACTACCACCCTTACGTTGCGCAAGCAGAATGGGGCGGATTTAAGCAATCTGGTAACGGACGTGAACTTGGCGAAGCCGGACTAGCAGAATATCTAGAGCACAAGCACATTTGGCAAAATCTCGCTCCCGCGCCATCGGAGTGGTTCACCCCAGCGAAAGGTCAAGTAAATGTCTAACAACTCGAGCGCGATCTCAGTAAAGAATTTGTGGCAGGTCTTTGGGCCTAACCCAGACAAGATTGTCGGAAGTCCTGATGCCAAATTGCCTCGAGCCGAGCTAAGAGAAAAGACAGGTAATACTGCAGCTGTTCAAGACGTCTCGTTCGATGTTGCACCTGGTGAAGTATTCGTTGTTATGGGACTTTCAGGCTCTGGAAAATCAACTTTAGTCCGCTGCTTAACTCGACTTATTGAACCAACATCAGGCAGCGTTGTCATGAATGGTGAAGATGTCTTAAAGGCAAGCGAAGCTCGATTGCGCGAATTGCGTCGCACAAAGTTTTCGATGGTGTTTCAAAACTTTGGTTTATTGCCACATCGTAAAGTAATTGACAACATTGCATTCGCATTGGAAGTTAATGGAATAAAAAAAGAACAACGGCATGCTCGTGCAAACGAAGTTATTGAGCTTGTTGGACTTCAGGGTTTTGCGCAGGCTTACCCCGAACAACTTTCTGGTGGAATGCAGCAACGCGTTGGTCTCGCGCGCGCACTCGCAGTCGATCCTGAAGTTATGTTTCTTGATGAACCATTTTCCGCCCTTGATCCACTAATTCGTCGTGATATGCAAACTGAGGTTATGCGCCTTCATAAAGAACTAGGTAAAACCATGGTCTTCATCACTCACGACTTAGCCGAAGCATTAAAAGTTGGAAATCGGATCGCAATCATGCGCGATGGTGCAGTCGTTCAGATGGGAACTGCTGAAGAACTAATCGCTAATCCTGCTGATGCCTATGTGGAAGATTTCACGCGCGATGTGCCAAAGTCACATGTGCTGACAGTTAGAACCATCGCACGTCCACTCGCAGATACCGAAACTGCAACTGGCCGCACAATCCCTGCCAACACAATCATTCGCGATGCAACTGCTGCAGTCCTTGATGCAAATGGCCCTGTAGGTGTTGTCGAAAATGGTAACTTGATTGGCTACGTAAAATCCCGAGACATCTTGCAGGTTGTCGGAGGCGGTAACCAAGCATGAGCGTACGGACCGAACCAAGTCTGACATCTGCCCCTAGACGGATTAAGCGCAGTTGGTTGTTGGCAAGCCTTTTTCTTGCCTGGTTGGTTCTGGCGCGCATCACAAAAGGCAAAGCAACTCTGGAACTACCAGTTCCTGAGAATACTGCTTTCACAACTTGGGTCGGTGACATAGCCGACTCAATTCGTGGCAACAGAAGTGACGGTGCTGCCTTTAAATACTTCTTTAACCCAGTGCGAGAGTTCATCGACGGGTTTGTGAATGTCATTCGAGAATTGATCGCAATTCCGAATGGTAATTCAAGCATTCCAGTACTCGGTTGGCTTGGTGTTCTTGCTTTGATTGGATTTATTGTTTATTCGATATCCCATATTCGAATGGCGATTGCAGCGGTGTCACTAACCTTTGCCTGTGGTGCTTTAGGTTTGTGGACAGATTCAATGGACACCTTGGCCATGACTCTCGCTGCGGTTATTTTGTCGCTTGCAATTGGTATTCCGGTTGGTATTTGGGCCGGCTTGTCAGATCGAGCATTAAAGGCAGTAACTCCAATTCTCGACCTAGCTCAGATCTTGCCAACTTTGGTTTACTTAGCTCCCCTTGCACTCTTTTTCCTAATCGGTCCTGCGTCGGCAACCATTGCAACCATGGTTTACAGCATTCCCATTGCAGTTCGATTAACTGCTTTTGGGATTCGAGGAGTTGCCACCAGCCCCGTTGAAGCCGGCACCTCGATGGGAACAACTAAAGTTCAACTTTTGAAAAAGGTTCAACTCCCGATGGCTTCTCGGACCATAATCCTGGGAATTAATCAAACCGTGATGGCAGCACTTTCATTCGTAGTTATTGCAGCCTTAATTGGCGCACCAGGGCTTGGTAAGCCAGTTGTGGAAGCTTTGATCATTCGCAATGTAGGTGAAGGCTTTGTTGCAGGTCTAGCAGTAGTTCTAATTGCAATCATGTTGGACCGAAGCACATCCGCAGCAATCCAAGAAGAAACTTCATTTGTTCCACCTTCGCAAGCAGATCGTAAGCGTAGAAAGTTTGGCCTAACTATTTTTGGCGCATTGACGCTGGTGAGCATCGTTTTATCGCGTCAACTTGCGTGGGCCGCTTACTTTCCAGAGCAAATAGACATAAGCAAGTTAGTTGCTCAATCAACTGACGCATTTGTAGTTTGGGTGACTGAAAATCTACAGATCCTTACTTCGGGTTTAAGCAAAGTTGTAACCGTCGGAGTGCTAAATCCACTCGAAAGCTTGCTTTCTTATTCACCTTGGTTTTTGACCGTCACAATGATCACATTAATTTCGTTGATTCTCGGTGGGGTTCGTTCCGCATTTGTGAGCTTTGTGTTGCTACTTGCCATTGTTGCCAGTGGCCTTTGGTTTGACACCATGATCACATTCACCCAGACCATAGTTGCTACCTTGCTCACAATGGCAGTTGGCGTGGTGGTTGGAGTTTGGGTTGGTCGCAGCACGAGAGCTGAACGAGCCCTCCGCCCAATCTTGGATGCCGGACAAACCCTGCCCGCATTTGTTTACTTAATTCCAATGCTCGGCTTCTTTGGGCCATCCAGATTTACCGCGATTGCCACCGGCATCGTTTATTCGATCCCAATTGTGGTGAAAATTGTAGGCCAGGGCATTCGCGAAGTGCCAGTAAATATGATTGAAGCGGCCACTTCGGCCGGATCCACAAAGTGGCAGTTGATAACGAAAGTACAACTTCCAGCGGCAAAGAAGTCCCTTTTACTTGCAACTAACCAAGGATTAATATTTGTACTTGCAGTTGTGGTTATCGGGGGCTTTGTCGGCGCAGGCGGACTTGGCTATCTCGTAATTCTTGGTGGATCAAAGCCACAATTACAAGGAAAAGGCCTAGTTGCAGGGTTTTCAATTCTGTTGCTTGGCGTCATGATTGATCGAATCGCGCAATACACGGTGGCAAGAAATTCGGCACCAAAGCACTAGATTTCAAACTAGCGAACGTTGGTTTGAAGAGTTATCGAAAGATGGCTCGTTTCCTAGCAAGGAGATAAGAATGACTCGGAACAAGAAAGTTGCTGCAAAAGCCTCAGTGCTTGCTGCAGCTGCTGCCCTTCTGTTGTCAGCATGTGGTGGAGCAGGTGTGGATGCAAATGCATCTGCAGCTCCAACAGGTGATGCAGCAGCATGTGGCTCATACGCAATTGCAATGCATGCTTGGGTTGGATACACAGCCTCAGCTCAGGTTGTAACCGAAGTGGCGAAGGCTAACGGTTGCGACATCTCGCAGGTCACACTGGAAGAAGCTGGCGTTACATATGACGCTATGGAAGCCGGTTCCGTTGACGTTGTTATCGAAGATTGGGGTGGCGGTCGCTGGAAAGAATGGGCAGATCGTGGTGCACTTGTTGAAGTTGGTCCTAACGGAAACATTGGCCTTATCGGTATGTACGTTCCACAGTGGATGGCTGATGAATACCCAGACATCACTGATTCAGCGAACCTAAACAAGTACGCAGACCTTTTCAAAAATGATGAATCAAAGGGTAAGGGCGCTTGGTACGAAGGTCCTCCGGGATACACCACTATTGGCGAAAAGCTAGTTGCAGCAAACAAACTGAACTACACGATCATTTCAACCGGCTCTGAACAGGCTTTGATTGATGTATTCACGAAGGCTGATGCTGATAAGACTGCAGCACTTGGTTACTTCTACGAACCACAAAACTTCCTAGCGAAGGTTCCATTGGCTCGTATCAAGTTCCCAGCTAATGACTGGACAGATGCTGAAAAAGCTTCTGGTCTAACTGACTACCCAGAGTCACCTCTGATTAAGTTAGCAACACCAAAGGTTATGGATGCAAACGATGCGTTCACCAAGATCGTTAAGAACTTCTCTTGGACTAATGCAGACCAGAATGAAGTAGCAGCTGACATCGAATCCGGAACTGATCCTGCTGTTGCAGCTCAGAAGTGGATCGATGCTCACGCAGACGTAGTAGCTGGCTGGCTCAAGTAAGCCTGGCTAATAAGTCACCTAAAACTGGTGGGTCCAAGAAATTGGGCCCACCAGTTTTTTAATTCCACTTGACCCAGTGCAGATCTAAGAGGACGATTAACTTCTCGTGAAAAAAATTGTGATCATTGGTGGCGGAATAGTTGGTTCATCACTTGCTGACGAACTCACCGAGCGTGGCTGGACTGATGTAACTGTCCTTGAACAAGGTCCCATGCCCGCACCTGGTGGTTCAACCTCACACGCACCAGGCCTGGTACAAAAAGTTACTGGCAACAAGACTCTCGCAGCGATGGCTGATCAAACCATTAATAAACTCTTAACTGTTTCAAATGAAGATGGTCCAGGCTTCTACCAAGTTGGATCCTTAGAAATTGCAACTACCCCAGAACGCCTAAAGGAACTTCATCGTCGCACTGCCTGGCTGCATGCTTATGGCTACGAGGCCGAAGTTATTTCTCCGGAGCGCGCCGGCGAACTTCATCCGGTGCTAGATCCAAAAGCAATTCTTGGCGCGATCTACTGCCCAACTGACGGAATCGCGAAGGCCGTTCGCTCAGTTCAAGCTTTGCAAAGACTGGCTGAATCTCGTGGCGCAATCTTCAAAGATCGCACTGAAGTTATTTCAATCGAACAAGAAGCCGGTCAAGTAACAGGCGTAATGACTGATCAAGGATTCTTCCCGGCTGAGATCGTAATCTCTTGTGCCGGAATTTGGGGACCTAAAGTTGGTCGCATGTTTGGTATGGCAAAAGCATTCCAACCACTCGCCCACCAACTTGCTTGGACTGAAGACATTCCTTCACTTGCTGATCAAACTGAAGAGATCACTATTCCGATCATGCGCCACCAAGGCGAAGATCTTTACTTCCGTCAACGTTTCAATGGCATGGGAATCGGTTCTTATCTACACCGGCCTCTTCCTGTTGAATCCGAAGAAATTTTGCCATTCGATCAGGCAAAAATCATGCCAAGCCAAATGGAATTTACCGCTCCAGAGTGGGAGCCAGTTCAAGGAATTGCGGGCAAAGTTCTACCTGAATTGAAGGATGCCAAAATCGTAGAAGGCATGAATGGCATGTTCTCCTTCACTGTTGACACTTTCCCACTTATGGGTGAGTGGAATGGCCTAAAGGGATTCTGGGTGGCCGAAGCAGTTTGGGTAACGCAGGCAGTGGGTGTTGCTCGCGCTACTGCGGAGTGGATTATCGATGGACACCCAAAGCTTGCCGTACATGAATGTGATGTAAATCGGTTTGAAGCACATCAACTTGGACCAAATCACATTGCAATGCGCGGAGCCCAAAACTACGTTGAGATTTACGACATCATTCATCCATTGCAACCAATGGAAAAGCCACGCCCACTTCGCACTACTGGCTTCTATCACCGACAACAAGAACTTGGCGGTTACTTCCTAGAGGCTTCCGGTTTCGAACGTCCGCAGTGGTACGAATCAAATAAAGATTTAGTTGCAAAGTATCCAACTCCAGCACGCGACGAATGGTCAGCTCGTTACTGGTCCCCAATCATTGGTGCCGAAGCGCAGTATGTACGCGAAAATGTTGGTTTGTTCGACATCACGGCGCTCAAGCGAATTGAAGTTACTGGCAAGGGTTCCATGGAGTTCCTGATGGAACAAACCACAGGAAAACTTGATAAAGCTCCAGGCTCAGTTACCTATTGTCTGATGCTTACCAAGGAAGCCGGAATCCTTTCCGATGTAACAGTTACTCGACTTTCGGAAAATCACTTCATGATTGGTGCCAACAGTGCAATTGATGTTGCTCGCCTTAAGTCGGCAGCACCAGACACAGTTCACATCAAAGACGTAACTTCCGGCACGGTTGGTCTTGGTTTGTTCGGACCACATGCTCGTAAAGTTGTTGAAAAGTTGACGAATGTTGATGTCTCTAACGAAGCCTTCGGTTACTTCAAGGCCAAGTCGCTTTACTTGGATCAAGTTCCAGCAACACTTTGGCGCTTGTCATACGTTGGTGAACTTGGTTACGAAATCTATACCGACGCTGACATGGCATTAAAGCTCTGGGACACCTTGCTAGAAGCCGGTAAGGAATTTGGAATCATTCCTGCAGGTCGTGGGGCTTTCAACTCAATGCGTCTAGAAAAGGGTTATCGCTCTTACGGAACTGACATGACTAGTGAGCACAATCCACACGAAGCAGGATTGGCATTCTCAGTTCGCAAGGGTGGTGGCTACATTGGTGCCGAAGCATTTGAGGCACTTGACCCAGCCGCCATAACTAAGAAGCTGGTATGTCTGGTACTTGATAATCCAGAGCACGTCTTGATGGGCAAGGAGCCAGTGTTTGTAAATGGAGTTCCAGTTGGATACACAACTAGTTCTTACTTTGGGCACTCGATCGGAAAACAGATTGCATATGCCTGGTTGCCCATTGACCACACCACTCTTGGTACCCAAGTAACTGTTAAATACTTTGACTTGATGTATCCAGCTGCAGTCAGTGATGACCCACAGTTCGATCCATCGATGTCCAGACTGCGCTCGTAATCCAGCAAAGATAAGGTTTTACTTATGGCAACAACAACTCGTAGACGCACCGTAGAACTTCCGGATCATCCCGATTTCCTTTGGGTTGCCGATCAAAAGCCAAAAAAGTCCTATGACGTAATCATTATTGGTGCTGGTGGCCATGGGTTAGCTACTGCTTATTACTTAGCAAAGAACCACGGCATCACAAATGTTGCCGTAATTGAAAAAGGTTGGCTTGCTGGCGGAAACATGGGACGCAATACGACCATCATCCGTTCGAACTATCTCTGGGATGAATCTGCCGGAATTTATGACCACTCACTAAAGCTTTGGGAAAATCTCGAAGAAGAAGTTGGCTACGAAATGTTCTTTAGTCAGCGTGGTGTCATGACATTAGCTCACAGTGTGAGCGACGTTCGTTCTAAGCAACGTAACTTTTATGCAAACCATGTAAATGCAGTGGATAGCGTTTGGCTAACTCCGAACGAAATCAAAGAAATCGCACCGATCGTAAACATCAGTGAGGATATTCGCTATCCAGTGATGGGTGCAACTTTCCAACCCCGTGGCGGTATCGCAAAACATGACTGGGTTGCGTGGGGTTACGCAAAAGCTGCAGCTGACATGGGTGTTGACATTATTCAGAACTGTGAAGTTACTGGATTCAAAATTGTCGATGGCAAAGTCCAAGGCATCAAAACTACTCAGGGTGACATTGCTGCAAACAAAGTCGGTATGGTCGCTGCCGGTCACACTTCAGTGCTTTCCAAAATGGCGGGCTTTGATGTTCCACTTCAGAGTCGTCCGCTGCAAGCGCTTGTATCAGAATTAAATGAGCAAGTATTGGATACCGTCATCATGTCTGGAGCAGTACACGTTTATGTAAGTCAGGCTCATAAGGGCGAATTAGTGATGGGCGCTGGAACTGACTCATACAACTCTTATGCCCAGCGCGGTGGCTTCCATGTGATTGAACATCAGCTGGCAGCCGCTTGTGAACTTTTCCCAATTTTTGAACGCGCTCACATGCTTCGCACTTGGGGTGGCATTGTTGACATCGCTCCTGATGCATCTCCAATCATCGGCCTAACACCAGTTGAGAATCTCTTTATCAACTCGGGTTGGGGTACTGGTGGCTTCAAAGCAACGCCAGGCTCTGGCTGGGTAATGGCTGCCACTATTGCAAGCGGCGAACCAGATGCATTGGCAAAACCTTACGCACTTGATCGCTTTATCTCTGGTCACTTAATCGACGAGCACGGCGCTGCCGGCGTGGCCCACTAAGGAATAACTATGTTGCATATCCCTTGCCCATACTGTGGTCCGCGTGATGAAACTGAGTTTCACTACGGTTCCGAAGCGCATGTTGCCTATCCCGAAAACTCTGCAAACTTAACTGACGAAGAGTGGGCCAAGTTTGTTTTCATTCGTTCCAATCCAAAAGGTTGGATGGCGGAGCGCTGGGTTCACAGCGCCGGTTGCCGCCGCTGGTTCAACGTTTGGCGCAACACAATCAATCACGAATTTGGACCGTCCTACAAACCATTCACCCAACAGCCAAAGAGTCCCGCATGAGCACAGTAAATTTCACATTCGATGGCAAGCAGTACGCCGGAGAAAAAGGCGAAAGTTTAGCTTCTGCACTTCTTCGTAACGGAGTATTGCATTTCACAGATAGTTCCTACAAAGATCGCCCACGTGGCGTAATGGGACTTTGGGTTGAAGAAACCAATGCTCTAGTCAACGTAGACTCTGGCGCTGGCGAACCTTTGAAACCAGCCACAACGATTGAACTAGTTGAGGGTTTAGTTGTCCGCAGTGCGCAAGGTGTTGGTGATCTGCCTGATACTCGCGACAACTCACGTTATGACAAAGCAAACCGCCACGTAGATGTCTTAGTTGTAGGTGCTGGAACAGCAGGGCTAGCCGCAGCCAAGAAGTTTTCTGATCAGGGCAAGAGCGTCATTGTTATGGATGACAAGCCAACAGCTGGTGGACATTTGGTCTACTTGGGTCAGCCAGTTCCGGCTGAACTGCTGGCCGTACTAGATCGTGAAAATGTTACTTACTTGCCGCGAACAACTGTGCAAGGTTTGTACGACCAGGGATACTCAGTTGCAACCGAGCGTCGCACTGATCATCTTGATGCAAATGTTCATACCGAAATGTCACGCATCAGAACTTGGCACATCCGTGCTGAACATACTGTGTTGGCAACTGGCGCTTTCCAACGTCATTTAGTTTTTGCAAACAATGACCGCCCGGGAATCATGCTTTCGCATGCTGCTGCTACTTATGTTTCAAATGGAGTCAGCCTATTTAAGTCTGCCGTAGTTGTAACCGTTGATAATCA
>RGDC01000028.1 GCA_009918005.1 Actinomycetota bacterium
TTTGACTACGGATCAAAAGGTTAGGGGTTCGAATCCCTTCGAGCGCGCCAGGCAAATACCTTTAGATTCGCAGAATTAACTGCGCTTCAGTTCAATTGAGAACTGGAGAACACATGCAAGTCAGCGATTTAGTCAGCGATGCATTTTCAACCACGGTTTATTTAGAACGGGCAACGTAATTCCAACCGCACCCGTTTCCATCCGTGCTGGTTACACACTCACCGGCTGGTCAACTAGTGAAAACGGCAATGTAGTTGATTTCCCTTACTCCCCAACAGCCACGGCAGGTATCACGCTGTATGCAATCTGGAGTGCAAATACATACACCGTTACTTACAACTCGGCTCAAGGTAGCTCTGTTTCGAGTGGATCATTTAGAACTGGTGGCACAATTCCAACCGCACCTGTTTCCACCCGTGCTGGCTACACGCTTGCTGGTTGGTCAACTAGTGCAAGTGGGGCTGTTATTGAATTACCTTACGCACCAGCAGCAATCACAAACGTCACTCTATATGCAAATTGGCAACTAAATAGCGGCCCATTTAAATGCACAACGGGTTTACCTATAGTTGGCGACGATCAAAGTCCCACATACTTAATTACTAACGGTGAGGTTAGCCAAGGCAATAATTGCGCAGGCGCTGTGGTATTCCCATTCGGTGTGACAATGATTGCTTCCTTTGCGTTTCATAACACGGCGGCACTTACATCTATAACGCTTCCAGCGAGCGTGACAAGTATTCGAGATTACGCATTCAATAACGCATCCGCGCTGACTGCCTTCAATGTGGATTCGGATAACCCTAGCTTTGCTTAAAGCAATGGGGTTTTGTTTGATAAAGCACTAACAACTTTGATCCAGTATCCAGCGGGTAATAGTAATGTCTCGTACATAATTCCATCCAGCGTTACTTCGATTGGAAAGTATGCGTTCTATTACACATCCGCATTAGTTTCAATTACTATTCCGGTTAGCGTTGTGTCCATCGGAGACTCAGCATTTTCCAATGCCACAGCATTGACCGCTGTGACAATCCCGGCAAGTGTCACGTCCATAGGCCAACATGCACTCTTTAACACAACAGCACTTACGGCCATCACAGTTCACCCAAACAACAGTAACTACACATCTATTAATGGTGTTCTCTTTGATAAGTTGATTACCACTTTGATTCAACACCCTGGTGGTAAAACTGCTTCGTTCTACATATTGCCATCGAGTGTTACATCTATTGGGGACTTTGCATTAAGCGATACTGCGACGCTAACTTCACTCACGATTCCATCTGGTGTTACTTATCTCGGAGATAACGCACTTCCAAGTTCATTAATCGTTTTACGATTCCTCGGGGCGGCCCCAACACTGGCACAAGGTGCATTTGCCTTCCTTGGAACACAGACAACGGCTTATCTGCCAACGGCAGGCGTCGGATTCAATCTAGACGAAACCAACAAGTGGCAAGGTCTTAATGTTGCTTATCCACAAACAAGTAATTCGCTCTCAGGTTATGGGAACTGCTCGCGAGGTTCACAGCTGACAGGCGTCTTCTTGGTTAATAACAAAGTAGTTAGTGACCAAGTTGAATGTGATGGTGATGCCATAAATCCAACTGGTGTAACTGGAATTGGCAATAGCGCATTTGACGGAGCGTCGAAACTGACAAGTGTCACCATTCCTGCATCGGTAAACAACATTGGTGCGAATGAATTTGCGGGAGCAATGTCGCTTGAAGATCTCTATTTCTTGGGTAATGCACCCGCGCAGGTTTCAAATGATGCATTTATAAACATGAGCGAGAATGGACTGCCGATAACGATTGGAAGTTTGGCAAAATTTGCTGGCAATACCAACAACTCTGGTTTAGCTCCAACACAGATACTATGTCGCGCTGGCCAAAACTTCGTAGTGCCTGATAACACCGATGGACTTGGAAAGAGCGGCTTTACTTTTGCTGGTTGGAACACTTTGTCTAATGGTCGGGGCACCCAGATAAATCCTGCCGAAAGTATAGAAATACCTCGTGCTGGGATTAGCTTGCATGCAATGTGGGTGAAGAGCCCAGTAAGAGCATCAGCATTAACTAGACCGGCCATCTCAGGCTTTGCAATTTCAACTGCAAAGGGTAGCAATATTCTCAACGCGACAACTGGAAGATGGTCTGGTTATCCAAATCCTTCATTTAGTTACCAGTGGTATTCGTTCACTGAACAAATCAGGACAAGAGTTACAACACTTCCCGTAACATGTTCAAGAATTGACGGCGCAACTACGTCAAAGTTAGCCATGACAAAGCAGCTTAAAGATTTGTAAATTGTGGTCGAAGTGACGGGCATGTCCGCCGGAACAACCTCGACCCGATCTTTGTCTTTGAGCACTTTCAAAGTTAAGTAACGAATCGGTTCAAGTGACCGTTAACCGCTAGTAAATTGATTATGAACATTTATCAAATTACGGTCGAAAAACCCTTGTGCCGTTGTGCCAAGGTGGAATTTAGGTGAACCAAATATGCATCATCGCGTAAAATTTACCGCAGGTAAACAAAAGGTGTTGGCATGCATTTTAAGGAGAAGACCAATACAACAGTTCTAAAACTTCTTAGCGCTGTTGTACTTTTTGTCTTGTCTTTTAATGCCACCGCATCCATTGCAGTCGCAGATGAACCCGACGTTGAAGCTATTAGTTGCTCAACCAGCGGCTCAATCGTAATCGAAGATTCAATTTTAACCTCGAATGATTCATGTGTTGGAAGTGTTGAAATTCCATTATTTGTATCAGCGATTGCTGATTATGTTTTAACAAATTCTCCCGACATAACCGCAGTTACGTTTCAGGCAAATTCACAGCTCGAAAATATTGGCGTCGGAGCATTTAAGAATTCGGTATTGACCGAAATATCCATTCCGGCAAGTGTTACGACTATTGGCGAACAAGCATTTGCTGATTCTGCAGGACTCATAAATGTTTCATTTGCCGCTGACTCATCACTGGAAACAATTGGTGCCAGTGCATTTGCTGGTACTGGGCTAACTGAAATTGCTATCCCACCCAGTGTTTTGTCAATCGGTGATCAAGCGTTTGCAAACGTAACCACTTTGGCTGCTGTCACATTTGGTTCAGAACCTAGCGATAGTGAATCAAATCTTTATTCAATCGGAGATCAGGCCTTCCAAGCATCTGGATTAACTGAGATCACAATTCCAGCAAGTGTTACATCAATCGGAGCTGAAGCTTTTGCAAGTTCAGAACTTTTGGCAAAAGTATTATTCCTGGGCAACGCACCTCAAGTAGGTCTCGACGCGTTTATTCTTGTTAGCGATGACGCCGAAGCGGTAATTCAGTCTTCTGCGACAGGCTTTGTTGGTGGCGAGATCTGGAACGGACTTCGCATTGTTATTTTTGGAGCGTTTCCTTGCTCCACTTCTGGTTTTGTCTTGATTTCAGATGCCGAGATAACTAACACTTCTGAATGCGTTGGCGATCTGGAAATACCTAGCGAAGTCAATTCGATCGCGACTAGTGCATTCAGTGGAAGCCAACTAATTGAAAACATCACTTTTGCGGCGGAATCAAATGTGACAACAATTCCAGTTGCGGCTTTTATTAATTCCAGAGTCACCTCGATTGCATTACCAGCGAGCCTGCTTTCGATTGGCGATGAGGCTTTTGCCAACACCTTTGCACTAACAAGTGTCACATTTGACTCAGAGTCAATCCTTGCGACCATTGGCGCAAATGCCTTTAACCATTCAGGTATTCCAGAGTTCACAATCCCAGCCAGCGTTATCTCAATTGGCGACCAAGCATTTGCCAACACATCTGATCTAACGACTTTCACGTTTGACCCAGGTTCTATTGAAACCGGACCAGCGATTACTTCGATTGGCGTAAGGGCATTTAGCAACTCTGGAATTGAATCACTGGAAATTCCAGCCAGTGTAAATTCGATCGCAGACGAGGCCTTCGCAGATACGCCTTCTCTAACATCGATTACTTTTGCTGACGGTTCAACTCTGGCAAGTATCGGAGTGAGCGCGTTTAGCAACTCTGGAATTACGGAAATCACAATTCCAGCAAGCGTTACATCAATTAGTGATTTGGCGTTTGCAAATACTCCCGACTTAACTTCTATTACTTTTGCTGACGGTTCAACTTTGGCAAGTATTGGAGTAAGTGCGTTTAGCAACTCTGGAATTACGGAAATCACAATTCCAGCAAGCGTTACATCAATTGGTGATTTGGCGTTTGCGAATCTCTATGACCTGACCACAGTGAACATTTCTTCAGGCTCAGCTCTAACAACTATTGGAACCGGAACATTTCGTGGCGCTGGACTAACCGCGATCACGATCCCAGCAAGGGTCACTTCAATTTGTGATCAAGCGTTTGCGAACACACCTGACCTAACAACCCTTAGTTTTGCGATCGGTTCATCACTAGCAACTATCGGAAATCGCGCCTTTAGTAACTCAGGAATCACCGCACTTGCTATCCCAGCCAGCGTCACCTCAATCGATGATCAGGCATTCTCGAATAACTTTGACTTAACGACTATCACTTTCAACGCTGTTTCAAGTCTGGCAACAATTGGGATTAATGCATTTAGTAATTCCGGAATTACCAGCATTACAATCCCAGCCAGCGTTACAACAATCGGCGATCAGGCTTTTGCAGACTCAGCTGACCTAGAAACTGTCACCTTTGCCCAGCAATCAAGGCTGGAAACCATTGGCGCTTATGTGTTTAGCAATTCAATAATCCGTAACATCACAATCCCCGCCAGCGTCACCTCAATCAGCGAGCAATCTTTTGCAAACATGAGGGAACTTAAGAACTTAGGTGTTGCTGCAGGTAATAGTGAATACGCAATTGAAGCGGGGGTTTTGTTTAATGCAGACAAAACAATTCTCCTTAAATATCCATTTGGCCTTGAAGACGACCCGGATTTAATTGAAAAGATTTATTCTGTTCCAAGTCAAGTGGTTGAAATTTCGCCTAATGCTTTCAGCGGTACCTACTTAAAGAACAAGATCACATTCCCGCAAGATTCAGCGCTGGAAAAAATTGGTGCCGGCGCCTTTAGCAATACTCAGTTAACTGAAATTGCGATCCCGGCTGGCGTTACCTCGATTGGTGAACGGGCATTCGCAGATTCTGAATTATTGGCAAGCGTTACATTTGGAACGAATTCAGTTCTCGAGTCAATCGGGGAGTATGCCTTTGCTAACACCAGTGTTGCATCAGTCACCTTCCCGGCAAGCGTTACAGAAATTGGCAAAAACGCATTTGAAAATGTCTTGACCCTGCAAACTGTTTCTTTTGCCCAAGATAGCCAACTCGCAACCATAGGCGAATACGCGTTCTTTAATGCACCACTTTTAGCGACCATTACGATCCCAGCCAGCGTTACAACGATTGGTGAGCAGGCATTTGCCAATGCCACATCTCTCGCCAGCGTTACCTTCGGTACCGAATCGGCATTAGAAGTTATTGGCGAAGCCGCTTTTGCAAATACAAAAATTGCTTCATTCGTAATCCCTAGTGGCGTTACAGAGATTGGAAAATCGGTGTTTAGTGGAACCAGCGCTCTAACCTCAATAACCATTCCGAGTTCTGTCACCAGTATCGGGGATGGTGCGTTCTTCGAGGCAACTTCCTTAGCAACTATTACTATCCCGAGTAGCGTCACGAGCATTGGTGACCGCGCGTTTAACTCAACAACATCCTTGAAAAGCATCTTTTTCCTTGGTAATGCTCCAGATGGCGATTCCAATTTCGAAAACTTAAGCGCAAACGCAACTGCCTACAAATCTGCAAGTGCAACTGGATTCAACGGACAGACCTGGCGTGGCCTTAAAGTTCAGGTTGGAATTTTCTCCGTCGCGTTTGATTCGCAAGGTGGCTCTGTTGTACCGAGCTCAACTCTGTTTTATGGCATTCCATTAGCGACCGCGCCTGTTGCTCCAACTCGCGTCGGATACGTTTTTGGTGGCTGGTCTGAATCACCTACTGGCGCACTAATTACGTTTCCTTACAAGCCGAGTACATTTGCAAACAAAACTCTTTACGCGAAGTGGAAACAACAAGCCAATGTCGGTGCAGTAAAACCAAGCGTGTCCGGAAAAGCTGCTTCTACACCAAAGGGAACCAACAAGTTAACTGTTAAGCCGGGTACTTGGATCGGCACCCCGGCACCGACTTTTGCCTACCAGTGGTACACCTGTACGACGCAGATCAAGGTTATGACGCCAACGATTCCAAAAACCTGCACACCAATTAAGGGACAAACAAAAAACTTATTGCCAGTTCTAACTGCCTACAAAGGTAAATTCCTCGCGGCGAAGGTAACCGGTACAAGTGCTGGAACGCCGCCAACCTCATACTTAACAGTTAGCACAGCCAAGGTAACTTAAAAATGTCACGATCTGGTAGTTCAGCTAATTTCGCGATAACTTTGCAATAAGACTAGAAGACAGGTGGTGAGCGGCATGGACAGTCAAAGTAAAAAGTCGTTCTGGAGTGCAAAAACCGGAGCTCTAGCAATGCTGCTGTCCCCGCTCTTAGCGGTATCACCCTTTTTGGCTGGCGCACTTCTTTCTCTTGCATTTTGTGGCCCTGATGCAAATGAAGGAAACTGCGGCTGGGCAGCACTGCCATGGTTTATGTTCATCACGATTCCGGCTGCAGCACTGATGTTTGTTACAGGATTTGTTGTATTGGTAATTTCGCTATTTAAGAAAAGCACTTAGCCGATTTCTGTCAAACCCTTAGTTACAGAATTTCGTGAATCCGAGCGAGCGAACTGTTTCATCTGTGCGAGTTTTCGCTTGCTCTAGACGTTTTTTGGTCTCGCCTAAGTAGTCACCAGTTGCTAGCGCCTTGTTTACATCGATAACGCGCACTGGGCGGTCATCACGAATCAACGTAGGGACTTCTTGAACACACGAGAGTGAGAATTTCCCCTTTTTGTCTTCGACAAACTCCCAACGAGTAACTAAACCTTCAGACTTAATGGTTGTTGGTTCTCGCATGGCGGCAACAAAGTTCCCATGCCCATAAGCAATTGCAGTATTACCAATCTGAGTTAATGGCTGAACGGAATGACTATGCGAACCGTCAATTAGATCAATTTGCCCAGAATCAGCTAGTTCTTTCGCAACGGATTCTTGAAAACTATTGGCCTTGTTGGAGTACTCAGTTCCCCAATGCATCTTGGCGACAACAATCTCTGCACCTTGCGACCTTGCTAATTTTGCTTCAGCAATGATGCTTGCTGGGTCAATTTTGTTTGCGCTCCAAAGTTTGTCGGAATCACGCTCAAAACCGTTGAACCCATATGTGTAAGCAAGAATCCCAACCTTGACGATTCCGTTTTCAGTTTGCACATCCATGATCAACGGCTTACTTGCATCGGCTTCTGAAACTGCCGTACCGGTGTGAGGAATGCCAGCGGCATCTAAAGTTTCAATCGTTCGCTTGATGCCAGCAAAACCTTGGTCCAAACTATGATTCGAAGCTGTGTCGCACATATCGAATCCAAGCCGGGCAATAGCATCAGCAATTTGTGGTGGGGAGTTAAACACTGGGTACCCCGCATATCCAACACCTAGTTTCGCTAACGGAGTTTCCATGTGGCAAAGCGATAGATCAGCTGAACTAAATACTGGTTCGAAATCTGCAAGTTGGGGATAGAAATCCCAATTGCCGTCAATTCCATCGGCTTTTGCCTGCGCCCATAGGCGTTCATGTAACAAAATGTCGCCACTAGAAACAATTGAGATTGTGCGAAGTTTTGGCACAGGACTAGCTGTAGGTGAACTTATGGCAGTGATACTTGGCTCTGGGGTTTTTACTTCACCCTGATTTGTAGATGCGGTACCGCAAGAAGTTACCAGTGCAGTAGTTGCAGTTAGAAAACCAAATACTTTTAAATAGCGCATCAAAAAATCAAACCTAACTAAATTCCAAAGCAATGGTTAATCCAGTTACTTTTTTCACGGCAGCAAGCAATGCTTCGTGTGTACTTTCAGGAACTGTACTTTTTATATCGTGACCTTCTTGAAATTTTGTAGCATCAGAAAAATCCAGAGTTAAAACGCCACCTTGAAGACTGGCCAATCGAGCATCAAAAAATGCGAGCCAGGCAATTCGGTCGGTGGATTCAAGTTCATCAAGAACTTCGTTCCAACGACCCTTAAGTTCAACCAGTTCCATTATTCAACTGGTGAGTGAGTGCCTGGGTCATCAAAGCCGGCTTCTCGATGCGCACCGTCGCAAAACGGCTTATCTTTTGAATGGCCACAGCGGCATAGCGAAAAAGTATCTTTGTCACTGATTACGTTTCCATCAGCACCAATCAAGGTTGCGCCATTTACGCGCAAAGATCCGTTCGCACGAACTGTGATAGTTGGTTTTTCTTCAGACATGATGTCTCACTTTCCTTTGTTTTTAACTTAAAGCCACTTTGGTGGATTACCAAGCGGTGAACCATCTGATGTAACAAGTTTGTCATCAGGCTCGCGGCCCATTAACCAAGCAGCAAGACTTTGTGGAGTTCCAAAAATATCTGTCATACCGTTTTGATCCATAGTCCAAGTGTGATCGCCGGCAATTAACAGTCGGAACTTTACTGGTTCTTTACGCTTTCCAGCATTCACACTCTTGAGGGTCTTAATCGACCAATCAAGAGTCCAATCATTTGCTTTGTAGCCAAGACCTAAGTCAACTAGGTGGACTAAAAGCTCGCGTTCGCGAAGCGTAGTCATTTCATGTGGATGAACCCGAGAGCCATTTCCTAAAACAATTTCTTCACTAAAGATAGGCCCAGCCATTAAGCGATCTAGATTTGATGCAAATACTTTTGACTGTTCGAGGAAGTCTGCAATTATCTCGCTTCCGGGACGTTTGGCCCCGTTCTCAATATCAATACCACGCTGTTCAACGGAAACATACATATCCTTTTGAACTCCGGTCAAAGCCCATTCGACCAAGTTGGAAAGTCCGCGCGCATTGTTTGCAAGATGTGAAAGCACATGGCCTCGAGACCAATCTGGCAAGAGTGAATCAGCCGCAATTTCCTCATTTCTTAGATCGCTTACGTATTTTGCGACTAAGGCTTCAGCGGTTGCTACTTCATTAACGGATGTGATCATGTTGCAACCGTACGGCAAACTCCGGCTACTTATCTGATACTTGGTCTTCCTCAGCTGAATCTGTAGCAACTTCGACTTCGTGTGAGTATGTCGAAGCCAAATTTCGCCTACCTAGTAACCAGAAAACTACGGCGATAAGTGTGATCACTAGCAATACTGCCAGTTGCGAAAGGAAGTAAGGCCGTCCTTGATCGGCGACCCATCCTGCTGGCCGATAGGCATCCCCAAACCAACTTTCGCCAAGGCCAGGTGCAAGCAATTGCAAAATTCCAAAAGCCACCACAGCAGTCAGCCATATAGATACTGTGCGATGAGCTGGAACTCGATATGGTCGATGTGAATCAGGGAATTTATTTCGCAACACCCAGAAGGCCGGGAAAATTGCAAGATAGTTCACCAAGGTCAACGCAATCGCAAAACCTACTGCGACGCCAAAGTACTTTGCCACGTCACCGTCATTGAGACGATAGCCAAGAATCAAAATCACACTTGCTATGACACCTGCAATATTGTTGAGTCGCACCGGAGTGGCATACCGAGGGTTGGTGAATGCAATCCAGCGCGGACCAGATCCATCAAAGCAAGCCATGGCTAAATTACGATTAGTTGACATTAGCCAAGTAACACCAGAAGAAAAAACTGCAATGATGATCAATAAGCCCGCGAAGACGCCAAGATAACTGCCAGCTCCGCTTAATGTGACAGTTCCATCATCTGCAATACTTCCGCCATAAACCGTAAATGCAGACTTTAACGCGTCAACAAAACCAGTTAGCCCTATGACTTGGCCGATTGGCAAAACTAAAAGCACGGTCAAAATCGGCAGACCGTAAAGCAACATCGCGAGCGCCGATGTTCTAAACGACGCGTATGGCAAATCACGTTTAGCATGAGTCATTTCATCGCTAGCTGCGCTTACATTTTCCAAACCTAAAAATGCGAAAAGAATTATTCCAATGGTTGCGAGCAGACCATCAAAGCTCAAACCAAAGTCGGAGAATGCGACACCGCGTAATCCATTTGCAATTCCAAAGACGATGACTGTGATTGTAAAAAATGGAATCAAAATCAAGCGGGATAGTGCACCCAAAATTGGTACCCACTTACCTGCCTTGAAGGAAACGTTAGCCGCGATAATTCCGAGCCAGATAAAAGCAAGCGCAAATCTATAAAAGGAAAACTCTGACATCTGTGCACCGGACATAAAGAATGTCTCGGCAGTTGCCACAGCAACAAAAGTTAGTACGCCACCAAACCAGACTGGGCTTTTAAGCCAACTGGTGATTGCAGTTAACGAGCCAGCGATTCGTCCAAATGCTAGGCGCACCCAAACGTATGGCCCTCCCTGGGTAGTAAATGCACCACTTAATTCTGCGATGACCATCGAGGCGGGGATTAAGAAAACTATTGCTAAGACGGCCATCCAAGAGATTGCTTCGGGTCCAGCAGCGGCAGTAATTCCGATAGTGTCCAGGCCAATTACTGAACAAACCGAGAAGAAGAGCACCTCTTTGCGACCGAAGCTTTTGCGCAGCTTGGACTTCTCGGCTAAATAGTCATCTGTTAAAGCCAACGGATTTAAAGGCTGTTCCGCTTGCTCTGACGCGCTGTTGATAGGTGCTTTGTCCATAAGAAAAACTTAACGTGGGGAATCTTCTCAATGATCAGTAACCCAAGGATAAATTTTTGTACTTTCTCAAACCCTTTAGTTTATGGTGAAAATAAGGGGGTTAGGCAGTTTCTTCATCCGGATCTGAAACTAAGCCCAACTGAGTCTCATGCGTTGCGTACTTTGATTCCCGCAAATCAACTTCAACTTTTTCGGCGCTTGGTAGCTCATCGGTGAAGCGGCCAAGTTCTTCGACAGCCTTTGCTTTTGGCATCACCGATCGATCAAATGAACCAACGGCGTTGTTATAGGTATCCATGGATCGCTTTAAGTTGTCGCCAACCTTGCTGAAGTGATTTATAAACGTAATCAAGCGACCATACAAGTCACCGGACTCCTTAATCATTTCTTGTGCGTTGCGGACTTGGGTATCTTCTTGCCACAACATCGCAATCGTATTGAGCGCAATCACGAGTGAGGTTGGTGAAGTCAACACAACTTTTGCTTGCGCTGCATCTTCGATCAAGTTCGGATACACCTCAAATGCGGCAGCCAAGGAAGATTCTGTTGGAATAAACATGATGACGTAGTTCAGAGATTCTTTATCATCGACATAGTTACGACTTGAGAGTGCTTTGATGTGTCCCTTGAGGGCAGCTGCATGTGCATCAAACAATGTCTTACGTCGATCAACATCGGTTTCGTTAATCGCATCTAAATAAGAATTCATCGGAGCTTTGCTATCGACATAAAGTACGCGATTGTTTGGCAAGTGAATTGTTACATCGGGACGACCCAAACCGTCACCAACTTGCTGCTTCTGTTCATCGAATGAAACATGTTCAGACATGCCAATCATTTCAATGATTCGGCGTAATTGAAGTTCACCCCAGCGGCCACGTGCATCATTGCGACGTAACGCACTTGAAAGATTTGTGGTTTCAGTTCGTAAGGTATCAAGCAGGCCAGTGGTGTTTGTAACCTGTTGATCGAGTCTTGCGTAAGCATCAGCGCGCTTAGTTTCTAAGTCACCAACTTTTGCATCAAGTGCTTTCAAACTTTCACCAAGTGGCTTGATGATTTCCTGGATCGAAGCCGAGGCCGCACGTGATTGCTCGGCAACGGACGCAGTAGTTGTTTGTAATCTTGCTTCGGTAGACGTTTCCAGCATCTGCGCAGTCGTTAAATATTGTTCGCGCGCCGCATCAGCAACTTGTTGTCTGATGTCTTGAGCGGATAGACCACCCTGGTTCTTCATGGCTCGACTAACAACAACGCCAACTATTGCGGCAGTAGTAAGCGCAGTGACTACGACAATGACAATAAGAGAGGTAACGTCCATGAGGTAAGTCTCCCATTGGGCAGTGACAAAACCCTGAAAACCGCGATGGCGATTAGGTTTTGCGCCGTTTCTCGCCTACCGTTAGAGCATTCCCCAAAGAAGGTTTTAATGTCCACTCCATCAAGTCCTAAGAAAAAGCCGCGCGCCCGAAAGCTAGAACGAGACCGCGCCCGCGATACCGAATCCAAGCCAAAAGCTGGTTCAGCTCGCCATGCTGCGGCAAAAACTACTGCTGCCAAGAAACGCGCCAAGCCAAAATCCAAGGTTGCAAAGGCTGAATCTCGCGCACCTCGGGAACCTCGCGACCCAGATGCGCGTAGCCGCGCTGAATCTCCGCGCGCCGAAGTTCGGGGCGCCAAGCGAAGTAATGATGTTTGGAATCCCTCCGGAAAACCACAGCGTAAGGGTGGCGAAAAGCCATCAGGTACACGTGGTTCTCGCGATCGTTATGAAGACGATCGCCCAGCTCGTGCGCCACGCAAGTACAACGATGAAGCACCAACTCGTGCACCGCGCGCTCGCCGCGATGATGCAGCGCTAAGTCGCTCCCGTCGTGACGAAGCACCATCCCGCGCACCACGTACATATAAAGATGAAGCACCAACCCGCGCACGACGAGATGATTTTGATAGCCGTCCACCACGTGCTCGTCGTGATGAAGCACCAGCTCGCGCACCGCGCAGGTACAACGACGACGCACCAGTTCGCGCACCACGCACCAAGCGCGATGAAGTTTATGCACCAAAGTCGAGCTTGCCACGCGAGAAAGCTTCAACTGAACGCGTAAGCAGCAAGAGTGCAATGACAGAAGACACTGCAGAAGTTGCATTAGATACTGCATCAAGCAGTTGGTCTGAACTAGGTGTGTCAACTGAATTATTGAGCACACTAAAGCGTCAAGGAATTGATTCACCGTTCCCAATCCAGGCAAAGACTTTGCCAGATGCAATCAGCGGCCGCGATGTTTTAGGTCGCGGACAAACTGGTTCAGGAAAAACTTTGGCATTTG
>RGDC01000029.1 GCA_009918005.1 Actinomycetota bacterium
GTGTTCACAAGTGTTGGTCAGGTCTACCCGCGCTCTGTTGATTACGACACCGTGACCGCACTAGTCCAGCTAGCGGCCGGCCCAAGTAGCTTCGCTACAACAATTCGTTTGATGGCTGGACATGAACTGGTGACAGAAGGCTTCAAAGAAGGCCAAGTGGGTTCAAGTGCAATGCCGCACAAGATGAACACTCGTTCTTGCGAGCGGGTAAATGGCTTTGCCGTTATTTTGCGCGGCTATGCGTCGATGACCGGAGAACTTGCTGGGAATCAGTGGAATGAAGGCGATGTGTTCTGCAGCGTAGTTCGCCGGGTTGCACTTCCAGACTCGTTCTATGCCATTGATGGCTTATTTGAAACTTTCTTGACAGTCCTGGAAGAGTTTGGTGCTTTCCCGGCAGTCATCGAACGTGAACTTAATCGATACTTACCGTTTCTTGCCACAACAAAGATTTTGATGGCAGCCGTTCGCAATGGCGTTGGTCGAGAAGTTGCGCACGAAGTAATTAAGGAACACGCTGTCGCAGTTGCCCTTGAAATGCGCGGAGTAAATGGCGGCGATGGCAATGCGGTGCTTGATCGCTTAGCAGCCGATGCTCGCTTAGGAATTAATCGCGAAGACCTAGAAGCACTGATTTCTCAGCCACTTGAATTTACTGGCGCTGCCCGTGGTCAAGTTTCCACAGTTGCCGATAAAGTTTCGAAACTCAGCGCAGCTTCACCTGAAGCTGCAAACTATCGACCGGAGCCAATCCTGTGACAATTCAGCCCACCGACTATGACTTAGGTGCTGAGTTCAAGCATGTTTATTCTGGAAAAGTTCGCGACCTTTACGAAGCCCCAGACGGTCGCTTGCTATTTATTGCCAGTGATCGCATCTCGGCATATGACTGGATCTTGCCTTCAGTAATTCCTGACAAGGGACGAATCCTTACCGCAATGTCGATGTGGTGGTTTGATCGCCTCCAAGGGATCGTGCCAAACCATGTGCTTTCAACAAACGTTCCTGATTCCGTTCGGGGACGGCTTCCCGTTGAGTGTGTGGCTCGTGGTTACTTAGCTGGATCTGGTTACACAGATTATCTGCGCGATCAATCAATTTGTGGCAACGGTTTACCGCCAGGTCTAAAGGATGGGGCCAAACTTCCTAAGACTCTTTTCACGCCCGCAACTAAGGCAGCTATTGGCGACCATGACGAGAACGTAACTTTTGATGAAGTTATAACTTCGATTGGCATGGAAGAGGCGCAGCAACTAAAGCGCTTCACAACTTGGATCTATGACGTAGCTGCTGAGATTGCATTGGAACGTGGCATCATTCTGGCGGACACGAAGTTTGAATTTGGTCTTGGACTAGTAGGTACACACAAAGATCAGATTGTTCTTGCTGACGAGGTATTGACTCCAGATTCCTCGCGTTACTGGCCAGCGGATCAATGGGTGCCGGGCCAAGCCCAGCCGTCATACGACAAGCAGTTCGTGCGCGATTGGTTAACTTCTCCGTTTTCCGGTTGGGATAAGAATTCTGGCGAAGCACCACCAGCGCTGCCTGAGGATGTAATCGAAAAAACTCGCGAACGTTATGTTGCTGCTTACGAACAACTAACTGGCCAAAAATTTCAATAAAAATAATTCTAAAATAACTAGTCATAAGTATGACTAGTTTGCTAAAATCAAGATATGTCTATTTCTGAATTCATGCCTCTTGCTGAGGTAAAAAGCCGCCTGTCTGAAGTTGTTGATGAAATTGAGCGTGAAAGCTCGCACACTGTGATTACAAAACATGGTCGTCCGGCGGCTGTCGTAATCAGTGTTGAGGAATATGAATCAATGGTTGAAACTCTTGAAATTCTTTCCGACCCTTCTCTTGTTGAAGACATTTTTAAATCCAAACTCGAGGAATCATTAGCCGTGGTCTTGACTGCTGATCAGTTGCGAGAACGAATTGCGAACCGAGGGAAATAGATGCCCGGGTATGAAATCGCCTGGACTCCCGCAGCGTTACGGAACTTTGATGAGATACCCGAAAAAGTAGCATTTGCGATTCTGGAATTTGCAATAGTGACTTTGACACAAGATCCCTTGCGAGTTAGTAAAATTTTAAAGGCTCCGTTTGATGGAATGCGAAGTGCGCGTCGTGGACAGTACCGAATAATCCTGAGTGTTGACGAGCAGAATGCGATTGTTCTTATCCATGGAGTGAAACACAGAAATATTGCCTATTTAAAAAGTTAATTACTTTTCGCCCCAACGAGGACTTGTGCTCTTTGGTGGATACAAAGTCTCCCGAATCAAAATGATTCCTGGTTGTTTTAGATCCAAAGCATCGCCCAAATCTTCGATTGTAGATTCAGTGAATGAAAGTCCAAAGGATTGCGCCAGGATTGCCCAATCTGGCGAAACTAAATCAACGCCGCGTTCCGGATGACCCATAACTTGCTGGTCATAACGCAACATTCCGTAGCCACCGTCATCAACGATTAACAATGTGTATGGCAAGTTTTCTTGCACGATGGTTGCAAGCTCTCCAAGTGCGAAGGCAACACCGCCATCTCCACATACCGCGAGCGTGCGACTGCCGTTAGCAGCCGGGCCAATTGCAGCCGGAAGTCCGAAACCTAAAGTTCCCCAACCGACTGGATAAACGATACGACGGGATCTTGGTTGTTCGGCGTAGACACCGGTCCAGTAACCACAGACCGACATGTCGCAAACAATCGTGCCATCGGCTGGCCAATGCTTTTCGATAGCTTCAACAAGTGCGATGCCACGCTTTGATTTCTCGCCAACTCTTAACCGATCTCGCACGGATTTATTAACTGATGAAACATCAACCCATGAACCTATAGAAGAAGTTCCTGTGATCAACGCGGACGCAACACCGTTGATGTTGTTATTCAGTACAACTGCAGTCGGATCAACATTGCGCATAGTTTTTGTTGGTTCCACATCAACTAGCACAATTGTTTTTGGCCAAGCAATTGCCCAGTTCTTGGTATTCATGCCATCTAGTTGGCTACCAAACACAACTAGCGCATCCGCATCAGCCAACACTGCTTCAGTTTCAGGTTCATGAATTGGTGCAACCAAAGTTAACTTCGAATCTGCAGCGATTCCGCGACCAGCAAACGAAGTAAGAATCGGTGCATTCCAATGTGCAGCAAGTGCCGAGATTGAATCAGAAGAGTCAACTGCGCCGCCGCCAGCCCAAATCACAATTTTCTTTGCATCGGAAAGTGCAGCAGTTGCGGCAGCAATATCAATTTCGATAAGTTCTTGACCAATTTCAAGTTTTGGCCGTTCACCAGTGAATTGCTGACCTAAAACATCTGCAGGAATTCCTAGGTAACCTGCGCCAACAGGTGCGCGAAGTAAGTCGCGAATCATCTCCGCAGCAACATCAACGGCAGTGACACCATCAGTAACACTCACTGCCATCGAAACCCCAGCAAGTTTTTTGGCAAGGGGAGCGAACATGGCGGCTTGATCATCCATTTCATGCAACAGTCCACGAGCGCCATCTTTTGAGCGCTTACCAATAGGTGCTTCGGAAGAAATCACAAACACCGGAGAGCCACTAATAGCTGCTTCACCAAACGCACCGAGGGTATTTGCAGCTCCTGGGCCTGTGGTGGTTAATGCCACACCCAAAGATCCAGTGGTTCGTGCAACGCCATCTGCGGCATAAGCCGTCGTCTGTTCATGGCGAACTCCAACAATTGCAGGACGATTTGGACCCAGTGCGTCCCAGAAAGCCAGGTTGTGTACGCCTGGGATCCCAAAAGTCGTTTTTACACCCGCTTCCCAGAGTAAATCCAGGATTACCCCGGCTACTGTTTGTTGGTTCGAACTGGCATTGTTAGACATGTAAACCACTTTATCGTCAATGAAAGAGGCCCCGGGTGTCCACCTTCAAATCTCTAAATCCAACCAACTTGAGCGACGTAGTCGTCGAGACCAAACTTGCTACTCCTGATGAGATTGCAGATGCTGCTCGTCGCGCCAAGGCAGCCCAGAAGTCATGGGCAAAAATGCCAGCGCCAGCTCGTGGTCGAGTAATCGCAAACGCTGGTCGGTTGTTCGAGAACAATAAGGAAGCCCTTTCCAAGCTAGTAACCCGTGAAATGGGCAAGGTTTACCGCGAAGCTCTTTCTTGGTGAAGGTCGCCGTTTATACGGTCAAACTGTTCCAAGTGAAATGCCAAACAAAAATTTGTTTACTTTCCGCATGCCAGTAGGCACTGCGCTAATTATTACCGCTGGAAACTTCCCAGCTGCCGTGCCGTCTTGGTACATCATCCCGGCGTTGCTAACTGGTAACTCAGTTGTTTGGAAGCCATCGGAGTACACCCCGGCCGTTGCGGAAGCAATGACCGCAATTTTCCATGCAGCAGGTGTACCAAAAGATGTTTTGATCACAGTTGTTGCCGAAGGTAAAGAAACTTTTGAAGGCATGGTCAAGGGTCTTGATGAAGGAACCATTAACAAGGTCGGCTTCACTGGTTCCACTGAAGTTGGTCGCCTAATTGGTGCCAAGGTTGGTGAATACATTCAAAGCGCTTGCCTAGAACTTGGTGGCAAGAACCCGATGATCATCATGCCTGATGCAGACCTTGAGTTAGCACTTGATGGCGCATTGTTCGCAGGCTTTGGCACTGCTGGTCAGCGCTGCACTTCACTTGGAACTTTATGGATCCATGATTCGGTTTATGACAAGTTCCTGAAGATGTACGCAGACAAGGTCGCTAGCTCAAAGGTTGGCGATCCAATGGAAGACGTTCTATTCGGCCCAATGATTAGCGAAAAGTATCTTGCAACGCATGAGGAAAACTTGAAGCTAATTCAGCCACATCACACTGTGCTTGGTTCAACTGGAATTGGTCGAATCACAAAAGATAATCCTCGCGAAGGTTTCGTTGGCGATCCTGATGCAGGCGTTTTCGCTCACCCAACAATCGTTGCTGGCATCAAGAAAGAAGATGCGCTTTACAACACCGAAACTTTTGGCCCACTAGTAACCGTTGGTCGCTTCTCAACTATTGAAGAGGCAATCGATTTGGGTAACGATCACGGCTTTGGTCTATCGGCTGCGATCTATACCAGCGATCCAAAGTCAGTTTGGACTTTCCGCGAAGGAATTTCGGCTGGCATGCTTTCCATCAATAACTCAACCTCCGGTGCGGAAGCTCACCTACCATTCGGTGGAAACGGCAAGAGCGGAAACGGCTCACGTCAGTCCGGAATCTGGGTGCTTGATGTGTTCACTCGTTGGCAATCACTTAACTGGGATTGGTCCGGCAAGCTTCAGAAAGCTCAGATGGACAACGAAGAAGTCCCTCACAATCCTGATTTCAAGATCTAAGGAACCTAACTGTGGCAAACCTTCCAGAAGAAGTAGATGTAGTTGTAGTCGGCGGTGGCGTCATGGGCGCCTCCACCGCATTTCACCTGGCAGAAGCTGGCGTCAGTGTTCTGTTGGTTGAGAAGAACGAACTGGCTAGTGGTTCAACCTCCAAAGCAGCTGGTGGCGTGCGTGCAAATTTCTCAGATGAGCTAAACATTGCAATGGGTGCACGCTCGCTTGACTTGTTAGCAGACTTTCCTAATCGTCCAGGTCAAGAAATTGATTTACATCGTCCTGGCTACATGTTTGCGCTTTCAACTCCAGAAGATGTTGAACTATTTGAGAAATCAACTGCTTTGCACATTGCTGCTGGTGTGGAATCTCGAATGCTTACCCCAGAAGAGGCGAAGGAACTAAATCCATTACTAGAGATTGATGGAATTTTGGCTGCTTCGTTTACGCCTAACGATGGTTACTGCACACCAGAATCTGTAGTTCTTGGTTATGCATCCGGAGCGCGCAAGCATGGCGCAATCGTGATGACTCAAACCGAAGCAACTGACATTGAAGTCGTTGATGGCCAGATCGTTAGCGTTACAACTTCAGCCGGCAAAGTAAAAACTAAAACCGTTATCAACTGCGCCGGTGCGTGGTCACCAACAATTGGCGCCATGGTTGGTTTAGAGATTCCAGTTCAGCCACTTCGTCGTGAGCTTTTGATTACCGAACCTTTAACTGCAGATTTTGATGACGTACCTGCAAACATGCCAATGACCATTGATTACTCAACTTCTTTGTATTGGCACCGTGAAGGTAATGCCATGCTTATGGGATTCTCTGACAAAACTGTTGAATATTCATGGGATCTTCGCCGCGATCCAAACTTCTTGGAAAAGATTGGCGAGCTTGCCGATGTCCGTGCACCTCGTTTACTTGAACTTGGCGCTGCTAGCGGTTGGGCCGGTTTGTATGATTTAGCTCCGGATCACAACGCAATCATGGGCGAGTGGGAAGGTGTTTCACGCTTCTTGTATGCAACTGGATTTAGCGGACACGGTTTCTTGCAAGGACCAGCAATTGGTGAAATCTTGCGCGATATGTATTTGGGCAAGACTCCATTTGTCGACATCACGCCCCTGAGCAATGATCGCTTCTCGTCGGGCGGCGAACTTCGTCCAGAAAAGAACATCGTCTAGCTCTCATGTCAGCTTTGAGTCAGTGGTTAAAGCCATCTCGAACCGTACCCACAACTTCGTGGAGTGCCGCTGGATCAATGTGGAAAGCAAGTCCAAAAACCTTTTTCTATTTGATGTTGGGCAATTGGCTGTATGGCACGGGCGAAGCGATCCTGATCAAGGCCGATATTGGTCAATCTGCCGGCACTGTTTTGGCGCAAGGAATTCAGAATCTAACTGGAGACACCATTGGTTGGACCAGCTTCTACATTTCCATTGGCGTGATGTTCCTGTGGATTCCGTTAAAAAATAAAGTAGGAATTGGAACAGTCTTAAATATTATTTTCGTATCAGTCGCAATTGATGTGATGATGCCATTCTTTCCCAGTCCAGACAGCTACGCCTTATCTGTAGTGCAAGTACTAATCGGAATTCTAGTAATTGGCTTAGGAAGCGCGTTTTATATTCCAAGTAATTTAGGTCCCGGACCTCGTGATGGATTAATGACTGGTTTACATTATCGAACTGGAATACCAATTGGTCGAGTTCGCTTTGTAATCGAAGCAGTATTCTTGCTTGCAGGTTGGTTACTTGGTGGCTCGGTCGGACTCGGCACAGTTCTAGTAACACTCTTGGTTGGTGAAGTTGTAGCTATCTTCTTTGGCATAGTTGGCCGCGTAAGTAAGCCGGTCGCATAACTGATGGCATCGTTTGGACAATGGTTACGGCCTGCGCTGACAGTTCCAAAGACTTCTTGGTCAGCTGGGGAATCTAATTGGAAAGTCACTCCGAAGACTTTTCTTGTTCTAGTCCTTGGACTCTGGTTATTTGGTACTGGGGAAGCATTGTTAATTGATGCCAGTATTGGTCAGTCACCGTGGACGGTTCTCGCAGACGGATTAGCCAAAACCTTAGACATGACGATTGGCGAAACAACATTCATAACCTCAATCACCGTTTTACTGTTGTGGATCCCACTAAAGCGACGTCCAGGTTTGGGAACTGTTATGAACATCCTGGTGATTGCCGTTGCCATTGATGTTATGACGCCACTTTTGCCAACTCCAACAAATGTTGTGGCACAAACCATTGAAGTATTAATAGGAATCCTGCTGGTGGGGTTGGCGAGCGCACTCTACATAACTTGCAATGTTGGTTCCGGTCCGCGTGATGGCTTGATGACTGGATTAAACGAAAGAACTGGAATTCGGATTGGACGGGTTAGAACCGGAATTGAAGTTATTGTTTTAACGATTGGTTGGCTACTTGGTGGAGTAGTGGGTATCGGAACATTGTTGTTTGCATTATTAATCGGGCAGAGTGTTGCCATTGCCTTTGGCCTAGTGGAACGTATTAGCCCACAAACTTCGTAGTTACTGCACTTCCTCATATTCAGGTAGTGGCTCATGTGCTTTCTGCTCGCGAGCTCGTTCAGCAACCACAATTCCCACCAACATAATCACGCCACCCAACATCTGGACCGGAACAAAGATTTCGCCGAGAACGATCCAGGCTGCGATTGCGGCAATTGGCGGTTCAGTCATTCCCATGATGCTGGCGCCAGGTCCACCAATGTGCCGAATTGAATTGATTACCAAAATGTATGGCGTCAAAGTTCCAATCAAAACCATGAATGCAAAGAACGGCCATATCGGATAGACGCCAGTGCCACCCTCAAATGGAGTGACCTGAGCCTGCAACGAATCCCATGGGAAGCTACCCCATGGCCGAAGTATCGCGAAGAAAATCGAAGCAAAAATAAAGGCCCACATAAGTAATGACATGGGATCACGGCCCTGACTGGCTTTATCGCCAAGCAGATACATAAAGACCAGAGTTGTCATGGAAGCCATCGCGAAAAGTACGCCGATTTTATCGAGGGTAAATCCATCCCAAACTTGTGCGACGAGAGCCAAGCCAACAACTGCAAGCGCAAGTCCTAGCCAGACCGTGTTCTTCACTGGCACGTGCATAACAAGGCGGGCATAGAGCACGACGAAGATTGGTGCCATGAATTCAATTAGCAAACTAATTGTTATGGGCATTCGCGAAATGGATTCAAAGTAAAACCATTGACACATAGCAACGCCAATAATTCCGTACCCAGCAAGCAACAATGCTTCTTTTGGTGTAATTCGAAACGCTTTTCGATTTGTAAGCGCTACAAAAATTGTCAGAATTATTGCGGTGCCGGTACCGCGAAATTGTGAGACGCGTAATGGGTCTCCAACTTCTAGTAAAACAACTTTAGAAACTGTGCCATTTAGGGCCCAACAAGTTGCCGCTGCCAGGTACAGGGAATATCCCAACTTGGCATTCTTTACATGGGCTTTTTTATGGTTAGACATTTCTAAGGAAACCTGAAGTTTAGCTTTCTGAAGGGCGGGTGATGAGTAAGTCTTGATCTGATTTAGACCCTAGCAGGAACGACAAAGATAACTCTTTAACAGTTTAGATAACTTGTCTTAAGGCTTTTAATATCAACCGATTCGTTTAATGTATGTGTCTTTCAACTGAAACAATTTTTGATAAATCAGATGAATCCCGATGATAAACCACCATTGAACCTGGGGTCAGGGCTGGATCAAAAGCTTTTTTCGCTTCAGTATCTACTTCAAATTTATTGGCTAAAACTTCCATGACAGTTGGCAGCACAGGGCGGTGGGTACACAGAACAAAAGCATTTTGAATTCCTGCGAGTTCACCTGCTCGGGCACGGGCATTGTCAGGAAATTTTACATGCTCTTCTTCGCTTAACGATGGTTCCAAAGTTATAGACAAACTTCGAGATGAAGCGTAAGGACCAAGAGTATCTCGACAACGAACTGAGCCTGAAGAATACAATTCAGAAATCCCATAAGCAGCAAGTGCGCTGACTAACATAGTGGCCTGAATTCTTCCTACGGAGGTCAGTGGACGGAATGCATCAGGCTCATTCAAATTTTCATCGTCAGCAGCCCAGTCTGCTCGTTTCATAGCTTGGGTGTGACGCAACACAATCATTGGAGTCGTTTTAACAGCGACTGCAGCCGCTCTAAGTACATCGACGTCATGTTCATAGGTCAGTCTTTTCGCTGCTTCTTCAAACGTTAGCCAAGCGATTTCATCTACTTCGTCATTAGGTAAGAATGTTCCAGAAAGCAAACGAGCTGACCAGTAATGCGAATCCTTGAGCCGCTCTTCAATTTTGTACGTTTGCGTAGGCAGTGGCATTCCGAGTTCAATTGCGAATCCAGTTTCTTCTCGGACCTCACGTACTGCCGCACCATTGACATGCTCACCAGATTCAACCTTTCCTTTCGGAAATGTCCAATCTTCGCGATAATCCCGATGTACCAGTAAATACTCGGTACCGTTTAGTCCTTCGCGGGTTACAACAGCTCCAGCCGCGACAATTCTGTCAGTGGCTGCCAAAGAGTCCAACCTTGTTTAGCAAGGTATCAATCCGCCTTGGCGTCGGCACGTCTGCGGCTGACTTAGCTACCGGATGGTTAGCTATGAGAAGTTCTTGATAGTCAACAAGTGGTTCGCCCGATTCATCCAAGTGATTGCGTACCCATTCACCATCGGACTGCAAATGCCAAGATGCAGTCGTATCTGACATTCCAAGATCCACAACTTGTGTGATTGCCTTTGCATTTTCAGAATTCATCCGGACTAAAACTTCAACTCGGCGATCTAAATTACGGTGCATCAGGTCAGCTGACCCAATCCAAGTCTCACCTTCGCCACCATTAGCAAAATCATAAACACGGCTGTGTTCGAGGAATCTACCAAGAACACTTCGCACTCTGATATTTTCTGAATAACCAGGGACACCTGGGCGAATTGAACAGATACCTCGAACCAGAATGTCTACTTTTACTCCGGCTTGTGAGGCTCGGTACAACGCGTCAATTATGGTTTCGTCCACAACTGAGTTGCATTTGAAGCGGATGTGGCCTGGTTTGCCATTCTTAACGTGATCAATTTCGCGTTCAATTCGAGAAACTAATCCGGCTCGAAGCCCTTTCGGCGCAACAATTAATCGGTTGTAGTCGCCTTGAACGCCGTAGCCACTTAAGTGGTTGAACAAACTAGCAACATCTTCGCCAATTTTTGGATCAGTTGATAGCAGACCGTAATCTTCATAAAGTCTGGCAGTTCTTGGATTGTAGTTTCCGGTACCGATGTGAACGTATCGGTTGAGTTTGCCGCCATCATTTCGAACCACTAAACAGAGCTTTGCGTGCGTTTTAAGACCGACGATTCCATAGACCACATGGACGCCAGCCTCTTCTAGCTTGCGCGCCCAATCGATGTTGTTTTGTTCGTCAAAGCGAGCCTTGATTTCGACAACCGCCAACACTTGTTTTCCAAGTTCTGCAGCATTAATCAGCGCATCAACAATTGGTGAGTCACCCGAAGTCCGATACAAGGTTTGCTTGATCGCCAAAACATTTGGATCGTTTGAAGCCTGTTCCAAAAACATTTGCATACTGGTTGAAAATGAATCATACGGATGATGTAACAAGATATCGCGATGTCGCATGACGTCGAGGATGTCTGGCGCAGAAGAGCTTTCAACTTCAGCAAGTGCGGTACTCGTCCGGGCAATAAATACCGGAGCTTTTAGGTCTTCTCGCTTGAGCTTCATTAATTCGAAAAGAGATTCGTGATCGAGCAATCCAGTCAATCGGAATACTTCGTTTTGTTCAACGCCTAATTCACTAACAATTAGATCCAAGACATTGGGATCAATTGAATTTTCTACTTCAAGTCGGACGCCCGGTCCAAATCGTCGACGCATAAGTTCTCGCTCAAGAGCTTGCAATAGATTCTCTGCATCATCTTCTTCAACTTCAAGTTCTTCATTTCGAGTAACCCGGAATGCATGGCATTGCATAACTTGCATGCCTGGGAAAAGTTTGTCTAGGTGACCTGCCATTACATCTTCAAGTGTCACAAAGCGTTGGGTAGAAACTTCTATGAATCTAGGAAGTGATGGTGGCACTTTTACGCGTGCAAACAATTCGCTTCCAGCAGTCGGATTCTTAACCACAACAGCCAAATTGAGTGACAGTCCAGAAATGTATGGAAATGGATGAGATGGGTCAACAGCTAATGGGGTTAGAACTGGAAAAATCTGTTCGTCGAAAAGCTTGGACATCGCGTCACGCTCTTCGCTAGTCAATTCTTCCCAGCGCAAAATTTCGATTCCACTTGCCACAAGTGCAGGAAGGATTGAATCATTGAAAGTTTGGGAGGCCCTCTTCATTGCGGCATAACTTTGCGCCAAAACCGATGCATGCACCTCAGTGGGCTGCATGCCAGATGCCGTTTTAGTAGCGATTCCAGTTGCGATTCTTCGCTTCAAGCCAGCAACGCGGACCATGAAGAACTCATCTAGATTGCTGGCAAATATCGAAAGATACTTTGCCCGCTCCAAAAGTTCCATGTCTTGATCCTGTGCTAACTCTAAAACTCGTTCGTTAAAGGCAAGCCAAGAAAGCTCTCGATCGAGGAATCGATCGCTTGGAAGCACGGCGGCAATCGGAGCCGATGGGGAAGTTTCACTCATAACTCGGTAAGCCTTACATATTTAGGTAAACAACTCCTAAATCGGATTTTCCAGAAGGTGAACAATTTAGCCAAAAGTGGGATGATTTAGCGGTGTCTAGGCAAATAGTTGTTATGGGATCAGGGGAAACCAGCCCAACCATGGTCACCCCCCATCAGCAAATCCTGGCTTCAATGGGCAAACTCGACAAGCTCAAACTTACGATTCTTGATACTCCATTTGGCTTTCAGGAAAATGCCGATGATTTGACCGAGAAGTTAATTGATTTCTTTACCCAATCAGTCGGAGCCACTCCAAAAGCAATTTCACTGCGCAATGCTTTGGTAACTGGTGCAGCGCTTGGTGAAGCAGTGAACGCGATTCGC
>RGDC01000030.1 GCA_009918005.1 Actinomycetota bacterium
GGTCAAAGCGGCTTATTGGTGTCGCAGTACTCCCTTGGAACAATGACCTGGGGCCGCGATACCGACATACATGAGGCGCGGGATCAATTTAATTTGTATCACGAAGCTGGCGGACGCCTTATTGATACTGCCGATGTATATAGCGATGGCGTGTCAGAAGAAATTGTTGGTGAATTCTGTCGCGAAGCTTCTGAAGTATTGATTTCAAGTAAAGCGGGCAGCGTTCGTACCAATCGAAGACGCGATGCCAGCAGAAATCATTTGTTAACTGCATTAGATTCATCGTTACGACGGTTACGTCGCACTCACATAGACGTGTGGCACATTCATGCTTGGGATCCGTATACCCCGATCGAAGAAACATTGTCTGCGGCAGCTTACGCAATTGATTCTGGCAAAGTCCGATACCTTGGCGTATCGAATTACGCTGGCTGGCAACTCACTAGTGCGGCTTTAGGTTCGAAATATCCCGTGATCAGTGCCCAGATGGAATACTCGCTACTTCAACGCGGTATCGAGCGAGAAGTCGTACCCGCCGCATCTGATCTTGGTGTTGGAATTATGGCCTGGTCTCCCCTTGGACGCGGTGTGTTAACTGGCAAGTATCGCCACAACACACCTCCTGATTCTCGCGCGGCTACCTCGCACTTTGCCGCGTTCATCACGCCTTATCTAAACGAGCGCTCCAGAGCGATCGTGGATGCAGTTTGCACAGCCGCCGAAGGACTTGGTCTTACACCCATTGATGTTGCGTTAGCTTGGGTAGGCGCCAAGTCACAAGTTTCCAGTGCAGTGATTGGCGCCAGGACCGCTGCACAACTCCGAATCGTGTTGAATTCAACTTCGGCGCAGTTGCCAGCAGAAATTCATGAGGCATTAGATGAAGTTTCCGCGATAGAACGTGGTTATCCAGACTTTGGATGGAATCAATGAGTGCAGTTTGGGAATTCCGAGAGATGAATTTCCATCGGGGCACGAAACGCTCAGATGTGAGGTCTTGTCTAACCGCAATGGCTGAAGTAGATCGCTGGGAACTTGAAAGGGTGCGGGTCTATCAAGACGGTAGTCGATACGTAAGACTACGCCGAAAGATTTATCACCTACAACGAACTGCCTAGCGAAATCTAGAGACTTCGCACGAAGCGATCCATAACCCTAGCGCCAAACTCTAATCCAGTAGTTGGTACTCGTTCATCTACACCGTGAAACATTGCACTGAAATCCAATTCCGGTGGCAATAGCAATGGTAAGAACCCGTAGCAAGTGATACCTAGAGTGCTGAATGCTTTGGCATCTGTTCCACCACTAACTGTGTATGGCACCGGCGTACCAAATGGGTCCTCAGCTCGAATGGCAGCGCCCATCGCATCAATTAGCGGGCCTTCGAACGGAGCTTCTAACGCAATGCCGTTGACAACGTCTTCGAGCACAACGCCTGGTGGCAAGAGATTCTCGATGTCCTTAATGAGTTCATCTTCATAACCCGGCAAGAACCTGCCATCAATCATTGCTTCCGCAGCACCTGGGATGACGTTGTGCTTGTAGCCTGCGTTAAGCATGGTTGGGTTCGCAGTATTTGAAAGTGTGGCACCGATGATTCGAGCGATCGGACCCAGTTGAGCAAGCAATTCTTCTGGATCATCTGCGCTTAATTCCATACCAAGCGCGTCTGATACTGCCTTAATGAAATCTCGAACGGTTGGCGTGAGTGCAAGATCAAACTTGTGATTTCCTACGGCCGCTACAGCTTCAGCCAATTTAGTCACTGCGTTGTCGTTGTTAATGAATGAACCGTGTCCAGCCGTACCTTCAGCCTTAAGTTTCATCCAGCGAATTCCCTTTTCGGCCGTCTGCACTAGATAAAGTCGAACATCATCGCGAAGAGTCAACGAGAACCCGCCAACTTCACCTACCGCCTGTGTAACACCGCGGTAAAGTTCGGGACGATTCTCAACTAACCATCCAGAGCCATGTTCACTGCCTGCTTCTTCATCTGGTAACCAATCAAAAACAATAGTTCGATCTGGTTGCACCCCATTGCGGGCCCAAGACCGAGCCAGCGCCAAGATCATGCCGTCGCCGTCCTTCATGTCAACCGCGCCCCGACCCCAAATCATGCCGTCATGAACTTCGGCAGCAAACGGGTGGTAAGTCCAGTCCTTAGCCTCGGCTGGGACCACATCTAAGTGACCATGAATCAATAACGCAGGCTTACTTGGATCCTTACCTTCGATTCGCGCATTTACACCTTGACGTTTACCGCTTGTGGTTTCGTATCGTTCACACTCAATGCCGGCTTCTTTAAGTTTTGCTTCTACATACTCGGCAGCTAGCGCCTCGCCAGGTCCGCTTCCGTCGCCATAATTTGAGGTGTCGATTTTGATTAGATCTCGGACCAGTTCGACAACTTCGGAATCTACATCTGCAAGTGGCTCAATTGACATAGTCATAGTCTGGCGCATCGCGTGAGTTATGTCCGCATGCATTGCTTCATTTGAGCCAGATACGGCTCAGCAGGTACTATTACTGGGCTGGGCCAAGCCCGGCACACTAGTCCGAGTGGCGGAATTGGCAGACGCGCTAGCTTGAGGTGTTAGTCCCTTCACAGGGATGGGGGTTCAAGTCCCCCCTCGGACACAAGACTGCGATTCGGCTCAGTCTTTTCACGTGAGGTGGCTATGGCAATTCCCAAGGTCATTCTCTTCTATGGTTTCGCACCAGTAGCTGATCCTGAAGCACTTCGCCTATGGCAACACGACTTATGTGAGTTTCTTGGTCTAACGGGTCGAATCATCATTTCCCCGCATGGGATCAATGGAACTCTAGGCGGTGACATTAATGATCTTAAGAGCTACATCCGAAAAACCAAGATCTATCGAGGATTTAACAAAATCGACTTCAAATGGTCCGAGGGAACTGGAAATGACTTTCCAAAGTTAAGTGTGCGCGTGCGCGATGAAGTCGTCTCTTTTGGCGCTCCTAATGAACTCAAAGTTGATGAAAACGGAATCATCGGTGGCGGAACTCACCTATCACCTACTGAAGTCCATGACTTAGTTGAGACTCGAGGCGATGAGGTGGTCTTCTTCGATGGTCGCAATGCTTACGAGGCAAGAGTAGGTAGATTTCGAAACGCAATCGTTCCAGATGTGGATACAACTCGTGATTTTGTGGCTGAATTTGAGAGTGGCAAGTACGACCATCTAAAGAGCAAACCGATTGTTACCTATTGCACTGGTGGGATTCGCTGCGAAGTGCTTTCAGCAGTTATGAAGAGTCGCGGCTTCGAAGAGGTTTACCAAATTCAAGGTGGCATTGTGCGATACGGCGAGCAATTCGGAGACGATGGACTTTGGGACGGTTCACTTTACATTTTCGACAATCGAATGAGTATGGATTTTTCGGATCACACCAAAGTTCTCAGTACCTGTGACGACTGTGGCGTCCCAACTAAAGACTTTTATAACCGACATGAATCCCAGGGCCGAAAGTTAGCATTGCTCTGCAGCAATTGTGCAGCTAGTAGCGGAGCAACTAAGCCCAATACTGGCGACGAAGAAATTGCTGGCTAACTAGTTAAGCCAACGCAGCAATTACATCAATTTCAAGCAGCAAGCCAGGGATAGCAAGCGCAGTAACTTCAACTGTTGTATCAGCTGGGTAAGGCTTTGAGAAATACTTTTCGCGACATTCGATGATCGTCGGAAATTGAGTCATGTCAGTCATGTAAATGTTCACTTTAAAAACCTTGGACAGATCGCTTCCTGCGGCAGCCAAAACAGTCTTTAGGTTTGCAAAGACTTGATGAGCCTGTGCCTCGAAATCGTTTTCACCCACAATGGAACCGTCTGCACCTAGAGCGGCCTGCCCTGAGACGTAAACCACGCCGTTATGAACAGTTGCCTGCGAGTAATGAAATGGGCTATCCCATGAGTAAGGGCTAGCAATACCAGTGTGACTCATCAATCCTCCAAATGAATTTAGACAAGATTGACACGACTTTCCGAGAATTTCAGGCGAATCTGAAACTTAAGCAGTTTCGTTAAGTGGGCCAGTTTGTTCTAGGGCGCGCAAGTTTGCAATGCGCTCCTCAATCGCCGGGTGGGTGGCAAAAAGCTTTGAAGTCATCTTGCTATCCAATGGTGACTCGATCCACAGGTGAGCGACTGCGTTAGATTTTTGGTGCACCACAGTGCTGTCCGAGGCCAGAGTTTCAAGCGCCCGTCGCAAACCTGTTGGATTGCGAGTAAACGCGACTGCTGTGGCATCTGCTAGCGATTCTCGGTTTCGTGAGATCGCTGCCTTTAGAAGCACTGCTGCTATTGGAGCCAGTATCGCAGCTACCAATGCTGCAATAAGCACAAACGGGTTACCTCCCCCATTACTATCTCTGCGTCCACCACCGAAGAGACTGATTCGCAGCAAGAAGTCGCTCATTAAAGCAATCGCACCCGCAGTTGTTGCTGCAACGGCAGAAACCAAAGTATCGCGGTTAGCCACATGAGCTAGTTCGTGCGCAGCGACACCTTGCAGTTGTTCCCGATCCATAACGCGAAGTATGCCCGTTGTGAAAGCAATGATGGCATGCTCTGGATCACGGCCAGTTGCAAATGCATTCGGCGCATCGTCTTCAACGATTGCTACTTTTGGCATCGGCAATCCAGAGGCGATGGTAATTTCGTGCACCAAGTTGAATAGCTGCGGCGCAGTATCGTGATCAATAACTTTTGCACCAGTCATAGTCAAAACGATTTTGTCTGAGTTGTAGAACGATCCCCAAACACTAATCAAGGAAATCCCGACTGCAATCGGAATGATGCCTATGCTGGTGTATCCCAAGTACAAAGCCACGGCATAAATAACAAAGGCAGTTAGGCTCCCCATAACTCCTAGCAAAAGAAAGGTTTTGCGACGGTTGCTTTGTTGTTGCGTCCTGAAATTAGACAAGTTATTCCTTAGAAAGCAAAGTTTGAGGAGTTAATTAGTTGAATGAAACGTCTGGCACTACTCGCTTGCCTGGGTCATCCACTACATAGAAATCGCGCTCTGAAACTTTTGCTGGTCCAGCGAAGAATTTACCTGGAATGGAAACTATCGATTCAGAGGAAGTTCGCTGAAGCCTTGAGATCCGGATACGCCTCTGCAACAGCAAGCAATCCGCGCAATGCTTGAGTCAACATGCCATCTGCTTCAGCGACTGCGGCTACCCCTTGAGCGGCTGTAGCTTGAGCCCGCGCTTGAACTACTTTTTCGAAAGTTTCTTTTTCGTGAGAGGCATAACCCTTTACGGTTTCGACCAGGTTAGGAATTAAGTCGCCTCTACGTTGTAGTTGTACTTCGATTTGGGCAAACCCCTCGTCGACAGCAACATTTAAACGCACTAATTTGTTGTATTGAGCAATGCCGACAACTACAACTAGAGCTAACAGGCCAAGAATTACATAAATAGCAGTCATGTCTTCAGATTACCCGCAAGAATGTGAATCAAACCTCGAAATCGGGAATTTAGACGAGGCTGGCTCGATGCTCTTCATCATGAGTCAGAACTTGAATGATCAAACCAGCTACGTCGATTGTGCCAAATGCCTCGTGATTGGCAGTAGCTGCCCATTGTTCAGGAGTTAATTCCTTGACTGCCGTGAGCAACTGGGTGCGGGCCGACATAGCTAATGCTGATACTTCTTCCAAGGCAACGTCATGAAACCTGTCAAAGGTTGCGGATGCATCGGGTTCCCACCAGACAAAGCTGGGGTTCTCATCCCCTTCGTCGTGGGCTTTGCACATTTGCCTAATTCTGGGAATCCAAACTTGCTCATCAACTTGAGAGACATGACCTAAAACCACCTGCGCCGGCCATTCTCCGGGGATCGCAAGATGAACTTGGTTTGCCGCCGCTGCCTGAGCTGATTGAATCATTCGATCAATTGACATGACTAGCTCAACCATAAGAACGGCAGGAGGATTAGTCATGATCTGATTGTGCCCTACAACTGTGTGACATTTCTAGTTTGGCAACTCAGTCTTGGCGCATTCTGGCTTACTCAAAATTGACACGAAAACTTCCTTTTCCGAATCAGTTACATAAAGTGACCACTTGGTCTTAACCGCTACTTGTGTTGCTATAAATTTACATCTTCCAGGCTTATATGGCGGCAACCAAGAAGCAGCATTTGCATCACTTTTCTCTCGATTCAAAGATGCGATGGTAGCTATCAAGTTCAGTGGATCGTTCGCATAATCAACACGCATCTGATCTGACCACAAGTCAGCGCCCATTTGCCAGGCGTTCTTAAGTGAAACAATGTGATCGATTTGAGCTCCACTCGGCGCAGTTTCAAACGTGTAAGTCTCATTGGAATATGGATCCGTCCAGGTACCACCAACTACCTTGCAATCCCCCGTTCCCGACTTGAAGATCGCTGTTGTGAAATCGCGTTTCAAAATGTCGTTGCGAGTGTCACATCCATTTCGATCTACGTCTTTCCAGGCGCTGCCAAATGCATCTCGACTGTAGTTCGTTGTTGCAGCTCTACCCCTGATCTGCAAAGCCTGGGCAGCCTTGAGTGCGTTAGAGGATTCCGCACTTGGCGTAGGAATCGACGAAGATGTATCTGGAGTAGGCCCAGCAGTTGCAATAGGTTCTGCAGAGGCAATTGCAGTTGTTGTCCCTGATGGAACATTTGATGGCTGTTCGATGGGAGTAGTGGCGCCAGGAGTTGATGGTGGTGAACTAGCGGAACTTCCACACGAACTAAACAGCCAAATGCCAACTACTAATGCGAAAAGTGAGTAAACCTTTTTCACCAGACAATCCTCTGTCGACCTTGTCTTTCGAGTATTTCATTAACTCTAGAAAACGATTTGGAACCAAAAAAACCACGATTCGCGCTTAACGGACTGGGATGGGCGGATTGAACAATTGAATTTGAATCAAATATCTGAGCAAATTGCCTAGCCTGTTTCCCCCACAGGATCGCAACAACCTCGGGGTTTGATTCAATAACGAGCGACAGAATGGCTCGAACTATGGAATCCCAGGGCCAACTTGCATGCGCGGCGCGGACGCCCAATTCCGTGGTGAGAGAAGTGTTCAGAAGTAGTACGCCTTGTCTCGTCCAATTTGTAAGCGTGCAATCACTTGTTGAGGGACTACCGATGTCGGCAGCAATCTCTTTGAAAATGTTTCGCAATGAACCAGGAAGCGGTTGCGTTCCCTCACCTACCGCAAATGCCATACCCGTTGCCTGGGCCAGATTGGGATAAGGATCCTGCCCAATCACAATAACCGAGACGTTTTCAGGTTTTAGGGACAATGCTGCGAAGATCTTTTCTCGATAAGGCACAACACATGCACCTTCAAGTTCGGTTTGTCTAATCAACTCATCAATTTCAGCGATGTCCAAACTGACACTTGCTAAACCGCGAGCCCAATCATTGGGTATGAGACTGAACAAATCCGGCTTCATGCGACTAGACCAGGCTTGGAACCCATTCACCTGCTTGCGCAACGAGAGTGCGCAAAGTTTCAACGAGCAAGGGACACCGAGAAGACCCATTAGAGCTTTTGTCTTAGCTATGTATCTACCCGATTCAATGTGTTCAAGCAGTGGAAGGACAGCAGCATGAGCCTGCGCTCTTGTTGCGGGATCAAGAATACCGAAGTGAGCCTTTGGCAGCGCATTCGCCATGCCGCCGATCCAACTGGTTGCGCCAGCATTAAAGAATGATGGACTATCGGCATCAGCGCCACAAACAATTTCGATTCGGCCGGCGTAGCGCTCGTTGAGCAATGGAATTCTTGTTAAGTCACCCGAAGCTTCCTTAATTCCAATCACGAATGAATTGTCAGCCAACAAGTCGAGTGCTTCTTGGTCGAATGGGACGCCGGTGCGAGCTGGGTAATCATAAAGAACTGTTGGCAACTTAGCGGCATCCACGACAACGGCTACGTGACTTGCTAGTTCAGAGGACGTTGGCAAAACATAAGCCGGAGCTGCAACCATGAGGCCATCGCATTTAAGCTCAAGCGCCAATTGAGCTTGTTTGATTGCCTCCTTCGTTGACATTCCACCAACACCGGCGAGAACGGGGACACGTCCATGAACTTGTTTCACAATTGTGTCAATCACAGTTTGACGCTCTTCGAAATTCAGAGCATAAGCCTCGCCAGTTGTGCCGGCCGCAACAATACCTGAGATGCCATTGGAGATCATTACCTCCGTTAGGTGTGCAATTGACTTGGTATCTACCACGCCGTTGGTATCGAACGGGGTTACTAACGGGACGTGAACGCCACTGAGATCCATAATCTCTCCTTGCTTGTACTCTTAATTGTGCCGTCCCCAATCTATCCGCAACCGGACGATGTTTTGGAACATCCCCACATAAGGACATTTCACGCGCGACAAGGTCGGATGTCAGCCAGTCGTGAAATGGCGTTAAATACCTTGGTGCCAAACTTCGAGATTTCAGAGCTAAATCGGCCGATAGATCTCAGGAAAGTTCTCAAAACAGACAACATAATTGTTGATTTCGGATCAGGTATGGGCACTCATGCCATTGCTCTCGCGCATAACAATCCAAAAATCGGTGTTTTAGCGATTGATGTTCATACTGTTGGGTTAATTGCGATAGCTGAAACTGCCACCGATTTAGACCTTAAAAACATTCGCACGCATGAAGGAGATGGCATTGATGTCATCAAGAGCTGGCTGCTACCTGAGTCCGTTCAAGAAGTGCATGTCTTGTTTCCTGATCCTTGGCCAAAAGTGCGCCATCACAAGCGTCGACTCATCAATCATTCGTTTTTGGAAATGGTCTTCACTGTCCTTCAACCTGGCGGACGCATGATTTTTGCCACTGATGACGAGTCATATTTTGCCGCTGCAAAAATAGCATTTCTACAGTTTGGCAGATTTAGAATGAATTTCGAAGACTGGGACATTCCACTAACAACATATCATCAGCGTGCCAAACGTCTCGAGCACAAGATCTCGCAACTTAGTGCGAGAAAAGCCTAGGATTTCGCTAAAACCTTTTCGATGGTGTTCAGGATTTCATTCCAATTGGAAGCGAATCCAGGATGTAAATTAAGTTCAGAAACTTTCGAACACTCTATCCACTCAGCTAGTTCGGCCTCTTCATTAACTTGGAAAACAACTTCCCTTGAAGTTAACGCGATCACGGTGTGATAACTCCAGTCCTCGTGATCTGCCCACATATTGTCATGCACAACTTGAACCAGGTCAGGATTAATCGCTAACTCTTCAGACATTTCACGAAGTGCTGACTCAATTGCCGTCTCGTGCGAATCTCTGGCACCTCCCGGAATGCCCCACACCCGGCCACCGTGAGTCCACTCAGCACGTAATTGCATGAGAATAGATTTCGAATCTGGATCAAGTAAAACTACGCCGGCAGCGCCATATTTGCCCCAATGCCGTGATCCGCACTTGCAGTCAATCCAACCATCACCATCACGCTCAGCCATCTAAATACAAAATCCTAAGAAAGAACGCCGGCGTGAGCTAGGGCAAGCTGAACTAAAACGTCTTGCCCTCCAGTCATCTCGACCCGAACATTTTGTGAGATTGCTTCCGCAGGTGTTAGCCAAACTAGATCCAACGCATCTTGACTTGGCGCGCAGTCCCCCTTCACTGGAACCAAATAGACGAGTGAGACTGCGTGTTGTCTCGGGTCATGGAATCCAGAAACTTCCGGATCTGGAAAATATTCTGCGACTGTGAAAGGGGCTGGGTTCGGTGGGATCTGCGGCAAAGCGACGCTACCTAAGTCCTTTTCAATGTGGCGCAATAACGCTTCTCGGATTCTTTCTCCATAAAGCACGCGACCGGAGACAACTGCTCTACTTATAGATCCGTCGGGTCGACCTCTTAAAAGTAATCCAATTTTGACTACTTGACCCGTTTCGTTTACTCGAACTGGAATAGCGTCGATGTAGACGATAGGTAGGCGCTCTCGGATTTGCTCGAGTTCTTGGGTAGTTAGCCAAGCAGATTGCACATCAGTAACGTCGGTCACGCATTCATTATGTCAATGCTGACGCCAACTTGCGCGACAATTCCATTTAGTCTTTGGCTCTGCGCCCGCGACTAGGTTGCTTTCCTTGTGCGTGCCACCTTTGATCGCCAAATTCGACAGCAAGTGGAATGCCAAATGTGTGCGACATGGGTTCGCTCGAAATCACATCATGAAGATCACCAATCGCCGAGATTTGTCCTGATTTGAGCAGTAATGCATGGCTGAAATTCGGTGGGATCTCTTCTACGTGATGTGTAACCAGAATTAAACTTGGTGATTTCTCATCACCGGCTAGCTGTGACAGCCGAGACACTAAGTCTTCCCGTCCTCCGACGTCTAAACCTGCAGCCGGTTCATCCAAGATCAATAGTTCGGGATCGCACATGAGCGCGCGAGCGATCTGAACTCGCTTGCGCTCGCCCTCTGAAAGATTTCCAATTCGTCGGTTAGAAAAGTTGGCAAGGCCCCATTCACCCATCAATTGATGGGCTCGATCACGATCTATTTGGTCATATCGTTCCCGCCATCTTCCAGAGATGCCGTAAGCCGAAGTTAGGATGCTATCTAAAACTGTTTCTTCTGGTGGCAAGAGCGCGACAACTGCTGCACTGGAGATGCCTACTAACGTCCTAAGTTCTCGGACGTCAGTTCGACCCAGTTCGTAACCAAGTATTTCCGCTTCGCCACTCGTTGGATGCATAAAGCCCGAGCAAACCTGCATCAACGAAGTCTTTCCAGCCCCGTTTGAACCCATAACTACCCAGCGTTGACCTGTTAGAACTTGCCAAGAGATGTTGCTAAGAATCTCGTTGGCACCGCGTCTTACGGTGACATTGCGAAGGTTCAAAATCTCTAACACACGAGTAATCTACCTCTTGAGTCAGGTAGGTAATCCCGTAAGGTATCTACATGTCAGAAGCGCCTGCCTTTCCGACCTCGGTGGTTTTAGGGCTCTGGCTGAATGCAGCTCAGGTTGGTTCGATTTCACAGACCGATGCCACAAACGCCTTGGAGACAATAACTAACCGAGTCCACATCAGACATGAACTGAATTGGCCCGACACCGAAAAATCAACCTGGCTAGATTTGGTGCGACAAGTGGTTTCCATGCCGTTACCTGTTGCAGTTGCCCTGCCAGTTGATGGTGACCCAGCAGGGGTTCCCCAGCAAGTGCTCCTAACTGCGAAACGAGATTGTGGGGTTGTGGCCATTAATGGGGACTTACTACTATTCCAAAACCTAGATTCGGAATGGGTTTTAGCGAGAGTCGAAAACAAGGTAATGCACTATGACTTGAATCAAACTAGGCGCATACTTACCGAGCAGATTGCCATTTCAACGGCACAACTGGCAGCAAGTGATTTAGTCGGCGACGAAGCTGAAATTGTAGAGTCGCTAGATGCCTTCCGCTCTCTGCACCTTCCACCACACCTCTCTAAACGAACAACTGATTCTCTCGAAACCGCCGCGAAGATCTTACTTGTAGCCAGAGGTGCCGTATCAAAATCGATCGCAATGCATAGCCCAAGTATCGATCGTTTGCGGCTAACGCATCTAAAATTGGAACTTTGAGCCCAGCGGATGCCGTAAACGGAGTTGGTGAGAA
>RGDC01000004.1 GCA_009918005.1 Actinomycetota bacterium
GCTCTGCACGGTATGAAAAAGGGAATCAAGGACTTTGTTGCACCGCAAGGATTATTTGAAGATCTTGGATTGAAATACATCGGTCCCATTGATGGGCACAAAATTGCTGACATGGAATTTGCTTTCCAGCGAGCTCGAGATTTTGGTGGACCGGTAATCGTCCATGTCATAACCGAAAAAGGTCATGGCTACAAGCCGGCTGAGACTGATGAAGCCGATCGCTTCCATGCAGTAGGTGTAGTCGATCCTGATACTGGTAAGCCGCTTACAAAAGCAGTAAAGTCTTGGACTTCCGTTTTCTCACAAGAGCTTGTGGCCATTGGTGGCGAGCGCCAAGATGTCGTAGCAATCACGGCGGCAATGCTTGGACCAACTGGACTTGATTCTTTTGCTGATGTGTTCCCAGAACGAACATTTGATGTTGGAATTGCCGAGCAACATGCCGTAACAAGCGCAGTAGGTATGGCACATGCCGGATTACATCCTGTGATTGCGATTTATGCCACCTTCTTGAATCGTGCTATTGACCAAGTGATTATGGATGCTGCACTACATGGCGCTGGTGTCACATTCGCACTCGATCGCTCTGGTATTACCGGGGATGATGGTGCAAGTCATAACGGCATGTGGGACATGGCGCTATTACGGGTAGTTCCAGGTCTTGAATTGTTTGCTCCTCGTGATGGAGCCCGCTTAGTTGCTGCGTTGCGCAATTGTGTGGATAAGTCTGATCACCCGACAGTGATTAGATTTTCGAAAGGTGCAATTCCAGATGATATTCCTGCAGTTCAGTCACTTGGCTTTGCGGATTTATTAATTTCAACGCAAAACCCAGACGTAACCATAGTTTCAATTGGTGGAATGGCCAGCCAAGCTCTGGTTGCAGCCAAAACTCTGCAAGAGCGCGGATTCGCAGTTGAAGTTATTGATCCGATTCAGGTTTTACCAGTAGCGCCAGGTCTGATTGAGTACTTAGCTCAGCGCGAATTTATTGTCACCATAGAAGATGGCCTAGTTGACGGTGGAATAGGTGAAGCCATCGGCAGCGCACTTCGCGCAGCTAAGGCAGTCACCAGCGTTACTTCACTTGGTATCCCAAAGCAGTTCTTAAATCATGCTTCTCGAAAATCAATCTTGCATAAATTGCATCTTGATGCGCAGGGGATAGCCGAAACTATTGAGCAGGGTCTAAAGACGGCAGTTCGCTAGCTGCCGTCTTTGGCATTTCCCAAATCGCACTCGCTAAAACTGGTCCAACAATTTCAATCTGCCATGGGCGAGCGTTGTATTTTGCTAGAACTTGCTGAAGTTCGGCGGGCGTTTCGGGTGGCGTCCACAAAATCCGGCGAATAGTTTCGGGCGTCATCAAGTTTTCAACTGGGAGCTCAAGTTTTTCCGCAACCAGGGAAAGTTGCGAGCGGGCAAATTCCAGTCGGCGCCAAGCTTGAGGATTTCGCACTTCCCAGTTTCTCGGTGCTGGCGGTCCAGTAACTGGCAACTTTAAAGCGGGCAATTCTTCGTCTGGCAATTTATGTGCCCGCAGCGTTGCCGAGATCCAGGTATCAGAATGGCGTTTAACATTACGAAGATGCATAAATGACAGTGTCTTTAACTCAGATTCCTTAGTTAATCCTGAGTTTGCCAAGGTCACAATATGTGAATCTGACAAAATCCGACCAGCAGCTATGTCTTGCTCACGCGCAACGGCATCACGGGCATACCAAACTTCGCGGATTACTGCTAGCGCTCTCGGTTTGCGAATAACGTGCATTCCAGAGGTACGCCGCCATGGATCTATCCGTTCAATCGGACCAGTTGTCCGCTTCACGTGATCAAACTCTTGAATCGCCCATTCATACTTACCTGCCGACTGTAATTGCGCTTCTAGCTCTTCCCACAATTCAATTAAGAACTCAACATCGAGAGCAGCGTAGTTCAGCCAAGACTCTGGAAGTGGGCGAGTGGACCAATCAGCTGCGCTATGTTCTTTGGCGAGTGAAAAACCAAGTTGAGTTTCGATCAACGGTCCTAGCCCCACGCGAGGCAGACCTAAGAGACGACCAGCAAGTTCGGTATCAAATACATTGGCGGTTGGTACCAACCCAACTTCAGCCAAGCAAACTAAATCTTGTGAAGCTGCATGCAAAATCCAGTCAACACCAATTAGGGCGTCTTGCAATGAAGCCAAATTCGGAAACAAAGTTGGATCTATGAGGTGTGAGCCGGATCCCTTGCGGCGTAACTGAATCAAGTAAGCACGCTGACTGTATTTGAATCCCGAAGCGCGTTCCGCATCTAATGCCACTGGCCCGGTTCCGCGAGCAACTGCAGACACCAAGTCGACTAGTTGTTCTGGAGTAGAAACAATTGGTGGCAAACCGTCACGAGGTTCCGTTACTGGAATGCTTTCGATTTCGACGACTTCAGGGCTGGGCTGCTCCGTCACCACAAGGGGTGAATCAATATGTTCTGACATAAATTATTGTTAGCGCTTTCGAGAAAGTGCAGTAACACCTTCCGGAAGCGGAGTTAATCCGGAACACTTTTCGACAAGTGCCAGCCAAGCCTGCATGTGCTTTGAGAGATCTTCAGAATCAGGAGACCAAGAAGCTCTAATTTCTAAATCGGTTTCAGTAGATCTATCTTCTAGGCCGGCAAATGATCGGGAAACGGTTCGAGTAACTGTTCCGGATGAGTTATGGAAAAGTGCACCAGCGTCAGTTAATGCATCAGTTAGCCAAGACCAAGCTACTTCGTCAAATAGGTCATCAGTTACCACATCAGATTCCATGGGAGCTCGCACAAATGAAACGACGCGAAATGTGCCATCCCAAGTGTCCTGTCCTTCCGGATCATGTAAAACGATAAACCGTCCAACGGCTAACTCTTCATCGTCTGAATCGACTGCCTCAACTGCAAGCGCAATACTGTGCGGAGCTAGGCGCTGGGGAGCTGGAACTTCCTCGAGTGTGAACTCTGTACGCAGAGTTGGATTCTGCAAACTGTCTAATGCAATCTGCCAAACGTCCACGTTTGAAGCACCCACCTTAGAAGAATTCATTATTTATAAGCGTATAAACAATGTTCTAGTTGTGGGCACAGGCGCGCGGTCAGTTAGGCTAGCGGGATGCCTATCATTCTCGCCTTGCTTTCAAGTTTGATTTGGGGCTTGGCCGATTTCCTTGGCGGAACCCTGAGCAAAAAGCGAAAAGCTATTGCGGTCATCGGAGGCTCGCAATCATTTGGATTGCTATTCGCGATTATTTTGGCGTTGGTATTTGGCTTATGGACCTGGGATTCAACCGTATGGATTAACGGAGCTATTGCTGGAGCGATGGGTTTACTTGGGCTGGTGGGATTTTATACCGCCCTTGCCACCGGGCAAATGGGGATCGTGGCACCAATTTCGTCCCTTAGTGCCGTAGTGCCAGTAATCATCGGGTTAGTTCAGGGTGAGCGGCCAGGTACATTGCAAGTTTCGGGAATTGTCATTGCCTTGATTGGTGTGATTCTAGCTAGTGGACCAGAGCTAAATGGCAAAGTGGATCCGCGTCCTGTTTTCCTGGCACTGTTTGCCGCTCTGACTTTTGGTTTCTGTGTTTACTTCATGGCTAAGGGTGGCCAGATCAATCCCACTATGACAATTGCTGCTATGCGCGCAACACAGGTTGGCGTTGTCCTGATTCTGGCACTGGTTTTTAGGTCATTAGGGGGACTAATTAAGAACGACATTCCGCTTTTGGCCACGATAGGTGCAACGGATGCGGGTGCAAATATCCTCTTCGCTTTTGCCGCTTCACTTGGGTTGCTGTCGGTGGTTGCGGTACTTGGATCGCTGTATCCGATTGTGACTGTTTTGTTGGCATGGTGGATACATAAAGAGCGATTGATTCCAATTCAGTATCTTGGCATCGTAGTGACGTTTAGTGGCGTAGCCCTAATTGCGATGGGATAACTAGGTTTCGTCGGCAATCAAGGTCATTGAGATCGAATTGATGCAGTATCGAAGATCAGTAGGAGTTTTGTAGCCTTCACCTTCAAATACGTGTCCTAAATGTGAATCACATGCTGCACATCGAATCTCAGTGCGAACCATTCCGTGGGACATGTCTTTGATTTCGGTGACCGTCTCGGCGGCTAAAGGTGTAAAGAATGAAGGCCAGCCACAGCCGCTGTGGAACTTTGCATCGCTTCGGAAAAGTTCTGCACCACAGGCTCGGCATGCATAAATGCCGTTGGTTTCGGTATCTGTGTATTCCCCAACGAACGGAGCTTCGGTTCCGGCTTCGCGCAAAACCCGATACTCCTCAGGACTTAATTCTGCTCGCCATTGATCGTCAGACTTGATAACTTTTTCACTCATACCTCAAGGCTAGAGCAATCGTGTTAGTGGTGCGAGTGCAGATCCTGTCACAAGATCCTCAGCGACGTAGCAACCGTTTGAATTCAAAATCTCCTGAGATTGCGGCACCAGCTTCTTCCCACGCTTTTGCACTAGGCAAAGCGTCCGGCCAAAGGGGAATGCCACCAACAGTGATGGGCGAGATCGCTAAATCATATTCATCAACAACTTGTGCTTTAAGAAGCTGCGACAGCAAACTTGGGCCGCCCTCGCATGTGATCTTAAGGAGATTCAGACGATTAAGAGTAGAAATCAGAGTCTTAGCAAAATCTTGATCATTTTTCACGGAAACAACATCGGCCGAATCGAGCAGATTTTGCGTGGGAAGGTTATCGCCAGCATTAATAATCAATGTGCGATGTGCTCCGCCGTTGAAAAGATTTGATGTGAGATCAAAATCTAAGCTGGCGCTAACAACCACAAGGCGAGGAACCGGTCTATCTAGAAACTCGAATTCAACTCGTTGCTTAGGTTGACGATAGTTTTCGCTGCGTGCGGTGTTAGCGCCGACGAGAACCGCATCTGAAAGTGCGCGCAATATCAACAGCAACTTTAAGTCGCTTGGACCTGTTAGATCACGAGAAGAATCACTAGGGCCAACAAAATGTCGATCTTGCGAAACGATCATGTTTGCCCGAACCCAAGCGGCTTCATTGGATTCATAATGAGCGGCGATTTCAGGAAGTAGGGCAGATTCAAGGTCTAACATCAAATTTCCTGACGCTTAAGAATGGAGATGGTGGTCGATACAGGACTTGAACCTGTGACCTCTTCCATGTCAAGGAAGCGCGCTAGCCAACTGCGCCAATCGACCGTTGTAAAACGGATGTTTAGTTATTCACTTGCCGGTTATTCACTTGTGAGGTGGAGACGGGATTTGAACCCGTGTACAGGGATTTGCAGTCCCTTGCCTCGCCTCTCGGCCACTCCACCGGGGTCGCCCAATGTGAGCTCTTCCGAGCGGATGACGGGATTCGAACCCGCGACCCTCACCTTGGCAAGGTGATGCTCTACCACTGAGCCACATCCGCGTACAGGCTAAGCCTGACCCCGTTACCTTAGCCCAATTACGGCATGGGTTCAAAGTCAGGCGATGAAGGTTCGTAAGGTGGAGGTATGAAACAAGGCTTGCCAGTTGCAATTTTTGGCAACTCTATGGCTACAAACTTCGTTGAAGCCACATCTGATGTGAGCAAGTTGGACGACGAAGGGTGGTGGGCAGTAACTCATACTTTTGAGGGAGATTTTCAGGCATTCCGGTTTAGCGACCTGCAGCCGCTCAATTTAGAAAAGTTAGCAGCACTTGGGCACGATCTAAAACACGAAGCAATAGCAACTCATTCGTGGACATCGTCGATGACGAGGACTGAGTACGTTAATGCCGTAGATACCATTAGGCAAGACATTGCCAGAGGCTGGGTTTATCAAGCGAATCTATGTCGAGTGCTTACTACCCATCTGACCTCTGACTTAAATGTTGTAGCACTTTGGAGCTTACTTTCACAACATAATCCTGCACCATACTTGAGTGCACTTCAGATTCCGGCTTCACTTTCTGGACTTGCCGAAGATGTGCGGGTTGTGAGTGCCTCACCAGAATTGTTTCTGTCTCGCAAAAAGCAAACGCTTCGATCGAGTCCGATCAAGGGCACGGCTAAAGTGGCGAATGACTTACTGGAAAAAGATCAGTCGGAAAACATAATGATTGTTGATTTAGTCAGGAACGATCTCGGTCAAGTTTGTGAGTCTGGCTCAGTAAACGTTGTTGACCTGCTACGTCTGGAACAACATCCTGGACTGGTTCACCTAGTTTCTGATGTCGAAGGAACTTTACCTGCAGACACTTCATGGAGCAAAATTTTTTCAGCGTTGCTGCCTCCTGGATCGGTCAGTGGCGCACCCAAGAGCAGTGCATTAGAAGTTATTCAGCGACTCGAGAATGGTCCACGCGGAATTTATTGTGGGGGATTTGGTTGGGTAAATTCAGACGACCAAACCGCAGAACTAGCCGTTGGGATTCGTACATTTTGGCAATCAAGGACTGCGGGGTCCAACATGTTGCACTTTGGAACCGGCGCGGGCATTACGTGGGCGAGCGACCCAGTTGGTGAATGGAATGAAACCGAATTGAAGGCTGAACGTCTTCTACAAGTTGCCGCCATGTCAGCGGAAGATTCTGTCGACCCAAATTCCGCTCCATACTTTGCAGATCACCAATAGGTAGGCTTGAACCTGTGACGATTACCCATGCGTGGATCAACGACGGACTAGCGTCAATTTCAGATGCAAAGGTTAGTGTTCTCGATCATGGCTTCACGGTCGCTGACGGGGTTTTTGAAACCTTGCTGGTAACCGAAGGCAAAGTGTTCGCACTCGATCGACATTTAGCGCGGTTGGCAAAGTCTGCAGCAGGCCTGGGAATATCTGCTCCCGATTTTCCACAAATCACAAATGCAATCTCTCAGGTACTAGCTAACAATCCGAAAATTGATTTTGGGCGACTACGCGTGACACTGACTAGCGGTACTGGACCATTGGGATCCGATCGCACTTCGACACAACCAACGCTTGTTATTGCGCTGGCCGAACAACCTACGTGGCCTAAGTCGACATCATTACTTCTCGTCCCGTGGAATCGAAATGAGAACTCACCATTGGTCGGACTGAAAACAACGTCTTATGCAGAAAATGTTTACGCACTTGCTGCGGCCAAGAGCTATGGATTTTCAGAAGCAATTTTTTGCGATACATCCGGACGACTTTGCGAAGGTACCGGTTCGAATGTTTTCTTAGTCAAGGGTGACGAACTAGTGACTCCCTCAGAGGCAAGTGGGTTGTTACGTGGAATTACCAGAGATCTTGTCGTCGAGTTGGCGGGTGAGTCTGGGTTTACTGTTATTGAAGAAGATGTAGATCCTAAGCAGCTATGGGAAGCGGACGAAGTATTCATTACTTCCTCAACGAGAGACATACATCCAGTATCCGAATTGGCGAAGTTAGATGCATCAGGAAATGTTGTTAATCGCCGAACACTAATTCCAGGAGTAGTTACCGAGAGACTACGTACTGCCTTTATAGCTCGAAGAATAGAGCACTTGAATCCATGAAAAGTGAAAATAAAGATACAGGTGAATCCAAGTCATTTAGCGATCGCATTTATGCCAGATACATGGGAAGGCGAAATGCGGCTCGTTCGAACCCGGTCCTAGATGCAACTTGGCGAGGAATTATTGCGGTAGTTGGATTGACTATTGTTGGACTAGGAATCTTTTTCCTATTGTTTCCCGGACCCGGTTGGGCCGTAATCATTCTTGGTCTAATTGTCCTGGCATCTGAATATGCCTGGGCCCAGCGACTATTGAACCCGGTTCGAGAATTTTCGTCACGAATTGCGCGAATAGTAGTCAGCCAGGAGTATCGAGCAAAACTAAGTAACGTGATATTGATTTCTACGATTATTTTTGTTGCGTTGACCTACGCATATTGGGCGAAGTGGGGCGCAACTATGCGTGGCTTTGAACCGATTTTGATTCCGATCGAGAATTTGTTCAATCTGGAAATCTAACTTGAGTCCTAGACTCTCGTGAGTGCCAATATATGGCCATTGGCCAGTGTTCCCATAGACTTTAAGCGTTGTCTTTTGAAAAGGAATTCTTCGTGCCACACGTCCTGGTCGGATCTGATCACGTCTCTACCGAGATCGAGTCAGGCGCTTGCGCGTATGACGTCGTGGGCGATAAGGCCCGCCAAGTAATCGTTGCGCGAGTGAACGGTGAGGTTGTTGATTTAAGCCATCAACTGAAGGATGGCGATGTAGTTGAACCTATTTTGATTGACGAGCCAGTGGGCCTTTCAGTGCTTCGGCATAGTGTCGCCCACATTGTGGCCCAGGCTACCCAAGCCGTATTTGATGACGTGAAGCTTGGTATTGGCCCGCCGATTAAAGATGGCTTTTTCTACGATTTTGGCACTACTCGCACATTTACACCTGATGACTTGGTAACCATTGAGAAGAAATGTGTTGAAATTATTAACTCGGGGCAAAAGTTTGCCCGCCGTGTTACAAGTCGCGAGGCTGCCCGCTCCGAATTAGGTAATGAACCGTTCAAGATTCGCCTCTTGGGTGACGATGAAGATGCAACCGTAATGTCGGAAGACGTCATGGAAGTTGGCGGCGGCGAGTTAACGATTTACGACAACATTGATTTGCGAAGTGGAGAATTGCGCTGGTGCGATTTATGTCGCGGACCGCACGTTCCTGATACTCGTTATATAGATCCACGCGCAATTAAATTAATGCGTACCTCGGCCGCTTACTGGCTAGGTGACCAAAAGAATGAATCTATGCAGCGAGTTTATGGAACCGCTTGGCCGACTAAAGACGGATTGAAGCAGTACTTGAACATGCTTGAAGAAGCTGAGAAGCGCGATCATCGACGCCTTGGTATTGATCTCGATCTGTTTTCATTTCCAGATGAAATTGGATCAGGCTTGGCCGTCTTTCATCCAAAAGGTGGAATCATTCGCCGACAGATGGAAGATTATTCTCGAGTTCGACACGAGAATGCTGGATACCAGTTTGTATACACTCCACACATCACCAAGGGCGCTCTGTTTGAACAGTCGGGCCACTTGGATTGGTATCGCGAAGGAATGTTCCCGGCGATGCATCTTGATGAAGAGTTACATGAAGATGGCACAGTTAAGCGGCAAGGTCAGGACTATTACCTAAAGCCAATGAACTGCCCATTCCATAACTTGATTTATAAATCTCGCGGTCGCTCATACCGCGAGTTACCGTTGCGTCTTTTCGAATTCGGCTCGGTCTACCGCTACGAGCGCTCGGGTGTAATTCACGGGTTGACTCGAGTGCGTGGCATGACTCAGGATGATGCACATATTTACTGCACGCCTGAGCAAATGGGTGGCGAACTACAAAACTTATTAGGTTTCGTTTTGGATTTACTCCGTGACTATGGGCTAGATGATTTCTACCTTGAACTATCAACTAGAAATCCAGATAAATCTATTGGGACCGAAGAAGAGTGGGAGCAAGCGACGGCAGCTCTTGCGCAAGCGGCGCAACAATCAGGCCTTGAACTAGTTCCTGATCCTGGTGGTGCTGCGTTTTATGGCCCCAAGATTTCAGTGCAGGCTCGTGACGCCATTGGGCGCACCTGGCAGATGTCAACAATTCAAGTGGACTTCCAATTGCCGCAAAGATTTGAACTTGAATATCAAGCGTCAGATGGCTCCCGTAGCCGTCCGATCATGATTCACAGGGCTCTCTTTGGTTCAATTGAACGGTTTTTCGGTGTTTTACTCGAACACTATGCGGGAGCATTCCCACCTTGGCTAGCACCAACACAAGTAGTAGGAATTCCAATTGCGGGAGCGCACGTCGAATACCTCGAAGATGTGGCAGCTCAATTGCGAACCCAAGGAATTCGTGTCGAAGTTGATGGCTCGGATGAGCGGATGCAAAAGAAGATTCGCACGGCCCAAACCCAAAAGGTTCCATTCATGCTTATTGCAGGTGATGAGGACATAGCAGCTGGTGCGGTGTCATTCCGGTTTCGCGATGGAACTCAGGAAAATGCTGTTCCAATAGCAGATGCAATCAAAAAGATCGTTGAGATCGTTTCCGCGCGCGTGCAAATTTAGCTATGTCAACTGATCCACGTGGACCACAAGCTTGGGACCGACTTTGGGCACCGCACCGTAAAGAATACCTAGTGGATGAGGCTGGAAACTTTAATGCGGATACTTGTCCGTTTTGTATTGCTCAAGGAGTTTCTGATTCTGAAGGCTTAGTAGTTGTTCGCCGAACTGCTGCATTTGTTGTTATGAACAAGTATCCATATAACAGCGGACACTTGTTAGTCTGCACGAATCGCCATGTGGCGCTTTATGACGAACTTACTGAAGAAGAAGTTCTACAAATTGGCGAACTTACCGCGCAAGGAATGCGAACGCTTAGATCTGTCGCGAAAGCAGCAGGCTTTAACATCGGATTGAATCAAGGAAACGTTGCGGGTGCCGGAATCGCTGATCACCTTCACCAGCACATCGTCCCGCGTTGGGCTGGAGATCAAAATTTCATGCCGATTGTTGGCGGCACAAAAGTTTTACCAGAATTGATTGAACAAACTCGCTTATTGCTCTCAGAAAGTTGGAGCGATTAAAACTGCAGTTGAGTTCCGAGTCCGAATGGTCCTACCTGGGGTCAAGTTTTTTGAAGCAATCACAACTCGATTTTCCTCTTCAATTTTAATTTGTCGTTCCGCCGAATCAATGTGCTCAAGTAAGTCATTTGGTTCGTCAGATCCCCACATCCGCACAAGGCATTCGGTAATCACTATCCCAATGCGTTCGACTGCATCAGTTGCCTCACAAACCGTTGCACCATCAGAAAGTACTGGTATCCAAACCGGTGAGAGCGTACCGAGCCAATTGCTTAAGGTATCCACTCCTATGCCGTCATCGACTGGGGTAATGGTTACTACGTCAGGGTGTGACCAAGCGGCTTCGAGTTTTGTCACGCTAATTGGCAAACCAGATTGGTGATTCTCTAAAGTCGAATCATCTAAGCCAAGGTATGCAAGTTGATCAAACAAATCTTCTCGCGCGGAACTTGTAATTGCGATGTGTTCAGGGTCAGCGGCCTTGGTAATCCAGGTTCCTTCAACAAAGGCGTGTATCTCACTAGTAAGAATGTCGTACACACCAGTCAATGAAAGTTCATCGTCGGAATCAATCGGAAGGTATCGAACCAATAAGTCTGGTTCTAAAACTCGACTTGAGATTGCGCAAAGTTCATCGAAGTCAGCACGTCCACCCACGACATTAAATGCCAAAATATGTCTCGGCAGCGTGGCGTCGCGCGCCAAAGCCCATAGCTCAATAATCTTTGGATCAACACCAGCTGAGCCATCTAATGAAGCGATAAACGCATCGCAAGCCTCAAGGATTCTTGGGTCGCTCTGAGATGGTCGATGCACGATTGCAACTAAATTGGGATACTTTTCAAACTTGGCAAAAGTTGAGTCGGCACTCCAGGGTTTGGCCCCCATGTTGGCGTACACCTGTGCCAAGTCTGAAGTTTCTGAAGTAATTACATAGATCAGTACGTGCGGATGCTCAGTAGGCGCGCTTTGACTCGGTAACATCGACATATCCCTACGAATAGTAGCGGCCATTTGGCAGCAGAGGAACTCATCGTGCTTGATAACGCGAACGCGCGTCGTTCACTGGCGCGACTTATCGACCCGATTGCAAGGGCTTTGTTGCGTCTACACGTAACTCCAGATGGAATTACGTGGTTTGGATGTGCGGCAACGGTTGCTATCTCAATAGTTTTCTTGGCGCAGGGGAAATTCTTGGTTGGATCAATTCTTTTTGGTGCCTTCAGTTTGATCGATCTTCTAGACGGAACTATGGCTCGGATGCTGGGCACATCTGGACCTTGGGGTGCATTTTTAGATTCGACATTAGACCGGATTTCGGATTCGGCAGTCATTTGCGCCTTGATCTACTACTACGTGAACTCATCCGGCGACAATCACCAGTTGGCTGTCATCGCTGGAATAGTTTCGCTAGTAATGAGTTTGCTAACTTCTTATGCTCGAGCTAAAGCAGAGTCACTCGATGCAACTTGCACAGTTGGTATTGCAGAACGAGCTGAGCGTAATCTCATTATCTGGATCGCTCTAGTATTCTCTGCGTTTATTGCCGACATAACCCCATATGCACTTGCCATACTTGCTGTTGCATCGACTGTCACCGTAATTCAACGAATCCTTTTCGTCCGTAAGCAATTGGTGCGACAAGTTTGAAATCGCGCCTCATTGATCTTGGGTATTGGCTTGGGTGGAACGCACTGTGGCTAATGCCAAGACGGATTGCATTTTTCGGATTCGACAAGGCTGCACATTTTGCCTGGCGCCTAAATATCAAATCGATTAAGCAACTTGAGATGAACTTGTCCCGTGTGCTTGATTGCACAATAAGTGATCCGCGGATTAGACCGTTAAGTTTGCAGGCAATGCAAAGTTACATGCGATATTATTGCGAAACATTTATGTTGCCTCGATGGACGGATGACCAACTACTGGATCGAGTGCAAACTGAAAACTCAGAGAATGTGCTCGATGCGCTGAAATCGGGTGGGGCGATTTTGACACTGCCACATCTAGGAAATTGGGATTGGGCTGGAGCCTGGGCGGCGCGGCATTTTGGATCACTTTGCACGGTTGCCGAGCGATTACGTCCCGAGGGAGTGTTTCAGAAATTTCTTAAAGCTAGGGAATCTCGAGGCATTACATTAATGGCTTTAACTGGTGATGGCGGCACATATGAATTTTTGCGTGAACATGTAAATCAAGGGCGACTTGTTGCGCTGCTCGGTGATCGAGATGTGGCAAAAAGTGGAATGGGAAATCAGTTCTTTGGCCATCGCGCTTCATTACCTATTGGTGCGGCATTACTAGCGCTTGATACTGGCCGACCATTGTTTACTTGTGCACCTTGGTATAACGGTGACAAGTTAGTGATTTCTTTCGATACTGAAATTATTTTTGATCGCAGTCCTGTGCAAGGCAGAGATCGACTGCGACGGGCACAAGAAATTACAAAGCAAATCGCCGCGAATTTCGAGCGCCATATTCGAAGTCATCCTGAAAATTGGCACCAGTTGCAGCCAGTCTGGCCAGATCTGATTTTCCAGGATGCAACATCATGAGAATTGGAATCGTTTGCCCATATTCGTGGGACATCCCAGGTGGTGTAAGCGCGCATGTGGCTGATTTGGCAGAAGCGTTGATTCGCATGGGTCATTATGTAAGTGTTTTGGCACCAGCTGAGTTCGATGAGTTATTGCCTTCGTATGTTGTTTCCACCGGGAAACCGCGCGCAGTCAAGTACAACGGCTCGGTAGCGCGATTGAGCTTTGGACCGAATGCCGCCCGTAAAGTTTCCAAATGGATAGAAGACGGGGAGTTCGACGTGCTTCACGTGCACGAACCGCTGGCTCCGAGCCTCTCAGTACTGGCGTGCTGGGCTGCTAAAGGTCCGATAGTTGCGACTTGGCATTCGTCAATGGATAGATCTCGAATGATGTTGACGTTGTCCAAACTTGCACAAACAGCTATGGAGAAAGTTTCCGCGCGAATAGCAGTAAGTGAAGCTGCTCGCGCAACATTGATCAAACACGTTGGTGGAGATGCGGTAGTTATTCCAAATGGTGTTGACGTGTCGGCATTTGAGAATGCAAAACCAATGTTTGGCTGGCCTGGTGATAATCAATCAATCGTTTTCTTGGGTAGAGGTGATGAGCCACGTAAAGGGTTAGCAGTTTTAGTTTCTGCTTTTCCTGAAATTCGCAAGCAGCACCCAAATGTGAGATTGCTAATTGCAGGTCCAGGTGAACCGGCTGACACCTTGAAAGTTCTTTCTCGAGAAGATCACGCAAGTGTCACAGTGCTTGGCATGGTAGCTCCTGAAGATAAAGCTAGTGTGCTTGCTTCTGGAACCATATATGTTGCGCCAAATACTGGTGGTGAATCATTTGGAATAGTTCTTCTTGAGGCAATGGCAAGTGGAACTCCAGTTGTTGCTAGTGACCTAGAAGCTTTCAAGAGGGTGCTAGATAACGAAAGAGCGGGGGCTACTTTCGAGAATGAAAATTCAATAGACCTTGCAAACGTTGTTTCCGATTTGCTTTCTAATCCTATGCGGCGCGCTGAACTAAGTACTCAAGGTAGATTGCGCGCAAATGAATTTGATTGGTCCGTGGTCGCGCAACGAATTGTCGATGTATACGAATCAGTTCGAGTGCCAGGCGTCAAAGTAGAGCCGGACTTAACCGGGCAAATGATTGGTCGACTTGGTCGCGGTCGAATAACACCAGAAGCACGGAGTGATTAATGAGTAGTCAATCGATTGTGGTCTTAGTCGCTGTCGCGATTTCTATTTGGTATTTGTCGCAGCAGGCAGGACGCTTGGATCGGTTGCATCATCGCATTGAGGTAACTGAGCTTGCATTGCACGGCCAGCTAGTCCGACGCGGAGGAATCGTGGCCGAACTCGCTGCCGTACCTGGAATTGACCCAGCCCTTTGCGTACTTTGGGGACAGGCGGCACATGAAGTGTTGATTTTCCAAGATCTGTATTCGGCGCAACGTACTGAAGTCGAAGACGAGTTAACCAACATTTTGATCATGACAATGGATGAAACTGAAGAGATCAACGAAATTCGAAGCAACCCCCATGCTTCGGCACTACTAGATGAACTTCTGCAAGTGAGTGAACGAATCAAAATGAGCCAACAATTCCATGCCGATGCAGTGCGAGATTGCCTTGAAATCCGTGATCAACTTTTGGTGAGGACATTCCGACTGGCTGGTCGCGCAAAACTGCCTGTGCCCGTTGCCCTAGATGTCGAAATCCCACCCGCCTTGGCCGACTAGCAAAAAAGCCCCGGCTCGCTAGACTTGGGGAAACTCAAGAATTCCCAGAGGATCAACATGGCAACGGATGCAACAAACACAGGCGTTACAGGAACCACTCGCGTTAAGCGCGGTATGGCCGACATGCTCAAGGGTGGCGTCATCATGGACGTCGTTAACGTTGAGCAAGCAAAGATCGCAGAAGATGCTGGCGCAATTGCTGTGATGGCACTTGAGCGCGTTCCTGCAGACATTCGGGCTCAGGGTGGCGTTGCTCGAATGTCTGATCCGACGATGATCGACGAAATCATAAATGCAGTTTCGATTCCAGTAATGGCCAAGGCGCGAATCGGCCATTTTGTTGAAGCTCAAGTTATCCAGAGTCTTGGTGTTGACTACATCGATGAATCTGAAGTTCTTACTCCAGCTGATTACATCAATCACATAGATAAGTGGGCCTTCACTGTTCCGTTCGTATGTGGCGCAACAAATCTTGGTGAAGCACTGCGCCGCATTAACGAAGGTGCAGCAATGATTCGCTCTAAGGGTGAAGCTGGAACCGGTGACGTATCTAATGCAACGGGTCACATCCGCACAATTAAGGGCGAGATTCGACGACTATCTTCGATGAGCAAAGACGAGCTTTATGTTGCTGCGAAAGAACTTCAGGCACCTTACGAATTGGTTTGTGAAGTAGCAGAAACAGGTGCGCTACCAGTTGTGCTCTTTACGGCCGGTGGAATTGCAACGCCTGCTGATGCAGCAATGATGATGCAACTTGGTGCTGATGGTGTATTCGTTGGTTCCGGAATTTTCAAGTCCGGTGACCCAGTTAAGCGAGCTAATGCAATCGTTCAGGCAACACTCCACTTTGATAACCCAGATGAGATCGCAAAAGCATCACGTGGCTTGGGCGAAGCGATGGTTGGTATTAACGTAGCTGACATCCCAGTGCCACACCGTCTTGCCGAGCGCGGCTGGTAGTTGCCATGTCCCCAGTAATTGGGGTTCTCGCAATCCAAGGTGACGTGCGGGAACACGCACGCTGTCTAGAGCAACTTGATGTAGATGTGCGGCTTGTCAAAACGGCGGAACAATTAAAGGGCATTGCTGGCCTAGTCATTCCTGGTGGGGAATCTACAACAATGAGTATTCTCGCTGTGAAAAACAACCTGTTCGGACCGCTTCGCGAACTTCGCACCCAGATTCCAATGTATGGGTCATGTGCTGGATTGATTATGTTGGCTGACTCAATAACCGACGGCAGACCAGATCAAGAGACCATTGGCGGATTAAACATCACCGCAAAACGAAATGCCTTTGGACGCCAAGTTGATTCCTTCGAAATCGATCTAAACATCGCAGCTATTGGCGACCCGGTTTATCACGCCGTATTTATTCGCGCGCCATTAGTTGAGGCGGCAAGTCCTGCTGTTGAGGTGCTAGCTGCGATTCCTGCGGATAAATCCCTTACTGGCACTGATCAGGTCGTAGCGGTAAGGCAAAATAATCTAATGGCTACTTCTTTTCATCCCGAGATCACAGCGGATTTAAGAATTCATAAGTATTTTGTAGACATGGTGAGGTCAGCATGAGTGGGCATTCCAAATGGGCAACAACCAAGCACAAAAAAGCGGTAATTGATTCCCGGCGAGGAAAGTTATTCGCAAAATTGATTAAGAACATTGAAGTTGCCGCCCGGCTTGGTGGGGGAGACACTTCGGCAAACCCAACGCTTTTTGACGCAATCACCAAGGCTAAAAAGAATTCAGTCCCTAACGACAACATCGATCGTGCCGTAAAACGTGGATCTGGAGTTGAAGCAGGTGGCGCGGATTACCAAACCATCATGTATGAAGGCTACGGTCCCAATGGTGTTGCAATCCTGATCGAATGTCTGTCCGATAATCGCAACCGGGCAGCATCTGATACTCGCGTTGCAGTCACTCGAAATGGTGGCACCATGGCTGATCCAGGTTCAGTCTCGTACATGTTTGAGCGCAAAGGTGTAGTGATGGTGCCAGAAGGCGCATCGAACGAAGAGCAAATTATGGATGCGGTACTCGATGTCGGCGCCGAAGAAGTAAATGATCATGGTGGAAGCATTGAAATCATCAGTGATTCAAAAGACGTAGTTGCTGTCCGACAGGCGCTGCAGGCAGCCGGGATTGATTATGAATCAGCGGAATCAACTTTTGTTCCCAACATGACGGTGCCCGTGGATGCGGATACGGCGCGCAAGGTGTTTACCTTGATTGAAGCCCTAGAAGACGTCGACGATGTCCAGAATGTATTCACAAATATCGACATTTCCGATGAGGTCTTAGCTGAACTTTCGGACTAATTCAACGAAAAAGGCCTCAAATCCGCTGCTTTTACGAAAGTATGCCGTAGGCTTTCGAACAGATGTTCGGAGGAATCATGAGAATTTTGGGAATTGACCCAGGTTTAACGCGCTGTGGTGTTGGGATAGTTGACCTCAACTCCAACCGTCGCGCCGCCTTTGTGTCAGTTCACGTAATTCGAACCCCGAGTACAGATGATCTACCTGCAAGACTTTTGGAGCTTGAGTCTGGGTTAAATGATTTGTTTGACCAGTACCAGCCTGACGCAGTTGCAATTGAGCGCGTGTTTAGCCAACACAATGTTCGCACTGCAATGGGCACAGCCCAAGCCAGCGCAGTTGCAATGTTGATTGCGGCACGCAATCAATTAGACGTTGCAATGTACACACCGACTGAAGTTAAAGCCGCAGTTACGGGTTATGGACGAGCAGATAAAGCGCAGATAACTTCAATGGTTACTCGATTGCTGAATCTTGCTGAGCCGCCTAAACCAGCTGACGCCGCCGATGCACTTGCTCTCGCACTTTGTCACGCCTGGAAAGGTCATGGCAAGAGTCGAATTGCCGAACAACTTGCAAAGCAGTCAGCGGTGAGTGCCTAATGATTTCCTCATTACGCGGACCTGTCTTAGAGATCAGGTTGGATTCACTTGTCGTTGCTGTTGGTGGAGTTGGCATGACTGTTATGTGTTCCCCAGATACGATTTCTCAGGCAAGGATTGATAAAGAAATCACGTTATTTACATCATTGATTGTCCGAGAAGACTCGTTGACTTTGTTTGGCTTTTCTAATTCAGAGAATCGCGAAATGTTTGAAGTCGTCCAGGGTGTTTCTGGGTTTGGTCCTAAGTTAGCTTTCACGATTCTTGCCTCACTTCCTGCCGATGAACTCCGGGTCGCAATCGGCAACGAAGACGTAGCTCGCTTGAAGCAAACCCCTGGTGTAGGTGCAAAAGGTGCTCAGCGATTAGTCCTAGAACTTAAAGATCGAATCGGAACTCCTACAACGGGGGTTAAGCGAAACACAAGTAAAGAAGCGCAATGGCAGATTCAAGTTGAACAAGGTTTACTTGGCCTGGGCTGGTCACCGCGTGACGCACAGCGAGCCATTACTGCGGTGATCGATGAAGGCGTTACGGATACTCAGGCAACACCTGAGTTACTGCGCAGAGCGTTACAAATCTTGGCCGGCGCATGAGTGATCGCATGGTTAATCCTGAAATTTCGACTGAGGAGCGAGTGGCAGATGCCGCACTGCGGCCTACTTCACTTGATGAGTTCGTTGGTCAAAAGCGCGTAAAGGACCAATTGCAACTCGTGTTAAGTGCAGCTAAGCAGCGCAATGCAAGCGCGGATCACATACTTTTGTCGGGTCCGCCAGGATTGGGAAAAACTACTTTGGCGATGATCGTTGCTGCTGAAGTTGGAGCGCCACTTCGAATTACTAGCGGCCCAACGATTCAACATGCAGGTGATTTAGCAAGCATTCTTTCGAGCTTGGTACCGGGTGAAGTTTTATTCTTAGATGAAATACATCGCATGTCACGAGCTGCCGAAGAGATGATGTATTTGGCGATGGAAGACTTCCGAGTCGATGTGATGGTTGGAAAGGGCCCAGGTGCAACTTCGATTCCGCTTGAGCTCCCACCATTTACTTTGGTAGGAGCAACAACAAGGGCAGGCATGTTGCCGGCGCCACTTAGAGACCGATTCGGATTCACTGCGCACCTTGATTACTACGAACCAATTGAGCTTGAATCAATTATTTTGCGATCTGCAAAGCAACTTGGAATCTCGATTGACGCCGCCTCTGCCAGCGAATTAAGTCGAAGATCACGTGGTACACCTCGAATCGCCAACCGACTTTTGCGTAGGTCGCGTGATTACGCACAGGTGCATCACGATGGTGACTTAAATTTGACACGAACTCAGGCCGCTTTGGAACTTTACGAAGTAGATGACCTTGGGCTAGACCGATTAGACCGCGCTGTTTTAGTTGCCTTAATTGATAAATTCAGTGGCGGTCCAGTTGGCCTGTCGACTTTGGCATTGGCAGTTGGCGAGGAGCCAGAAACCGTAGACACAGTTTGTGAGCCGTTTTTGGTACGCGAAGGATTTATATCGAGAACCCCTCGGGGGCGAGTGGCGACTCCTGCGGCTTGGACAGCACTTGGACGGAAACTACCTAAATTGCCCAATCAACTACCCCTCGAGGACTAACAGGCGGTCGCAGAGTCCTTAGTTTTGCCCACTAAACTTGAGGAACAACGAATTTCAACGTTGGAAATTAGTTCTGGCATCCAATACGAAAAGGCTTACAAGTGGCTCAGCATTACCGTCCAGGTCGGTCATTATTGATCTTCACCGTTGGCATTATCGGATTACTTGTTTGGGCCTTCTTGCCCGGCGAACGCCACACCCCGAAACTTGGGCTAGATCTCCGTGGTGGAACTCAGGTGATTTTGTCACCATCTGTAACTGCTGGCGAAACGCTGTCACAAGAACAGTTGAATCAAACTCTTTCAATTATTCGCCAACGAGTAGACGGCTTTGGTGTTGCTGAATCAGAAGTTACTATTCAGGGGACGGGCAATGGTGCAAAAATTATTGTTACTATTCCTGGCGAAACCAGTCGTACTGTAGTTGACCAACTGAAAACGACCGCGCAACTAAATTTCCGTCCAGTTTTAGCAATCGACTATGGCTCACCACAGCCAAGTACTTCTCCAACACCGAGCGTGAGCTCCTCCGCTAGTTCGGGCGCTACGCCATCAACTAGTGCGTCACCATCAACCAGCGCATCACCAACTACTAGTGTTACTCCCACACCAACACCATCCCCATCAGTATCGGTCGCACCGGAACTATTGGTGCCGCCGATTCAATCACCCGATGGTTCCGGTGATTTCGCCAATAGATTCTCCGCATTGGACTGCGCCAAGTCAGATATTTTAAAGGGCTCGACTGACGATCCCGCACAGTACTTAATCAGTTGCGAAAAGGATGCTTCAGTTAAGTACGCGCTAGCCCCAGCAGATTTAGTTGGTACCGACATCGACAGTGCCACAGCAGGTTTGCCACAGCAGGGTGCAGGTGGATGGCAAGTAGAACTGCAAATGACAAGCGAAGGCGCAAAGAAGTTTGCAGATTCGACTACGAAACTTTCCGCACTTGAAAAACCAAACGATCAGTTTGCAATTGTTCTTGATGGTGTCGTAATCAGCGCACCATCTGTGAACGAAGCGATTCTTGGTGGCTCGGCAGTAATCTCAGGTTCATTCACGGCCGACGAAGCTCGGGCGCTTGCCCAGGTGCTTAAATACGGCGCGCTTCCGGTTGCACTTGATGTGGATGAGGTTCAGCAAATTTCACCAACACTAGGAAACGATCAGCTGAAAGCAGGATTAATAGCCGGTGGCTTTGGATTGTTGTTGGTCATTGTTTACCTACTTCTTTACTACCGAGCATTAGGTGTTATCGCAGTTATAAGTCTGGTTGCCGCGGCGGTTATGACCTTCTTAGTTTTCGTGATCCTCGGGCGAGGTATCGGGTTCACGTTGACTTTGTCAGGTGTTGCTGGCGCTATCGTGGCGATTGGCATTACCGCAGACTCATTCATCATTTACTTTGAGAGAATTCGCGATGAAATTCGTGAAGGCAAGCGATTGAGAGTTGCAATCGATCAAGGATGGACGCGCGCCCGTAGAACAATTCTGGCAGCAGACTTTGTTTCATTGCTGAGTGCCGCAATCCTGTATTACTTATCAGTAGGTAGTGTTCGTGGGTTCGCGTTCACGCTCGGACTAATTACTTTTGTCGACATAGCAGTGGCTTTCATGTTCACTCGCTCACTCGTAACCAAACTTGGTAACTCTAAATGGATGAATGCTGGTTCGTCCTGGACTGGAGTTTCGCCAACCCGACTAGGGGTCAAAGCTGCAACATCGGAGGTTAACTAATGGCTAGTTTGAGTCAACTAGGCAATAGCCTTTATCGCGGTGATGTCTCGTACAACATTGTGGGACGCCGCAAGGCGTGGTACTTAGTTTCGGCAATTTTAATTGTTCTTTCAATCGCAACCTTGGGAGTTCGCGGCTTGAATCTTGGCATCGAATTCAAGGGTGGAGCTGAATTTTCGGTCCCATTAGCCGTGGCTAATGACCAGTCAGTTTCACAAGCACGAGAGACGGTTTTGGCCGCAGGTGAAACGCCATCCACAGTCACAATTATTGGCGGAAATAAAGTTCGAATCCAAACACCGGCTCTTTCTACTGAGGCATCCAATGCTTTAAGTGCCGCGCTAGCCAAATCTTTTTTGGTGGATGAGGCCAACATTAAGGTTCAACTTGTTGGACCAAGTTGGGGCGATGAAGTAACAAAAAATGCATTACGAGCACTCTTGGTGTTCCTTGTGCTCGTTGCAGTATTCCTGTCCATCTATTTTGAATGGCAGATGGCCGTTGCTGCATTGATCGCCTTGGCGCACGACGTATTGATCACCGTCGGTATTTACGCATTAAGTGGGTTTGAAGTAACTCCAGCGAGCGTGATTGGTTTCTTAACGATTTTGGGATATTCGCTCTATGACACAGTTGTGGTATTCGACAAGGTTAAAGAAAATACCAAGGGTATTCATGGGGGATCTCGAACCACATATAGTGAAGCTGCGAATCTGGCTTTGAATCAGACTTTAGTGCGAAGTATCAACACTTCTGTAGTTGCCTTATTACCAGTACTTTCTATTTTGGTTGTAGGAGTATCTCTACTTGGGGTTGGCACACTTAACGATCTAGCACTTGCACTTTTTGTTGGCATGCTTGTCGGTACATATTCCTCAATCTTCGTTGCAACCCCATTCTTATGTCAGATGAAAGAGCGATCCGCCGAAAACATAGCTTTAGCTAAGCGGGTGCATTCGCGTCGCAAAGGTGGAGATGCTGGAGATGACGTAAAGCCAGTGGTCGCGATTGGTGCACCGATAGTTGCATCGGCTGGTCCGAGACAGCAGCAAGTCAAGAAGACTCGCTCCCGCAGATCGGGAAAGTAACTCCAAATGGATCGCGCTGGAGTAACTGCCCTTATTGCGGAAATTCCTGATTACCCGTTGCCGGGCGTTGTGTTTAAAGATGTAACCCCAATTTCAGGCAACGCTGATGCGGCACATTGGGTTAACAGCGAAATCGCAGCTCACTTCTCCGATGCTGGAGTTACCCACATAGTGGGTGTAGAGGCACGAGGATTTATCTTGGGTGCAGCGTTGGCTACGCATATGCATCTAGGTTTTATTCCGATTCGAAAAAGCGGCAAGTTACCAAGAGCAACATTTCGCGCAGAATACGAGCTTGAGTATGGCGCTGATTCTATTGAGATTCATCAGGATGCATTGTCAAAGAATGATCGCGTTCTAATAGTTGACGATGTCCTTGCTACTGGTGGTACCGCTTGCGCAGCGATTGACCTGATTGAAGAATGTGGAGCGCAGGTGCTGGGAATTACTGTGCTTCTTAATCTTGCATTTCTCGGTGGCAGCGACAAAGTAGCAAGTCGAGACCCACGAATCGACGTCTTCGCAGTCTTATAAGTTTCCAAATAGAATGTTTGGAAGCAAGGGAGGCGAAATGACTACAGAATTGTCTACGGGCCTGCCACTTGCCCTAACTGAGCGGTTCCCGCAAGGACTCCAGACGCCAATTCCTGCTCAACTCCAAGAAGTTATCGATACTTTGTTGAAGTTTCACCCCGGAAGTGATGTCAGCGAAATCATCAGAGCCTTCCAGACTGCAGACTATTTGCATCGGGCGCAAAACCGTAAGTCAGGGGAGCAATACATAACACATCCAATTGCAGTTGCCGGCTTGCTTGCGGACTTAGGTATGACTTCATCCACTTTGATAGCTGCGCTTTTGCATGACACAGTCGAAGATACTGAATACGACCTTGATCATCTCCGCAAAGATTTTGGAGATGAAGTTGCGGGATTAGTTGATGGAGTGACCAAGTTAGACAAGGTTAAGTACGGTCAAGCCTCAGCTTCTGAAACGGTTCGCAAGATGGTCGTGGCTATGGCTCGAGACATCCGAGTTTTAGTTATCAAGTTAGTTGATCGCCAGCACAACATGCGGACTCTGTCTTATCTATCGCCGGAGAAGCAGGAACAGAAGGCGCGCGAAACTTTAGAAATCTACGCTCCGCTGGCGCACCGACTTGGTATGAACTCAGTTAAGTGGGAGCTTGAGGATTTAGCTTTTGCCTCGCTCTACCCAAAAATGAGCGATGAGATTGCCCGGTTAGTTTCGCAGCGGGCACCAGCACGCGATGAAAGTTTGCAGACCATTGTTGATTATCTAGATGCTGATCTGCTTGCAAATGATGTCAAGGCAACGGTTAGCGGCAGACCTAAGCACTTTTACAGCATCTACCAAAAAATGATTGTGCGCGGTAGAGATTTTGATGACATTTACGACTTGATCGGCGTGCGAATATTGGTAGACAACGTCCAGGATTGCTATGCAACGCTGGGAATAATTCATAACCGATGGAATCCAGTCCCTGGCCGATTTAAAGATTACATCGCGATGCCAAAATTCACGATGTATCAGTCCTTGCACACCACGGTAATTGGACCAAATGGGAAGCCAGTCGAATTTCAAATTCGAACTCAAGAAATGCACCGCGCAGCCGAGTTTGGTGTTGCATCTCATTGGCGCTACAAGCAAGACAAGGTGGCCGGCAAAGATGGCCCAGACGATCTGGGTTGGGTTCGCCAACTTCTGGATTGGCAACGTGAAACCGCCGACCCAGGAGACTTTCTAGATTCGCTTCGCGATGACTTAGGCGCCGCAGAGGTTTATGTATTCACCCCAAAGGGTGAAGTCTTGGCTTTGCCTGCTGGAAGTACACCAATTGATTTTGCCTATAGCGTGCACACCGAAGTCGGGAATAGGTGCGTGGGTTCAAGAATCAACGGCAAACTTGCCCCACTTGATACCAAGTTGACTAATGGTGACAACGTAGAAATCATTACTAATAAGTCCGACTCTGCAGGTCCGTCTCGCGACTGGATCAATATTGTTGCGAGTGCTCGAGCTAAGTCCAAGATTAAGGCTTGGTTTTCCAAAGAACGTCGCGAAGAAGCAATTGAGACCGGCAAGGAAGCAATCGTTAGGGCTATGAAGAAAGGTGGTGTGCCACTTCGACTACTTACCAACAGCATGCTGAATACATTGGCACTGGAGTCGAACTACGCCGACGTCAGTGCACTGTATGCAGCCGTTGGTGAAGGTCATCTTGGCGCCCAAACAGTTGTAACTCGATTGACAGCCTCACTTGGTGGTGACGAAGGGCTGATTGAAGATGCCTCAGAGCAAGTGCTGCCAAGCCGAGTCGCACATCGTCGCGATGCTAAGCCAGACCCTGGCATCACGGTTATTGGCGCTGACGACACTTGGGTCAAGCTTTCACGATGCTGCACTCCAGTCCCAGGAGATGAAGTTCTTGGATTTGTGACGCGAGGTTCAGGAATTTCAGTTCATCGAACAGATTGCGTCAATGCTGATGATCTTCGAACACAGCCAGAACGACTTGTTGAAGTAGCTTGGACACCTGGAAAGAGCAGTATTTTCCTAGTCAACATCCAAGTTGAAGCCCTAGATCGGGCACGCTTGCTGTCCGATGTTACTCGAGCGCTATCAGACCAGCATGTAAACATTTTGAATGCATCGGTTACTACTACGAAGGATCGGGTCGCGATATCTCGCTTTACATTTGAAATGGGTGACCCATCGCATTTGAACCAGGTGCTTCGGGCGGTAAAGGGAATCGATGGCGTTTACGACGTTTATCGAGTCTGAGCAAGAGCTAACCTAACGTTGCTGCTCCGGAACGGGCAGCCGCAAGTAAGCCTTGAGCTTGTGCAATCTGCGCGTCAATTTTTGCTACGTCACTGGATTTGCCTGCAGCATCGGCGGCGACCTTTTGTTTTTCAAGTTTTGCAATACTGGCTTCAAATGATGAAACTAACGAGTTGGCACGGTCAACGACTTCTGGCTTAGTGCGATGCCAGTGTTCTTCCTGCAGACTACGGATGGCGTCCTCAACAGCCTTTAGGCGACGTTCAACTTTTTCTTTGTCGTTGCGGGGAACATGTCCGGCTTTTTCCCAGGCTTCTTGAATATCTCGCAGCGCTGCCTTTGCTGAATCCACATTTGTTATCGGCAGCAACGCTTCAGCTTTCTTAAGCAGTTCTAATTTAACTTCAAGGTTCTTCGAGAACTCTTCGTCGCGAACGGTATTTGCGGCATTTCGACTTGCAAAGAACTTGTCTTGCGCAGCCTTAAATTCATTCCAAAGTTTTTCTTCTTGGCCCTTAGCTGCCCGGGCAGTGCTTTTCCACTCGTCCATAAGTTTCTTATAAGCAGTAGTTGTATTGGCCCATTCCGTTGAACTGGCTAATTCTTCCGCCTTCTTAATAAGTGCCTTTTTAGCATTTACTGCTTCAGTCCGACTCGCATCCAAAGTTGCGAAATAGGAGCGACGTGCCTTATCAAATGCAGATCTTGCATGACTGAAACGTTTCCAAAGTTCTTGTTCCTTGGCACGATCGGCATTCGGAAGTTTCTGCCACTGATCCAATAATTCTTTGTACTTCTCGCCAGTGACTTTCCAAGCGTTTGAATCCGCTAAAGATTCGGCTAGTGCAACAATTTCTTCGCGCTTGGATAGAGCAGCAGCTTTGGCTTCCGCCTTCTTGGCGCTGACTGCGGCTTTATGCTCTTCGAAACCGGCTAGCAGTGCATCTTTGCCGGCTCGAATCTTGTCGAAGTCACCTAGGAGATTTGGGGATTCGATTGCCTTATCGATGCGGTCAATTAGCGCAGTAATCGACTCAACATTGCCTTTGCCATCCTTTAGTCGAGCTGCAGCTAGTTCGATCTCGGCAATTAGGTCGTGGTAACGCTTGGTGAAAAACTCTAAACCTTCGTTCGGTTCACCAGCCGCGTACTGGCCAATTTTCGTGGCGCCCGATGGAGCATTTAGGAATACATTTCCTTCGTCATCTACGTAGCCAAACTCGTTTGTTGTTGTCATGACGATTCCTTTTGTTCGGGTCCCACAAGGGCTCTTGGTGTGCCATCCAATTATGGCGTAGTTGAGGCCTTACTGATTACTACCGCTTGACTTGGAAGTCCATCGCTAGATCCATCTAAAACTCCAGCAGATGCAACGTTATCTAGGACATCAAGGCCTTGCACGATCTTGCCCCATACTGAGTAATTGGGTGGAAGCGGCGAGTCTTGGTAAACCAAGAAGAATTGGCTGCCATTTGTATTAGGTCCGCTGTTCGCCATTGCAACGGTGCCGCGAGGGTAAATGTAGTTGCCATCTGAGCCAGCAGTCGGCAAATTCTCATCCGCAAACTTAAAGCCAGGGCCACCAGTGCCATTGCCAGCTGGATCGCCGCACTGCAAAACGAAGATTCCCTGAGTAGTTAACCGATGACATGAAGTGTTGTTATAAAAACCTTGATTGGCTAGCCAAGCAATCGTCCCAACGGTTGTCGGCGCATTCGAGTCAGCAGCAAACGTTATGACACCACAATTCGTTTCTAGCGAAAATTCACTTGCCGTTGGTAGGTCAGTAGTTGCACTTCCGAAAGTTATATTGTCGGCTCTGACCTGGACAGGGTCCTGACAACCAGCAATCGGAGCATTTGTGGAAATAGTCACTGGGGTTGGCAGGGAACTAGAACTTGCACCTGGATCTGCTACGACCTGATCAGATTTGTTGTTCTGGTTTATTACGAAACCGAGCAAGACAACAACCAAGAGACCTAGAGTTGCAAAACCTAGAAATCTGCTGCGGATCTGGCGGTGGGCACGACGTTCTTGCTGACGTGCAAATTTTGCTCGCGCTAGTTCTCGTTCACGTTTGGAAGGCACAATTCATCATTCTACGGTGCTCTAGAAATCAGCAAATTCGCGGTAGCCTAGGTGAATTCCGAGTTGCAGGTGCGTGGTTATGTTAATTAAGAGTTTTGGCGCAGGTCCATGGCAGACCAATTGTTATGTGATAGCGCCCAGTGCCAATTCTGAGTGCATCATTATCGATCCTGGTTTAGGCAGTGCGCCAGGGATTAAAGAGATAATTTCCGAGCATAATCTCAAGCCAATCGCAACTATGTTGACCCACGGCCACATAGATCACATGTGGTCGATCTTTCCAGTGGCAACTGGTTATGGAATTCCGGCATACATACATGGCTCAGATCGATTCTTGCTAAATGATCCTGGAGCGGGAGTATCAGTGGAAACCAAGAATGCACTTATGGAAATGATGGCAACCGATGATGTCTTTGCAGAACCAGAGGACACTAGAGAAGTTACCGATCACATGTCGATGGAATTAGCTGGACTTGAGTTCACAGTGCTGCACGCACCTGGCCATACTCAAGGTTCCATTCTGTTTGATTTTGAAGGTGACGTTAATCATGTGTTTACTGGCGATGTGTTGTTTGCTGGTGCTATTGGGCGAACTGATTTACCAGGTAGTTCTCCGGCTGACATGGACACTTCATTGCGAAATGTTGTATTGAATCTGCCTGACTCATCGCTAGTCTTTCCGGGTCATGGACCTTCGAGCAACATGACTGTTGAAAAGAGCAGCAACGAGTATTTGCTTCGGGTTGCTAAAGGCCTCAGCGCACTATGACTGAGTTATTCAAGGCTCCAAAGGGAACGTACGACGTAACACCACCATTTTCAGCTTTGTGGTTAGCAGTTCGTGACGCCCTCTCAACTCCGCCGCGGAATTCAGGTTACGGATACATTGAAACGCCAATTTTTGAAGACACCGCACTATTTGTTCGCGGAGTTGGCGAATCCACTGATGTGGTTTCAAAAGAGATGTACACCTTCGAAGATAAGGGTGGTCGCAGCCTGACGCTTAAACCAGAGGGAACTGCAGGCGTTCTTCGCGCGATGTTAGAAAATCGAATGGATCGCGGTGCATTGCCTTCAAAGGTCTGGTACACCGGGCCACACTTTAGATATGAGCAGCCGCAATCTGGTCGCTACCGCCAACACACCCAGGTCGGTGTTGAAACTATAGGTTCTTCAGACCCCGCACTAGATGCTGAAGTTATTTGGATGGCACACCATGCCCAGCGAAACATTCTGGGAATGAAACAAGTACGGATTCTCGTTAATTCACTTGGATGCCACGAGTGTCGTCCAGGTTACCGACAGACCTTGGTTGAATTTTTAAACAATTGCGATTTAGACGAGGCAACTCGAGTGCGCGCTGAAATCAATCCGCTACGAGTCCTGGATGACAAGCGCGAGGCTATACAAAGTCAGTTGAAAGACGCTCCACTAATGCCAGATCACTTGTGCTCGGCTTGCTCTGAACATCATGAAAAAGTACTTGAGTATCTCGACGCCCTTGGCGTGGAATACGAAAAGGCTCCGAGATTAGTTCGTGGCTTGGATTACTACGTCAGAACAACATTTGAATGTGTGCACGATGGACTCGGTGCCCAATCTGCCATTGGGGGCGGTGGCAGGTATGACGGATTGATTGAAACTTTAGGTGGCCCAGCAATTGGCGGAGTTGGTTTTGGTTTGGGTGTAGATCGAACTTGCTTGGCGGTTCAAGCTGAGGGTTTGCAGTTAGTGGATGATGCCAGCACAGATGTTTTCATGATCCCTGTCGGTAATGAAGCTGTCACCAAAATTGTTGGTTTATCGGGGCTAATCAGGGCTGCCGGAATCAATGCCGACATCGCCTACGATGGCAGGTCAATTAAGGCAGCCATGAAGAGCGCAGACCGGACTGGGGCAAAGTATGCGGTAATCATTGGTGAGGACGAAATCACAAACTCAACCGTTGTGATCAAAAACCTCGCAGATGGGTCACAGGAAAGCCTCTCCGTAGAATTACTAGTAAGCGTTTTGTTAGATCGTCTCAAATAGTCCAATTAAGGAACCTTGAATGCTAAGAAATACCAACGCTGGCGCGCTCCGTTTAAGCGATGCCGGTTCGCAAGTAATACTGGCTGGCTGGGTTGGCAAACGCCGTGACCATGGCGGAATTGCATTTCTAGATTTACGAGACTCTACTGGCACAGTTCAGGTGGTTGTTCGCGATGAGGCTGTAGCGGGCGAACTGCGCTCGGAGTTTTGTCTTCAGATCATTGGCACTGTCGAAGCCCGACCAGCTGGTAACGAAAACTCCGAGATCGAAACCGGAGATATAGAAGTCATTGCCGACTCGGTAATTGTATTGAGTAAGAGTGCCCCACTACCTTTCCCAATAGACGACGCCATCACGGTTGGTGAAGAAACTCGTTTGAAGTATCGCTACCTTGATTTACGTCGTCCAGCAGCTGGCAACATTTTGCGCATGCGAAGTAATGTGAATCGGCTAGCGCGGGAAGTTTTGCATGATCGTAACTTTGTTGAAATTGAAACGCCAACGCTTACTCGTAGCACTCCGGAAGGTGCTCGTGACTTCTTAGTGCCAGTTCGGCTGCAGCCAGGGCATTGGTATGCCTTGCCACAGAGCCCGCAGTTATTCAAGCAATTGTTGATGGTTGGTGGCATGGAGCGCTATTACCAGATTGCCAGATGTTACCGAGATGAAGATTTCCGCAAGGATCGGCAACCCGAATTTACTCAACTCGACATCGAAATGAGCTTTGTCGAGCAAGAAGACATTCTCGAAGTAGGCGAAGCCATTGTGCGCAGCCTGTGGCAAGGAACTTTGAACTACAAAATTGGGGACATTCCACGCATGACTTATTTCGATGCGATGGACAAGTATGGCTCAGATAAACCAGATTTACGATTCGACATCGAATTGTCAGATTGCACTGCATATTTCAAGAACACTGAGTTCCGGGTATTTCAAAACGAATACGTTGGCGCAGTTGTCATGCCTGGTGGCGCCGATCAACCACGTAGGACTTTTGATGCCTGGCAGGAGTGGGCTAAGCAGCGTGGCGCCAAGGGATTGGCTTACGTAACTTTTGAGGCTGATGGTACTCTCGGCGGACCAGTTGCAAAAAATCTCTCTGACGATGAGCGAGCAGGTTTAGCAGCACACTTAGGTGCAAAGCTAGGTGACTGTGCCTTCTTCGGAGCGGGTGAAAAATCCAACACTCAACAATTGCTTGGTGCAGTTCGACAAGAGGTTGGCGAGCGCTGTGGACTAATTGATGACAGCCAATGGTCTTTCCTATGGATAGTTGACGCACCGATGTTTGAAAGGACTGATGATGGAGGCTGGACCGCGGTTCACCACCCATTTACATCACCTAACTCTGATTGGGTAGACCGATTCGAAGAAGCGCCAGATCAGGCTTTGGCCTGGGCATACGACATAGTCTGCAATGGTAATGAAATCGGCGGTGGCTCGATTCGTATCCACCGTAGCGATGTGCAGGAACGAGTCTTCAGCTTGCTTGGATTAAGTGATGAAGAGGCTCGCGAGAAGTTTGGCTTTTTGCTTGATGCGTTTGCCTATGGGCCTCCACCGCATGGCGGCATTGCATTTGGTTGGGATCGAATCTGTATGTTGCTTTCGGGCGCCACCAGCTTGCGTGACGTGATTGCGTTTCCAAAGACTGGTGCGGGCTTTGATCCACTAACTAGTGCGCCCACCCCAATCACTGATCAACAGCGACTTGAGGCTGGAATCGACGCAGATCCATTCGCTCAAGACGCTAGCGATGACTGATTCTCTTTTCGATCAAGAGTCAAGTGGCTCGCCACTTGCGGTGCGAATGCGCCCGCGAACCCTTGATGAATTTGTTGGACAACGTAAAGCAATCGCAAAAGGTAGTCCACTTCACAAACTACTTCAACCAACCGACTTGGACACAAAATCATCGGTAATTTTGTGGGGTCCGCCTGGAACCGGAAAGACCACGTTGGCACAACTTATTGCGCGAGCTGGCTCTGCAAAATTCATGGAGTTGTCTGCCATTAACGCGGGTGTCAAAGATGTGCGCGAGGTTATCACTGCTGCGCAAGAGAACAAGTCGCTTTACGGAGTATCAACCGTATTGTTTGTGGATGAGGTGCATCGCTTCAATAAAACTCAACAAGATGCGCTGTTACCCGGTGTGGAGAATGGCTGGGTAACTCTCGTTGCCGCAACTACTGAAAATCCGTCATTCTCTGTCATTGCTCCACTGATGTCACGTTCGCTTTTGGTAACGCTGTCCGAGCTGGATGAAGCCGAGATTACTAATGTCATTGACCGTGCGATCTCCGATCCACGTGGCTTAAATGATTCAGTTTCGCTTGCTTCCGATGCGCTTGAGATGTTGATTCGATTGGCTGGTGGCGACGCCAGACGAGCCTTAACAGTTTTGGAAGCAGCGGCCGGAGTTGCACTCGGTAATGCTCATTCAGAAATTTCTGTTGATGACATCAGTGCGGCTAGCGATCACAACGTCGTTCGCTATGACAAAGCTGGTGATCAGCACTACGACATCATCAGTGCCTACATTAAATCGATCCGTGGCTCAGACCCTGATGCTGCTCTGCATTATCTAGCCCGAATGCTCGAAGCTGGTGAGGATCCGCGCTTCATAGCCCGACGGTTAATGATCAGTGCAAGCGAGGATATTGGATTGGCAGATAACTCAATGTTGTCGCTGGCAGTGTCGGCAGCTCAGACTGTGGTGCTAATAGGTATGCCCGAGGCTCGAATCACGCTTTCTCAAGTAACTATTGCGCTGGCTTTGGCGCCGAAATCGAACAGTGCTTACTTAGCAATTGATCACGCAATTGAAGACATCCGAAAAGGTGACATTGGAACTGTGCCCGCGCATCTTCGGGATTCTCATTATGCGCGAGCGGGAGATTTAGGTCATGGTGTCGGCTATACCTATCCGCACAATGAGCCTTCGGGAGTTAGTGAACAGAGATATTTGCCCGAGCCACTGAATCAAGCGAGGTATTACCAGCCCACAGATCGCGGTGAAGAAGTAGGTTTGCGCCAAGTTTGGAGCAAAATTCGTTCCATACTGGGTAGGGATTAAGCCGTTACAACGTAAGTTCGTTAGGGTTTAGGGGATACCGAACCTGGTTTCAAGGTATTTACCTTGTTGCCAAATGCATAGATGAAAGAGTTGATAGCAGTGGAATCCGCTGAAATTCGATCCAGATTTTTGAACTACTTTGAGTCCAAAGGTCACACGGTCGTGCCTAGCGCCAGTCTGCTGCTTGATGATCCAACACTTTTGTTCGTCAATGCTGGCATGGTGCCATTCAAGCCATACTTCTTAGGTGAAGCAGCGCCGCCGTATCCGCGGGCTGTGTCAGCACAAAAAGTGGTGCGGACTTTAGACATTGAAGAAGTTGGCAAAACCACGCGTCATGCCTCGTTTTTTCAAATGTGTGGAAATTTTTCTTTTGGTGATTACTTCAAGGCAGATGCAATTCCGTATGCCTGGGAACTACTAACTTCACCAGTTTCAGCAGGTGGGTATGGATTTCCAGAAGACAAACTTTGGGTCACTGTTTACTTAGATGACGATGAAAGCGTTGACATCTGGCACAAAGTTGTCGGAGTTCCAATGGAGCGCATTCAGCGCCGCGACATGGCAGACAATTATTGGTCAATGGGTGTACCTGGTCCATGTGGTCCATGTTCCGAAATTTATTACGATCGCGGACCGGAGCACGGTCGTGAGGGTGGTCCAATCGCAGATGAGACTCGCTATCTGGAAGTTTGGAACCTTGTCTTTATGCAGTTCGAACGCGGTGAAGGACCAGGTAAGGAGAACTTTCCAATTCTTGGTGAGCTTCCATCAAAGAGCATTGATACTGGCATGGGTCTTGAACGGATGGCTGCTTTACTTCAAGGTGTCGACAACATTTATGAAATAGACACAACTCGAATAATTTTGGATCGAGCCAGCGAACTAAGCGGTCGCAAGTATGGTTCCGACCCCAAGGCTGACATCGCTTTACGCGTTGTGGCTGATCACGCCCGAACTTGTGCCTTCCTGATTGCCGATGGTGTTCTGCCAGGTAACGAAGGTCGCGGTTATGTGTTGCGCAGAATTTTGCGTCGCGTTGTGCGCAACATGCGATTGCTAGGAACCAACGATCCTTCTATGAAGGATCTGATTGCGGCCAGTATCACTGCGATGTCACCCCAGTATCCAGAATTGTTGAATGAGCAAGGCCGTATCATGTCTATCGCAGCTGCCGAGGAAGAAACATTTCTGAGCACACTTGAACGTGGCACCTCTATGTTCGATTTAGCAGCAGCTGATTTGAAGTCGACGAAAACGAAAGTTTTGAGCGGTGATTCTGCATTCGCACTTCATGACACATTCGGATTTCCAATTGACCTAACGCTTGAAATGGCAGCCGAGCAAGGCTTAAGTGTTGACGAAGAAGGCTTCCGCCGATTAATGCAGGAACAAAGATCGCGTGCAAAGGCTGACTCAGTGGCCCGCAAGAGTGGGGTAGCAGCAGTTACGGTTTACCGCGAGATTATGGGTAAGTCCGGTGTTACCCAATTCACTGGTTACACCGAAACTGTCACGGAAAGCACAATCACTGGACTAGTAGTGGATGGCGTTGATGTTGATAGTGCTGCTGAAGGTGACGAAGTAGAAGTTCTCACAGACCGCACCTCGTTTTACGCCGAGGGCGGTGGCCAGCTCGCTGACCATGGCCTGATAACTCTTGGTGATGGATCAGTTGTTGAGGTTTCTGACGTGCAAACCCCGGTACCCGGACTCTACGTACATCGAGGACGGGTTATATTCGGCGCACCAACAGTCGGTGTAAGTGCGGTTACGCAAGTAGATTTGCAACGCAGGCTTGCCATTTCGCGCGCTCACACAGCAACACATATGGTTCACAAAGCCTTCCGCGAAGCCTTGGGCGAAACTGCAACTCAGATGGGTTCGGAAAATTCACCTGGTCGCTTCCGGTTTGATTTCCCAAGCGCAGGCGCGGTGCCACAATCAGTTCTCTCCGACGTTGAGTCAAGAGTTAATGAAGTTTTGTTGGACAACTTGCTAGTGACTGCAGAGTTGATGACGCAGGAACAAGCAAGGGCTACGGGTGCGATGGCATTGTTTGGCGAAAAGTATGGCGACCAAGTACGAGTCGTTAGTGTCGGAGACTGGGCACGAGAACTCTGTGGCGGCACCCATACTGAACGCTCCGGACAACTTGGAGTCATTACCTTCTTATCTGAAAGTTCAATCGGTGCCGGTGTGCGCCGTGTTGAAGCCTTAGTAGGCGCGGATGCATATCGGTACTTGGCGCGCGAGCATCACTTGGTGGCGCAGCTTTCGGAAATGACTAAAGTAAAAGCAGAGGAGTTGCCGGAGCGAATTTCCAAAATGATGGAAAAGCTGAAAGCAGCTGAGAAAGAGATTGCAAAGGCTCGTACCGCGGCATTGACAAGCAACATAGATTCCTTAGTTGGAGAACCAACTCGAGTTGGCGATGTTGCGCTTTACAGATTTACTGCGCCATCAGGTACTGCAGCAGGCGATCTACGAGATTTGGTTTCCAGTGCCAAGGGCAGCATCAAAGCAACTAACTTCGTTTTAGTCGGTGCAACGATAGACGACGAAAAGGTAGCAGTAGTTGTGACCACCGATTCTGCAGCCCGAGACTCTGGCGCTTCGGCAGCAGCAGTATTAAAGGTTATGCTTCCAGCACTTGATGGTAAGGGTGGCGGTAATGCAGAAATGGCCCAAGGTGGCGGATCTGCAATCGCAAATCTTGATGCGGCATTTACGGCAGCTACCGGTGGGATTAGCAGTTAACACATGGTCACAGGCGTTCGCATTGCTCTCGATGTAGGTTCAGTGCGAATTGGTGTTGCTAAATGCGATCCAGAGGGATTAATTGCTACGCCGCTTGTAACTGTTGCTGCTGGTGCGGGTGCAGTAGCTGAAATTGTTGGCTTAATTGCTGAACATAATGCAATTTGCATCTACATTGGCAAACCCACCAACTTGGCTGGAAAAGATACAGCTAGTACCTTGTCCGCTCTCGAATTAGCCCGAGATTTGGCATTACAGATAGGTGAGTTGTCAGTTTCAATTCGCTTAATTGATGAAAGATTAAGTACCGTCAGTGCACAACGCGGGCTGCATGAGGTCGGTCGAAATACCAAGCAAAGTCGTGATGCAATAGATCAAGCAGCCGCTGTGGTTATTTTGGAGCATGCTTTGGCATCGGAAAGACATGCGGGGAATTTAGTGGGAGAGGTAGTGATTTAGATGAGCAACTTAGATCTCTTCAATAACGACCCAAACACTTCGCCACAACCTTCAGGGCACAAGTCCAAAAAGAAGTCAATTAGCAAGACTTTGGTCCCATTGCTAGCGATTATTGCTGTGATCGGTTTAGTCACCCCGCAAGTGATTTCTCGTGTTTCTGGCGCGCCGGATTACCCAGGTCCAGGCTCTGGTTCAATCCAGGTTCAAATTGAGCCGGGCGAAACTTTGGCACAGATTGGAAACAACCTAAAGGCTATTGGCGTGGTTAAGTCTGTTGATGGGTTCATTGCGGCAGCCAATGAAAACTCGGATAGTTCCACCATCTCACCAGGTACATACAACCTGCGTCTGAAGATGAAGAGTTCAGATGCGATCTTAGCTCTGCTAGATCCAGCCAACCGCGTGGTAACAAAGGTAGTAATTCCAGAAGGAAAGCGAGTCTCCTGGACCATAAACACGCTTGCAACTGCAACTGGTCTTCCCATGGCAGATTTTGAATCGGCATTGGCGAAGGCCGTTGAATTGGGGCTACCTGGATACGCAAGTGGCAATCCAGAGGGATTCTTGTTTCCAGCGACATATGAATTTCCACCAGGAACTACTGCAGAGCAGATAATCAGCACAATGATCGAGAGATTTAACGCCGAAGCTAAAGCAATCGACTTAGAAGCACGCGCCACTCAAATGGGTCGATCTGCATATGAAATTCTTACAGTCGCATCGCTACTTGAAGTTGAGGGTCATCCTAGGGACTTTACAAAGGTAGCTCGTGTGGTTTACAACCGACTAGCTGAGCCGATGCCACTTCAGTTTGACTCGGCCGTTAATTATGGACTGGGTAAAACTGACGTGATTCTGACAACTGAGCAGCTCACTGTTGACACGCCATATAACGTTTACCTTCATCCAGGATTGCCACCAACACCAATCGATAGTCCAGGAACAAAGGCGCTTGAGGCGGCTTTAAACCCAGCGTCCGGTGATTGGCTGTACTTCATCACGGTTGATTTGAACACTCAGGAGACAAAATTCACCAGGTCATATGATGAGTTTTTGGTTTGGAAAGATCAATTCCTAGCGTTCTGTGATGCCAATCCAGGTGTGTGCTTTTAATGAAAGCAGCAGTTCTCGGTAGCCCCATCGCGCACTCACTTTCGCCAGTGCTTCACAATGCTGCCTATAAAGCTCTCAACCTAGAGCACACATATTCCGCAGTCGAAACAAAAGAATCCGAGCTTGGGAAGTTTCTAGACACAGTTGACTCGAGCTGGCTTGGTGTTTCGCTCACCATGCCGCTTAAAGAAATTGCATT
>RGDC01000031.1 GCA_009918005.1 Actinomycetota bacterium
TAACCACTCTGACATCTCTTTGCGGCCACCGAGCTCGCGCACAAAGTCTGCATCTAACCAAGGTTTGTAAACTTTCAAATTTGGATTAGCAAGAAGGCCATAACGATAGAACCGTTCGATGTCATTACCTTTATAGGTTGACCCATCTCCCCAAATATCGACATTGTCACTGAGCATCGCGCGAACTAGCAATGTTCCAGTTACTGCGCGGCCCAGTGGCGTGGTGTTGAAATACTGCTTGCCGGCAGAGCGGATGTGGAAAGCTCCACAAGCAATCGCTGCTAAACCTTCGTTGACTAGCGCTTCCTTGCAATCCACAAGTCGAGAAATTTCTGCGCCATACTCACCGGCGCGGGCTGGCACTGAATCGATGTCTGGTTCGTCGTACTGGCCCAAGTCGGCGGTGTAGGTGCAAGGAATGGCACCTTTGCTTCGCATCCAAGCCACTGCGACCGAAGTATCAAGTCCTCCAGAAAACGCGATTCCGACTTTTTCGCCAACTGGCAATGAGGCAAGGACTTTGGACATAGCCCGATTCTATTGGTGCAAGCCTTGCTCGCCTTAATCGACGCAGAACGTACTGACTAGTAATGGCAGATTATGAGGTTACGAGGTTTGGAGCCTGAGCACCAGCAAGAATCGCTAAGGCATTCGTTGCTGCAATGTCAGCCATGGCGGCACGTGTTTCGACCGTTGCTGACCCCAAGTGTGGGATCAATACAGCATTATCAAGTTCTAGTAAGCCGGGATTTACGGCTGGTTCATTCTCGAATACGTCTAGACCGGCACCGGCAATTTCGCCGGCCTTTAGCGCATCGACAAGTGCTTGTTCATTCACAATTGGTCCACGTGCCGTGTTAATCAAGAACGCAGTTTTCTTCATACGCGCAAACTGATTCTCACTCATCAAGTGATGGGTCGCTGGTGAGTATGGGCAATGTAATGAAAGCACATCGCTAGATTCAATTAGTTCATCCATGGACATGTACTTAGCATCAAGCTCATTAACAACATTGTCTTCAAGCGGTGACCGACGAGTGTAAGCAATGTTCATGCCAAAAGCTTTGGCGCGACGTGCAGTTGCAATACCGATCTGGCCCATTCCAACAATGCCCAGCTGACGACCTTGCAGTCCCATGCCAAGCATGTAGAACATTCCCCATTGCCATGGTTCTTGCGCGCGAATTACTCGCTCCCCTTCACCCAAACGACGAGTAACCATCAGAATCAATGACATTGCAATATCAGCCGTAGCTTCAGTCAAGACCCCTGGCGTATTTGTAACTAGAACGCCACGTTTTTCACACGCTGGCACATCGATGTTGTTATAACCAACTGCAACATTGGAGACAGACTTAAGTTGCGAACCAGCTGCATCAAGAAGTTCATCATCTATTTTTTCGGTCAACAATGAAACAATCGCATCTGCGCCAGCAACCATTGTCAAAAGGTCGGCGCGCGAAATCGCGTCGTCTTTTTCCCAAGCAGTGACATCGTGTTCAGCCTTTAGCCGAGCTAACCCGCCAGCCGGGATCTTGCCAGTTACAACAACTTTCGCCATTTATTCAGCGATCCATTCACCCATGAACTTTAGTCCATCAGAAATGTCACTGTTATCTATGCCTGAGAAAGCAAGGCGTATGTACTGCTCGTTCTCGCCTTCTTGCGGGCGACCGAAGTGACGTCGAGTACAGAATGAAACACCTGTTGCATGCAGCGCCTGCTGGGCAAAGTCACCAAGATCTGTGATGCCCTTATTGGCCATTGCTTCAGTTACATCTGGGAACAAGTAGAAACCTGCTTCTGGAGTGTGCACCTTCACACCAGGCATCTGACGCAATAATTCAAGTGCGGTATCGCGACGCTGCTTCAAAGTATTAAGCATGATTGGAACACCAGACTGATCGCCAGTTACTGCTTCAACGCCACCGTATTGAACGAAGTGGGTCGTGCAAGATTCATCATTTGTGTTTAGTTTTGCAATGACGTCAGCAATTTCTTTAGGCGCAATAGCAGCGCCAAGGCGCCATCCAGTCATCGCGAACTTCTTGGAGAAGGTGTAAAGAATTACCGTACGCTCAGCCATTCCTGGAAGCGAGGCAATTGACTTTGACTTTCCTTCGTAACGCATTTCAAAATACGCTTCATCTGAGAGCACGTACAGATCATTTGCAATAGCGATCTCTGCAATTGCCTCACGCTCGGCATCAGTTGACTCAGCACCATTTGGATTTTGTAGGTCGTTATAAACAATTGCTTTAGTGCGTGGTGTGATTAAAGATTTGATCTGATCGATATCAATGCTAAAACCGTTTCCATTTGCAATGTAACGGTAAGGCTTGGCAATGCCACCAAAGTATTCAATCTGACTTTCGTAAATTGGGTAGCCAGGGTTTGGGTAAAGAACTTCGTCGCCTGGATTCATGATGGTCTGAATGAACTTTGTAATAACTGGCTTTCCACCAGGTTGAACGACAACGTTCGAAGCATCAAAACTTAGGCCGCGGTCGCCACCGACGTTGGCAGCTAGCGCTTCGCGCAACTGCGGGATACCAGCGCCTGGGCAGTAGCCAGTCTTGCCATCTGCAATCGCCTTATTCATCGCATCAACAATGTTTTGCGAAGTAGGCAGATTAATGTCCCCTAAGTGGAAAGGAAAAATCCGATTACCTTTTGCGCCCCACTCGGCAGCAGCTAGCGAAACGGCAAATGCAGTTTCAGTACCTAGGTTGTCTAAACGTGTTGCTAAAGCCATGGAAATCCCTAAAAGTCTCGGTTATTCCTAGTACTTTATCGCCCGAGAAAGGCGCTAGCCATTTGGGATTTCCACGCGCCTTAGCCAGACCCCCCACATCGTGGAACCTGGCTCTAGAAGCCTTAAACCGCGCGACGTTTTACCGAGCGAAGCTGGCCACGGCGGGTGTGGGTGAATAGGTCCTTAGGGCCAATTGGAGTTGGCACCAATTCAATATCTACACCAATTCCACGCTGAACACTTTGCTTATAGATGTACTCAAGAGTCGAGAAATCTTCGATTGCAAAGCCGACAGAGTCAAAGATCGTGACCTGTTCGTCGTTATCGCGGCCTACTTCTTTTCCGGCCAGAACTTTCCAGAGGTGATTCACCGGGAAGTCTGCTGGCATCTGCTGGATGTCGCCTTCGATTCGGGTCTGCGGTTCGAACTCCACAAATACTTTGCCTTGCGTCAAAACGCCCGCTGCGAGTTCAGTCTTACCTGGGCAGTCGCCACCGACGCCATTGAAGTGCATACCTGGTTCAACCATTTCAGGAGTAATGATTGTTGCCATTGCCTTATCTGCAGTAATTGTTGTAACAATGTCAGCGCCCTTGACGGCTTCAGCTACTGAGTTGCAATGCACAACCTTTAGACCTTCAAATTCAGCCAAGTTACGGATTAGCTTTTCGGTGGTTTCTGGATCAATGTCGAAGGCACGAATTTCGGTAATACCAATTACCTTGTGGAATCCAATTGCCTGGAACTCAGCCTGTGCACCATTACCAATCATCGCCATGACTCTGGAATCTTTTCGGGCTAATGCGCGAGCAGCCATCACCGAAGTGGCAGCAGTGCGCATTGCAGTAGCCAGCGTAAGTTCGCTTAGCAACATTGGGTAGCCGGTGTTCATGTCGGAAAGCACACCAAAGCCCATAACGCTGAAAAGATCATGCTTAATGTTTTCTGGGTGACCGTTCACGTACTTGAAGCCATAGCGCTCAGCATTCGCCGTAGGCATTAATTCGATGACACCTTCTTCATTATGTGCACCAAATCGGGCAGCCTTATCGAACTCCTCCCAGCGAACAAAGTTGGCCTCGATGACATCAGTTAACTCAGCAATGAATTCATCTACGCCAATTGCTTGGATTAGCTTGGCCATTGCTGGTACATCTACAAAGCGAGTCATTGTCAGTTCCTATTCCAGAGATCACGAATTTACGGTGCCTATTGAAACTAATGGATTTTGGTGTCACATAATGCCAACAAAATGTACGAATTAGTACGTTGAATTAGCAATTTGATAGCCTGTACTTATCAGTTTGCTAGGAGTAATCATGGATGACTTGGACCGTTCGATAATTACAGCGCTTCGCAAGGACGCCCGAACTTCCATAAGTGCAATTGCCGGTGACCTCAAAGTTGCCAGAGCCACCATCCAGCATCGGATAACACGGTTAGAAAATGACGGCACGATTATTGGCTACACCGTCAAAGTAAACCCGGGCTCCTCACCAAATGTGGTTCGGGCAATTATGTCCATCGCTACTGAAGGCAACACAGCTAAGTCTGTTGTTTCTCGGCTAAGTGGATCACCAAATGTCACAGCAGTGCATTCCACAAATGGAAAGTGGGACTTAATCGCGGATATTCAAGCTGAATCGCTAGAAGAATTTGATAAAGCGATTAATGCAATTCGTGAAATGAAAGAAATTAGTTCATCCGAAACTAATTTGTTGCTTTCAACTTATGAGTTTTAAAACTCAGTTTTCTTGTAAGGCTTCCCTTTTGCGTCATAAGTCCACCAAGTACCTACTTGCACGCCGTCTTTAAATTCACCACTGCGCATCAAGGTGCCATCTTTGCGCCACCATTGCCATGGTCCGTGAAGTTCACCTTTTCGAAACTTGCCCTTTGATTGCAGAACTGCATTGTCATAGTAGGTCAGAGCTGGACCTGTCCCCTTACGAGACTTTTCCTCGATTTGATCAAGGCGAACTCGAATCAATTTCTTAAGTAAACCCTTTGGCAATGACTTGTCTAAAGCAAAGTGAAGTGAGCCTTGGGTCATTTCGTAATTCTTAAGTTCGTCTGAAAGCTGGGTCAGCACACTACCGCTGAATGGAAAGTAAGAGTTATGTTTTTTGTAGCCTTCAATGCCACAGATAACGCCACCTTCAACTTCAAAAGCTGGCAAGTTATAGCTGATACATTCATTCGCTCCAGGGATAAGTTCACGAATCGTGGTTGCCAGTTTCAGCATCACAGTGCGCTGTGGTTCAGGCAGCGTATTAAGTTTGCCGTCAACTAGTCCAAGTTTTGCCACAAATAACTCCTAAATTCTTGGTGACCAGTTTACGAGTTCCGTGTGTTTTGCCACTCTGCCATCGCCCGAAGATTTTCCAGTTATTCGTCGCACGGCCCATGGGACTAAAAACCCAATCCCCCAAGCAACTGAACCAACGGCACGCAGCGGTGCTGGCATTTTACGATATGGCGGCATTGGATCTTGCCAATCGGCATCGTGCGGAAAATCAATGGCTCGCAATACTGCTGCTGCCACTCGACGGTGACCTTCGGATGACAGATGTAAGCGATCAGCTGCGAGCATGCGTGGATCGCCAAAAACTTCTTGTGAGTTCGCATCCATAACGGTTGCTCCAAATTGCTCTGCAACTCTTTTTACATTTTCGTTAAATGGACCGAATCGTTGGTTCCAGTAATGCTGAGTTTTGGTCTGAGGATTGCTTACTTCTCTCACTGTGAACAGCAGTAACTTTGCACCCGTGCCTGAAATCTGAGAAACGGCATTTCTGTAGGTTTCAAAAACTTGCTCTGGTTCAAATTTGGGGCGTAGGACATTGTTTGCTCCGGCATGGAAGGTAACCAATGTCTGTGCCTGCTGCATCCATGGCAATGCGACCTGCAGTTGATCGGCAATTACTTGCTCGATTAGCTTCCCTCGAACGGCCAAATTTGCATAACGAAAATCTGAATCTTGCTTTGACATTTCATCGGCTACTCGATCAGCCCAGCCACGGTAACTGCCGTCTGGATACTTGTCGGATAGGCCTTCAGTTAAGGAATCCCCTAGAGCAATGAATTGATTCAGTTTTGGCACAGACCTAGCCTATTGAAATTCCCGCCCTAGATAACATAGGTAAAACCACAGGAAGGCTACTCATGAGCAACATAGTTCGCATCGATACCAATGCAGGATTGCCTGCCGATCCAGATGCCCCTGGTGAATACTGCATCACGCCATTCTTTGGCGAAAATAAAAAGTTTTTTGCTGGCATCTGGTCTGCTGATCCACATTCCCTGGACTTCGATGAATACCCAATGGATGAAGTTTGTGTAGTACTTGCGGGCAAGATCACGCTAACTGAACCTGGGAAATCCCCTGAAGTTTTCGCAACTGGTGACGTCTTTGGAATTAAGCGAGGCACTCCAGTTAATTGGAATCAAGTACCAGGAACTCGAAAGATCTTTGTAATTCTAGAAAGCTAAATAGCTTTAGCGAGTTCCCGGTTCATGTCTTTATTCAAGGCCCAGCACCAATAGAACAATCCAAATTGCAATGGCAGGCGCGCTAAGGCAATTAGTGGATCTGGCATTTCGTTATCCATCCAGTCAATTGCCATGTAAATGTTTGCCGGGAATACCAATACAAATAATGCAAAGGCAGACCAAACACCCAGTTGTCTAATTGGCTTGCCAAACAAAGTCTTAGACATCGGCGCAAACATCATTGCGCCAATTGTTAATTCAGCGGCGCCGCTCAAGTAAGTCCAGAATCTTGGTTCAAACGGAAGTGCTGGTGGAATGATTTTGTCGAACCCAGCTGGGGCAGCAAAGTGCGCAAAGCCGGCAACGAGCAACATAATTCCAAGCCCTCGGCCTGCGGTGTATTTGGTCATGACTTAAGTATGCACTTATCAGCCCAAGTTGGATGTAAGGCAAAAGTGTTTTCAGTTTTTGGCACTTGCGGGCGATTGCTTGAACTAGCACAAAATCTGGGCCAAATAAAATACCACTGCCCAGGGTTTGCGACCCTAAATGTCTTTGCGAATAGGACTATGAGGACTTCGATGGTTTCATGACAAAGTCATAAACAAACACTGCAACCAGCGCGCCAAAAATTGGTCCAATCAAATAAATCAACGCAGACCCCATGTCACCTGTTACGGCAGCTGGCCCAAACCAACGAGCTGGATTCATTGCAGCGCCGGTAGCTGGACCAGCAAAGAAAATGTCTCCAGCAATTGCCATGCCTATCGGTAGGCCAGCGATAATGGAAAAAGTGCCACGAGAGTCGACAGCAACGCCCATAATAACGATCATCAGAATAAAAGTAGCTACAGCTTCAATCAAAATACCTGTGCTTACCGTGATTCCTTCACCAAGACTTGGAACACCACCCAATGTGCCAAATGCTGATTTGAGAAGTGCCGCTGCTGCAACCGCACCTCCGAGTTGGGCGAGGACGTACATAAATGCATCGGTAGGAGCGATTCTCTTAGTTGCAGCCAGAGCCACAGTAACTGCGGGGTTAAAGTGAGCGCCAGATACATGGGCGAAGGCGCAAATAGCTACAAAGATAGCTAGACCATGTGCTAACGCAACCCCAGTTAGATCTGCACCGTTCATGATTGCGCCAATGCCAAACAGGCAGAGGAAGAAAACGCCAAGGAATTCAGCTAGTAATCGGGCCGGTGCGTCTTTCATTTGGATTGCTCCTAATTTGTTGGGACATGATCAGTTACACACATATCCTATTGGTTAAGTCACACGAAGCCACGCCATTACTTAACCCTCCCAGAAAATACCGGCTTAAGTAGACGAGTCGGTCTGTAAGCCGGATTAACTACTGCTGGTACTGCGCAGAGGTAAAACTTTCCAATACGTAATGCAGCGCCAAGCCCACTCAAGTGGCCCGTAACTAAACCTTGTTAGCCACATTCGGCTAAAGAATACTTGGCCTATAAACAACGCGATACAAATTCCAAGCACCTGGTACCCACCAAGTTGCAACGCTAATCCCAAGCCCCATCCATAGGACAAAAATGTAAGCACAATAGATTGGCTGATGTAGTTTGTTAACGCCATTCGACCAACAGGTGCAAAGGCACCGAAAATTCTCCGATTCGGATTCTTCAAAAATGCCAAAGTTAGAGCGGCTGCATATCCCAAGCAAAGTATTGGGCCCGCTAGATATTGATCTTCAATGATTCCAATCAGCGCGGTTAACGTAGGCAGGAATTTGGTGCCGGCCAAAATTAAGGCCATCACTACAAAACCAACAGACAGGCACCAAAGCCTTACTTTCTTTAAGCTCTCAACATTCTCTGGGAGCTTAGTAATGAACTTACTTCTGCCAAGGTAAAGGCCAATCAAGAACATTGCCAGCACTGTTGGGATCCTGGATAGCAATAGTGGCAGCAGCTCAAGGTAAGTTTCTATGCGAATTGCAATAGCTTCCACAAAACTGCTTTGCAATAACTGTTGAGTTGCCTGAGTGTTAGCAAAATCAGTCTCTAGAGTTTTGTCGACTGTTGCCAAATTGCTGGCACCAGAAGGAGAGATTCTGGCAACAAGTGATCCGACCCAAGCAATAAAAGTTAAAGTGCTTGGTATTGCCAATAGCGCAATAACCCAACGTCTAATCGCTTTACCTGAAAGGTTTCGAAACAGAATTAGAAGGCTTCCCGTAATTGCATAGATAACTAAAATATCGCCATCCCAGAAAAGCAAAATGTGAAGAAGTCCAAACAGGGATAATCCCAACATGCGCCGCGAAATTCTTGGCAAAAATCCTGTGCCTTGGCGCTCTGCACTTTGGATCTGAATAGCAAAACCGATTCCGAACAAAAGTGAAAACAGAGTAAAAAACTTAGATTCCACAAAGAACAAAATTGCATCTTGCAGAAATCTCTCAGCTAATGAGATATCAACGCTGAATGCTGGTGTCGATCCCTTAACGGCCAAAATTGACATGGCATTAATCAGAAGAATTCCAAGTAGGGCAAAGCCGCGCAATACGTCAAGTACCTGAACGCGCTCTTGTTTCAGATTCTGGTCAAGATTCGGCATAACAAAATTTTAACTTAGATTTCTAAATGCCTCGAAACATACGTTCATTGAATAATAAATAACGATCTGAAAAGAAGACGAGTCGGTCTGTAAGCCGGATAAAGCTTTTTCTAAAAGAGCCTTTGTTTCTTTAATTCTTCAGTCCTGAGCGAATTTGTTTCTCGTGCTCAATGGGATGGTTGATGTAGGTCTTAAGCCAGGTCTCCAATGTGTACTTACCTGACTCTGTGTGAATGCCTGCGTTTTCGAGTTGCTCCTCCTTGAGTCTCTTGAGTATTTCTAGAGACGAGGCGCGTACGGCACGAAAAACTGCGAGTGAAATTTCAACTGGAAGTACTTTGTATCCCAATGTTTCATTCTCTCCCCATCCAGCTTCGTCATAGCTCTGGATTTGAGTACCAGGCTCAGCAATCAGACGACGAAGTCTCGCATACGACTGAGCCTCACTGTCTGCAACGTGATGGACAACTTGCCTGGCATTCCATGAGTCATTTTGAGGCTTATCTAACTCAATTTCGGTAAGCTTAGAAGCAGTGGCAATAAAGGCAGCAGTTGCTTGTTCATATTCTGAAATTGCGGCGCTAAGTTCCATAGTTGAACTTTAGCAATCCGCGGTGAGAAGTAGACGAGTCGGTCTGTAAGCCGGATTCTGTACGCTTGCGCGCGATGATCATCCATCTGCGATTGTTGTTACCTCACCTGCTACTTGGTCTTGCTCCGAGTGGGGTTTACCTAGCTACCTATGTCGCCATAAGTACTGGTGAGCTCTTACCTCACCGTTTCACCCTTACCTATCTCCATAAATGAAGTTAGGCGGTTTACTTTCTGTTGCACTTTCCCGTGGGTCACCCCAGGTGGACGTTATCCACCACTCTTGCCCTATGGAGTCCGGACTTTCCTCGAACATTGCTGCCCGCGATCATCCGACCGACTCGTCTACCGTAAGAATACGGGGATATCACTAAGGTTGAAAAGTGCTGGATTTAATGCTCAAAGGCGGAGTACTCCACCAACCAAATGGGGTGGCGCCATTAGTTGCTGCTATCGGTTTATCCGAAGGCAAAATAACCTTCGTTGGTAATCCTGAAGATGCGCCTAGTGCGCGAGAAGTTATCGAACTTTCTGGGCAATTAGTATCACCAGGCTTTATCGATAGCCACAACCACCTGCTACTTGGTTTCGATCCAGATGCCGTAAACCTTCAAGACCTTGTTGATCTAGGTAGCGTTCGTTCGCGCATGAAAGAATTTGCTGACTCGCGACCAGATTTGGAATGGATCTGTGGCGAGAATGCTAACTATTCCGTTGTTGAAGGTCGCAGGCCGAATGCAGGTGACCTTGCAGGTATTACCAACCGCCCAATTTTTATTACAACTTATGATCAGCATTCCGTTTGGCTAAATGACGTTGCAATTCGCGCGCTTGGGATTGAACCAGGAATTGAACTTAGTTGGGGTCGTCCAGAGTTTGATGAGGTTACAAAAAAGCCAACTGGCTGGGTCACTGATTTCTATACCAGCGCGATGACAACTCTTGGGCTAAAAGCTCTGCAGCGTGACATTCCGATGTATTCACCAGATCGCAGGTATCGCAAGTTGCTTTCCAGCATGGAAATGGCAACCCGCTTCGGTATCACGACAGTTGTGGAACCGCAAGTGCCAATGGCTGAGCTTGATCTATTCAATCGGGCCCTAATTGAAGGGAAGCTAACTTCCCGAGTAATTGCTGCGCTATTTCATCCAATCGATGAAGGTGCTGACTTCCGCATGGAGTTGAAATCAACGATCGATAATCATGTGCCATCAAGCAATCTCTCGCTTGGTCCGATCAAGCTTTACGCCGATGATGTGATTGAACCGCACACTGCTTGGCTATTAGATGACTATGCAAACAAGCCAGGTCACCGCGGCAACCCAAGCACTTCGGTCGCTGAGTTTCATCACATAGTTGCTGAACTCGATCGCATGGGATTACAAACTCACACTCATGCAACTGGTGATGGTGGAATTCGATTAGTTCTAGATGCCATTGAGAATGCTGCGAAGTTGAATTCAACTTCAGATCGAAGGCATGGAATCGTGCACGTGGAATGTATTCATCCCGATGACCTATCGCGATTAGCTCAACTTGGAATTACGGCAGCCATGCAACCTCGTCACTGCTCCCCTGACTTGATTGAAGGATCATGGATGAACAACGTCGGCGAAGATCGTTGGGATCGCGCTTGGCGAATTAAGTCTCTGCAGGCAGTTGGCACTCACGTTGCGCTATCTAGCGACTGGCAAGTAGGCGAAATGGATCCACTTGTTGGTATCTATAGCGCAATGACTCGC
>RGDC01000032.1 GCA_009918005.1 Actinomycetota bacterium
AGTGATGCCACGCTACGACTGGTTAGCGAAATGAAGTTGGGGTTTGAGTTAACTCAAGGTCTCTATAGTGCAAATATCCTGAGCGACTTAATCGACCTGGGCTTTGCTACAAGCCGTGCAAATCCTGAAAATGTCACCTTGTGGAGTGCTAATTCCAAGACGTCTGCTGACTTGTCTGATGTTGTAATCGATCTGGACACAAAGTCAGTATCTGTGCCGAAAGGTGTGGCACTTGATGCCGGTGGCATTGGGAAGGGACTTGCAGCAGACCTGATGAGTGACTACGCAATGCAGCTTGGGGCTATGGGTGTTGCGGTTTTTGCGGGGGGAGATGTTGCCGTAAAGGGAATGGCGCAAGATGCGGCCGGATGGAAAGTTAACATTTCAGACCCAAACGAGGTAGAAAACTTTATTGACACTATTTCCCTTAGCCGTGGTGGACTAGCAACTTCTAGTCCAATGGGATGGAAAATCGGTAGTTCACATCACATTATTGATCCCCGGACACATAGAAGTTCAGATTCTGATGTTTTGCAAGCAACAGTTATAGCCCAGAATGCTTCGCAAGCAGAAGTTCTGTCAAAGATGTGCGTTATCTTGGGAGCACAAGAGGGAATTTCGCAAATAGATTCTTTGGGCGCCGCCGCTCTGATTGTCGATGATACGAATCAAGTTCATACCTCAGAGAATTGGAAAATTTATTCATGAAAGATCCAGCAATTTGGTGGTACGTAACTCGTTCTAGTGCAATCATTGCCTGGGCTCTGATGGTAATCAGTGTTACCTGGGGAATTTTGCTTTCTACCCGAGTAATGAAACCCAAAGACAATCCAAGTTGGCTTTTGGATTTGCACAGGTGGCTTTCGGGATTATCGGTTGTTTTTGTTGGCATACACATGGCCTCATTGTTTGTCGACAAATATGCAGCATTTTCACTTCAAGATCTATTCATACCGTTTCACTCGCAGTATCAAAAGATTGCTTGGTTGGGTGGTTGGCCCGTTGCACTTGGCGTGATTTGTACTTACATTTTGTTCGCCGTCCAAGCTACTTCTCTGATGATGAAAAAGTTGCCAAGAAAATATTGGAAGGCAATTCATTACTCAAGTTACGCCCTAGTGCTATTAGTTTCGTTTCATGCCGGTTGGTCTGGGACTGATGTGCGCGCCTGGGCCTATCGAATCACAGCATTGGTTTTGATAACCCTTACAACTGTTGCATTGATTACTCGAATCTTGTTTCCAAAATCTGCTAAAACTTTGTCTGCAACAGTTGAGGGTCGCAGGGCGAATCAAAATAAAGAAAATTTGCATAAAGTTCTTGTCGACAGAGTTACACCCTTGGCAGACGGAATCCTAGGATTGGATTTTGTTCGTCCCGATCGTTCGAACTTAGACCCTTGGGTGCCTGGCGCCCACATAACATTGCACTTACCTGATGGCATGCAGCGACAGTACTCGCTTTGTGGCGATCCAGCTGACCGATCGCAGTACTCAATTGCGGTTTTGGAGTCTCCGACATCGCGCGGTGGAAGCCACTACGTTCATCACAACTTAAAGTCCGGCATGAACCTTGAGGTATCTGGTCCACATAATCACTTTGAACTTGAAGCCTCTAACGAGTACCTTTTCATCGCAGGTGGTATTGGCATTACCCCGATCAAGGCCATGATCGAATCATTGCCCAATCGAAGGCATTGGCGCTTACTTTACGCCGGTCGATCTCGCACCTCGATGGCATATGCGAATGAACTTTCCGAAATGTTTGGCGACCGAGTAATTATTCACGCAGATGACGAACAAGGGGGCAGGCCAAATCTTGACGCACTACCAGAACCGTTACTTGATGCATTGAGCTCCAAAGTCTCGGTGGATCGCCTTCATTATGAAAGATTCAGCGCAGTTGACCGAAGTGACGATGCAATCGTGGAAGCGTTTGAAGTTACGTTATCTAGATCAGACAAGAAAATCTTGGTTGGGAAAGATGAGTCACTGCTAGATGCTTTAAATGAAAATGGTGGCGCATTGATTTCGTCTTGTGGTGAAGGCGTTTGCGGTACTTGCGAGGTTCGGGTTCTCAAGGGCCAACCGATGCACCTCGATTCCGTTATGAGTGACGAAGATAAAGATGCAATTGGTGTTATGTATCCCTGCGTTTCGCGTAGCACCGGTTCAACATTGGTATTAGATATCTAGATCTTCTCTTTTCTAAGAAGTCATTTTCAATAGACTTGAGCTATGAATCGAGTCGCACTATTACAGGTTGATGTTAGCGATTCAGAAACTCCAGAAGTACGCGTTCCAAGAGTTCTGGATTTGGTAGACCAGCAAAAAGGTAAATGCGATCTTGTTGTCCTTCCAGAACTTTGGAACATCGGAGCTTTCAATTCAGGTGCACTAGAAACGTATGCTCAACCGCGAGATGGCGAACTTGTCGTTGCGCTGCAGGAGCGTGCCAAGTCTGGAAATTTTTGGTTACACGGTGGCTCATTTGTGGAGCGCCTTCCCGATGGAGGTATGGCAAATACCGCAGTCTTAATCAATCCAGCGGGTGAAATTGTAAAGTTCTATCGCAAGATTCACCTTTATGGATTTGATCATGGTGAGGCAGTTTTGCTTAACCGTGGAAAAGAGATTGTTACAACAAAAGAAACACCAGTCGGAAATGTTGGCCTAGCAATTTGTTACGACTTGCGGTTTCCAGAATTATTCCGTGGCATGGGTGATCAGGGCGTAGAAACAATTTTGATTACTTCAGGTTGGCCAACTCCAAGAATTAATCATTGGCGAGTTTTGAATCAAGCTCGAGCAATTGAAAACCAAGCCTGGGTAATTGCTTGCAATGAAGTTGGTCCAAACGGCGACATTATGTTGGGGGGCCATTCCATGGTTGTTAGTCCTCGCGGCGAAATAGTTGCTGAAGCTGGCGAAAGTGAAGAAGTACTTTATGCAGAAATTGATTTATCGCAAGTTGCTAGTTTTAGAAACGAGCACCCGTTTCAAAAAGATCGATTTATTCGTTAGACAAATTGTCTCGATCATTTAGCAAGCCAAGTTGTGCGTTATATGCCCTTAAATCTGCGTCGCCATCTCGATCCGCAGCTCGGTCAATTTGCTTTGCCAATCGCGAGTCATCGCGCGACCACATAACTGCCACGATCACGAGAAGTAGGAATGTTGGAATTTCGCCAAGCGCCCAGGCAATACTGCCGCCTGCGGTGGTATCTGCCAGCAAGTCTGGAATCCACGGAGGTTGTACTTGGATGTACCAGTCAACACCGATTGGTTCACTGGACTGCATGATTGCGATTGCAAAAAATGCGTGCAGCGAAAGGCCAACGAGCACAATCATTAATCGCGACCAGTAAGGCACGTTTCGAGGGCTTGGGTCAGCACCAATTACGACGTAGGAAAATAAAATGCCGGAGATCAAGAAATGTAGCTCCATAAATATGTGTCCGGTGTGACTTGCCATCAGCGTGGCAAATAGTGGCGTGAAATACAGGCCGTACAAACCGAACGTGAAAATTCCTAAAACCATCAGTGGATGAGTGATCAACTTGGAATACCCGCTGTGAAGTAGGGCCAAAATCCATTCTCGAAGACTTCTATGGTCAGCAGACTTTTGAGCTGGAAGTGCCCGAAGTGCCAATGTGATTGGAGTACTTAAGACTATAAAAATTGGTGCAATCATCGAAAGCACCATGTGTTGAATCATGTGATACTCAAACGAAACTTTTGAGTACATACTTATTCCTGCATTAGTCGTCCAGATAACTAAGCCGATTCCGATCATGAAGGAAACAGTGCGAAGCGTGCTCCACTTGATTTGATTCTGTTTAATGCGAATTAGTCCGACCGTGTAAAGGGCCGCTGCAACCAAACTTATTGTCAGCATGAACCACTCAGGATTCCAGCCAAAGATGACTGTTGAAAGGGTTGGCGGCGGCGGGTATGCAAAGCCAAGAATTTCCTCACCGGCTGAATTTAGCGGTAGCGAAATCCGACTCATTGGAGTGGAGTGAAGCGCAACTCCAACTCCAATTGCCAAAGCCATGATTGCTACTTCAGTTCCCAGAAACTTAGTCAGACTGCCAGTTGAGGTAAGCCGTGCTCTAATTTGAATTGCAAGAACCATGAGTAGCGCAAAGAAAACGATCTTTAAAACAACAATCTGACCGTAACGACTTAGCCAGAGATCGCTAACTGAATCCAGTCGGGCATAGGCAGCAGCAAGTCCTGAAATAGCCAAAACCGCAACACTGGTTGCAGCTAACGCTGAGAAGCGCGCCACAACTTTGAGATCCTTGGCTTTCACGAAAGTTGAAACTGCCCAGAGACAACCAACCCAAGCACTCATGGCCAAACCGTGCGCAACAGAAGAAGCAAGCGCCAATGAGTGACTACCAATTGAGGCCGCATGACTATTTAATAGCGGTGCTGCAATACCTGCCCCAGAGAGTGCCGCCAAGAGTGCGATTGAGTTGAGTGAAACAAGAAATACTCCAGCGATAGCAATCGCTAAGGCAATAAGGGCTGTGATTAGGTAACTTCGTGATGGAGGTAAAGCCATTAAATAAGTAGAGATGAATCCTTTACGAAACACTTCGTTAAATGTCACACCCAAAACATTTGCCATTGTGGTTAGTCCCGCGATAACTGCGGACAAAGACCAAAGTGCCGCTATCGAACTTGCATGCAATACAGCAGAGCGACCTTCGCGCGAAATTGTTTCCCCAGAAGTTGGCGCAATAAATGTCCAGGTAACCAGGAGTCCAAAAACTCTTAGGCCAAGAATCACGTGAGCAAATATTGCGAACTGCAAAGCCCAATTTGTTGCCTGTCCAGAATCTGGTAATCCTTCTGGAAGTGGAGCCCAGGCAGCTCCTCCATATATAAGAACAGTTGAGAATGAAATTATTGCAAGCAGGAAAATTCCTAGTCGTGCAATAAATCCATTCATTAAGTCTTACTTACTGCGTCGCAGGAATAACCCAGCAGCAACTAGTCCAACTAATGAAACGATTGCGATCCTAATGACTAAATTATTGTTGCTCGCATCTGCGGGTGCATCATCGATAGCAAGCGGCATAGCAATTGCTTCTGGAGTTGCCAGGGCAGTCATAATTGGTTCTGCGCTTGCTGCAGGGCTTGGTGCCATCCCGCCTTCAGCAGCAGCGGTGTAGTTGAATCCAAAATCACCGCTTAATACGTGGCCGTCATCTCCAGTTGCCCGCCATTCGATTGTTACCTGACCTGGAGTTAGATCCATAGGCCAAGGAATTGAAAGAGTTGAGCCGTCAAGAGTTGGCGCAGGAGAATCTAAGATGTCTCCATTCGAATTCTTCACAATAATTGCAGCACCATCAACCAATGTAGGTTCAGCAAAAGTTAACGAAATTGTGGCTTGCGAAGCATTTACGTCTGAGTCAGCAGCTGGCGAAGTGCTGACCAAGTCAGTATGAGCGGACGCAGATGAAATAGGTCCGAATAGTCCGAGGCCGGCCAAAAGGATCGAACCAATAATGCGCTGAGATTTTGCGTATGTAGTCATATGTCTAGGTTACGCGAGCCAGTGGTGGGAATCTAACCGCTCTTGAAGCCTGGAATTTTGCTGCGCTGCCAATTCACCATACCAACAATGGGTTTTTCGGATCTTTAGACCTGTCGGCACAGCCTTGCCAAGCGTTGAGTAATCTTAATCACGTGTTGCTATCTGACAAAGACATAAAGACCGAAATCGAGTCGGGCCGGGTTGGAATTGACCCGTATGAACCAGCCATGGTTCAGCCTTCGAGCATTGATGTGCGCTTGGATAAATTCTTCCGAGTATTTGAAAATCATCGCTACCCGCACATTGATCCATCGACCGAACAGCCAGAATTAACACGCGAAGTTGAAGCAAATGGCGAAGAACCATTCGTATTGCATCCTGGCGAGTTTGTTTTGGGTAGCACCTACGAAGTTGTGACTTTGCCAACTAACATCGCAGCTCGCCTCGAAGGCAAATCAAGTTTGGGACGTCTTGGGCTTTTAACTCACTCAACAGCAGGATTTATTGACCCTGGATTTTCTGGTCACGTAACTTTGGAATTAGCTAATGTTGCAACATTGCCGATTTTGCTTTACCCAGGAATGAAGATTGGGCAAGTCTGCTTCTTCCAAATGAGTTCCGAAGCTGAGCATCCATATGGTTCTAGCGTTTATGGTTCTAGATACCAAGGTCAACGCGGACCAACGCCTAGTCGTTCACATGCAAACTTTCATAGGACGATAATTTCCTAATTACTTTTGTTTCACTCGATCCAAAAGCAAAGTAGCAACGTCTACAACTTCAGCGGCTGGATCGCCTCCGGCTTCCTGGCCGCGAACTGTGACAGCATCATTTAACATCACGGAACAGAACGGACAAGCAACGGCAATCTTGGTTGCGCCTGTTGATAGCGCTTCATCGCCACGATTCATATTTACGCGAGTACCAATAGTTTCTTCCATCCACATGCGTCCACCACCGGCACCACAACAGAATGATTTCTCTTTATTTCGATCCATCTCAACTAAATTGATACCGGGCATGTTTGTAATTAGTTCACGAGGTGGCATGTAGATCTTGTTATGGCGACCTAGGTAGCAAGGATCATGGTAGGTAACAGTCTCATCTTCGGGAGTCAACATAGTTAGACGATTCTCTGTGACAAGTTGATTAAGCAACACAGTGTGGTGCACAACTTCGTAGTCGCCACCGAGCTGTGGGTATTCACGTGCAATTGTGTTCAAGCAATGCGGGCAAGTAACAACAATCCGCTTGGCACCAATTTCATTTAGTACCTCAACGTTTTGAGCAGCTTGCATTTGATATAGGAATTCGTTTCCAGCACGACGAGCCGGATCGCCAGTGCAAGTTTCACCCTCACCAAGAACCATGAACTCAATGCCAGCAGTGTGAAGCAATTCAGCAACCGCTTTTGTGGTTCGCTTGGCGCGATCATCATATGCACCTGCGCAACCAACCCAGAATAGGTATTCCACATCAGCTGGAATCTTGTCTTCGCCATCCATGCCGAAAACGCGTACTGGGAATTCAACTTCTTCAATCCAAGTCAGGCGACCGCTGGTATTCATACCCCAAGGATTTCCCTTAGTTTCGAGGTTTTTGAATAGTCCGTTTAGTTCGGCTGGGAATTCAGACTCGACAAGAACTTGATGGCGACGAAGATCCATGAAGTGATCCACATGCTCAATGTCGACTGGACACTGCTGAACACAGGCACCACAGGATGTGCATGACCAAAGTGCGTCGTAATCAATTACAGCACCTTCACTTGAACGATGACCCGTTGCGTCATAGCCATCAGTCAAGGCGTTTGGATCATCAGAACGCAATCCGACCATTGGACGAGCAACTTCAGCTTGAACTGCAGCACTCATACCTTCAAGTTTTGTATCGTCACTTCCAGCAAGAATGTAAGGAGCCTTGGCAAATAAGTGGTCCCGTAAATCCATAATCATAAGTTTTGGACTTAATGGCTTGCCAGTATTCCAAGCTGGGCATTGATCTTGGCAACGACCACATTCCGTACAACTTAAAAGATCTAAGTTGCCTTTCCAAGTAAAGTCTTCGATTCTGCCGCGACCAAAAATTGCATCATCGGCTGGATCTTCAAAATCTAAAACTTCGGTTCCGGCGTAAATTGGAAGTAGTGGACCCAGAGCATTAGGGCGACGACTAAACAAAACGTTTAGCGGAGCAGCACCAATGTGTAAATGCTTACTATGAAGAGCCAAAACCAAGAAGCCAAGAATGACACCGATGTTTAGCCAAAGGCCAATCATTTCTAGCCATTCATTTGCATGCAGACCAAGCGGTTGGATCAAACCGGCAACTGCCTCGGATGCAAACGCGCCACCAGCCATAAACGGAAAGTTGTTTGTTCCCAATTCTGCGCTGACGTTGTATTGCGCACCACGATACAAAAGCAAAGTCCAAACCACATTAAAAATCATGAAAAGTACAAACCAAGCGGCACCAGTATGCGAACCGTAGAAGCGAGATTCGCGGCCCATCTTGACGGGATTTCTAAATAGGCGAATCACCGCAAACATTGCAATTCCGATTAAAACAAAAAGGGAGAACAAGTCTTCAGCAAAACCCAAAATTGGCGACCGACCAATAACTGGAATTGCAAACTCAGAATCAAACAAAGCACCGAATGCTTCCACGATAGTCAGAGACAAAACTATGAATCCCCAGAAAGCTAATACGTGAGCAATTCCTGGAATTGTCCAAGCTAGCAGTTTCTTTTGTCCGAAAACTTCAACAACTTCAGCCTTAGCGCGAACTCGTTTCTGTGCTGTGCGGTTTACGGCCGGCTCGCCACTACGCACTAACTGATACAAGAACCAAACGCGCTTAAGTGCAAGGGCAGCGAGAACGGCTGTTATGGCCAGACCTACTACTAGTCGCAGAGTCATCGAATCGCTCATATTTAATCGCCTTCGTGAACGCCCAAGGTGTGGGTCCAAATTGTGGGTAATTGCAGACTATCGCACCATTGTTTTTTGGGTGGCTCTTGGATTTAAGTGCGTCAACTCGTCAATATGAGTGACGTAGATTAGAAGGGTGAAAACCTTCCTGAGCGCAAAAAGATTTGGGTTTTTTCTGCTCAGTTTTGCGCTTTCTTCCACGCTGGTTGCAACATCGCCGGCCAATGCCACCTCGAGTTCAAATTCTGTTTCAAATTCTGATTCACTATTTAATTCAGAGGTAGTAGCGACACCAGAGCCACTCGGTCGAGTTGAGCGTGATGCAGTTAAAGCTGCCCGTTCCCACCTAATTCAAAATGCGGCTAAGTGGGGAATCGATCCAACTCAATTTCAACCGAGTTTAGTAATTGATGGAATAGCAGGCATTTCAATTGTGAGATTTGCGCAGTCGATAAATGATGTCGAAGTAGCAAATTCTTTACTTGCAATAACTGTGGATAAAAACGGTTCTTTTCTTTCATTTACTAAATCAATTTCGGACTATTCAGGCACCCCAATCCCAACTATCGGGGAAGCCAAAGCCACAGAGTTACTTAAATATAAGGTTGCTCAAAATCTCGGTATTTCACCAAATGAAATTAACGTTTCGAAAAATCAGCTCGTCATAGTTGATAGCGCATTAGTAAATGATGTTCCACTCGGAAAGTATTTAGCTTGGCGGGCATCATCTTCTATATCGAATAGTCCGACTTCAATATCAATGACATATCTGTCGCAAGACGGACAACAAGTTCTATCCTCTCTTCCATTTGTTCGGGGAATAACAGAAGATCCGTTCGTATGTGACCTGCAAATAGAAATGACTCCTGGTTACGCTCCACCAGTGGGTGTAACAGTCGCCAATAATGGTGATCGATATGTAAATATTGCATCTGGCGGTCAAGGTATGCCGCTGTGCGGAATTAATACTCCCGGTCTCAATGCACCGAACACTACGGTTGGAAAACTAAATGTCGTCCGGACTTGGGACTACTTCAGCTCAGTGCTCGGACAAGATATCAATGAAGAAAAATATTTAGGTAACATCGCACCTGTTGTTAATGGTGACTCGAAGCCTCGCATCAGCGCATTTATCGATATATGCGCAACCGATGGAGCCAAAGGTGCATGCCCATATGGAAATGCATTTTGGGTCCCGTGGACTTCAAATGAATGCGCCTCTGGAGCTTGCAGTGGGATTTTCCTCGGAAAAGATTTTGACCATGCAGATGATGTGATTGCACATGAACTTGCGCATGGCGTGACATTTTCATTGGCCTTCAGTTCTGCAATGGCTGAAAATTCTGAGACTGCTGCACTCAGTGAAGCGGTTTCCGACATCTTTGGCGAAGCCATGGATCAATTGAGCGTTCTGCCAGGAGAAGCTGCCGATCCTGCCTGGACCATGGGCGAAGATGCTAAAGCGGGTGGCTATAGAAACCTTCAAAACCCATCCGTATTGAAGATCGATAGCAAATGGGTGCCTGGGGATAGTCATGACAACAGCGGCCCAGCGAATCGGTTAGCTTACGTACTAGCAAACGGCGGCAAAATTGGAAATATTCCAATTAAGGCGCTGGGGTCGAATGCAAATTCCGTGACCAAAAATGACCTGTGTGACGTTGCTAGCGAATGTCTTGGAACTGTCAGAATGTCGCAATTGGTTTTTGCAACCACAAGTAACCTGACTGCGACCGCAACTTATTTTGATTTTGGGCGAGCAATGAATAATGCTTGCTTGTCACTTCTAAAGGCGAAAACTTCTGGGTTTACGACAGCGTCATGTAAAACCGTCCAAAGCGCTTTAATTGCCCAAGGATTTTCGAGTGCAGCGATCAAGATCAAAAAGATTTCAGCTAAATCAAAAACCACGAAGCCGCTGGTTTTGTCAACAACCATGATTGCCGTTAACGGCACAGCAATATCAGGACAAAAGTTGGCGCTTCAGGTTTTAGTTGGCACCAAGTGGGTCACAAAGCAATCAAGAATTACCGATGCATCGGGTAAGGCATCCTTTTTATTAAAATTAAACTCAAAGCGAAAATACAATTTTCGAGTAGTTACCTATTCTTACTCTGGTTTGTACTCAACCAAGTCAACCACTGTTGCTACGACTGTGAGCTAAGTTCTTCCGTGCACATTCTGCATAGCCCAGGCGTACATTGCGATAGCTCCGGCCGCAGACGCATTCATTGATCTAGTTGAGCCACTTTGCGTGATACCTAGAATCTGGGAACAGGCTGCGATGCCTTCAGGTGAAAGCCCTGGTCCTTCTTGTCCAAAGTAAAGAACGCACGATTCTGGCAATGTTGCATTCTCAATGTTGCCGCAGCCAGGTACGTTATCGATTCCGATAATCGGAACCCTATTAACGTTGGACCATTCTACAAACTCGGCAACAGTTGGATGATGCATCAGATGCAGATAACGATCTGTGACCATAGCGCCACGTCGATTCCAACCCTTTTTACCAACAATGTGAACCGCTG
>RGDC01000033.1 GCA_009918005.1 Actinomycetota bacterium
CCAAGTAAACGAAGGCTTGATAAGTCGTGCGCTTGCGGGAATTCATCACCCCACTTCATGAAAGTTCGAATTGCTGTCGGCGCAGTGTAAAGAATCGTCACACCATACTTGGCAACAATTTCCCACCATCGACCCTTGTGAGGGGTGTCGGGTGTGCCTTCATAAATTACTTGAGTCGCGCCATTTGCCAGCGGACCATAAGTTACATATGAGTGTCCAGTGATCCAGCCAACGTCCGCGGTACACCAATAGACATCCGTCTCAGGCTTTAGATCAAATATGACTCGATGTGTGTAAGACGCTTGCGTTAAGTAGCCACCGGTCGTGTGCAAAATTCCTTTAGGTTTTCCGGTTGTTCCGGAGGTGTAAAGAATGAATAGTGGATGCTCGGCATCAAAAACTTGCGGAGTGTGAGTAGTTGACTGGCGAACAACAATGTCATTCCACCAAACGTCGCGATCGTTATTCCAATTCACTTCTTGTTCGGTTCGCTTGACTACCAAAACATTTTTGACACTTGGCATGTTCTCAATAGCTTCATCGACGGCCGCCTTAAGCCCGAATGCACTTCCTTTTCGGAACCCACCATCAGCGGTGATAACCAAACTTGCAGAAGCATCTTCAATTCGACTACGAAGTGACTCTGCTGAAAATCCGCCAAATACAACTGAATGAGGTGCGCCAATTCGAGCGCAGGCCAACATTGATATGACTGCTTCTGGAATCATCGGCATATAGATAGCAACGCGATCTCCTGCCTTGATACCCAATTCTGTTAAAGCATTTGCAGTTTGACTAACTGAGTCGAGCAAATCTTTATAAGTAATTGTTTGAGTGTCCCCGCGTTCGCCTTCAAAGTGAATTGCAACGCGTGAACCATTACCAGCTGCAACATGGCGATCTACACAGTTAACTGAAACGTTTAACTTTCCACCAACAAACCATTTAGAAACTGGGGCTTCAGACCAATCTAAAACCTGACTCCACTTGGTATCCCACTGCAAATTTTCAGCTTGCTTACTCCAAAAACCTTCGCGATCTGATTTGGCACTTTCATATAGATCGGCTTTGCCATTAGCTTGGGCAGCAAATTTTTCAGACGGTAGAAACACTCGATCTTCGTGAGATAAATTCTCTAACGCTTCGCCGCTCATGTTCCCCACGCTTTCATTGCCGATGTCGATTTCATATTTAGATGTACCAACGATAGTTCTCTTAGTTAAGGCTATGGTCAAGCCAATTGTGAATTTTCTTAATATCTTGGGCGCTAACTGGTGGCAGCCAATGCTTTAATCTCCGCTGCGATCTTAGAAACTAGATTTGAAGGCTGCATTGGCCCCTCAAGTCCCGCGACCAGTCCTAAGAGCTCGGGAAATCCCGCCAAAGCTCCAGTTCTAGTTACTGTTCGCAATGGATTCTGGTCAGTAGGGGCTTCATCCCGATCTGCAATCAATCCTTGCCAAGTTGTTTCCCAGCTCGCCAAAATCTCCGGCTCTTGCGGCACCGAAAAGAAGTGTCCAACTGGAGCATCGTGACGCAAAGTTAAAAGTGATGAATCTTTTAGTCTTCGGACCAAAACCATTGACCAAGCTAGTTCTTTGTTTGCTTTTCGAATCGAGCATGGTGTTCTACACGTTCGTTGTCCACTAACCGTCGATATCGCATTAGGTACCCCTGCGCAAATACTCAGTGATGCTGCAACTCGCGAGTGGTTGTCACGAAGATAGATGCTCCAATTCTTTTGCGAGTCATTAGCCGTGATTACATTTTCAAATGCCTTGCGTTGTTGTCGATTAAGTGGGCAGGTATCGTTCTGCCACATGGAATTTGGTTGAGTTAGATACTCGGCGAGTTGCTTCGGATTTCCAGCGTGACCTAGCTCTTGCTCCCAACCTAGAAGCGGCAAATACTCGGTCATCAAATGAATTATGGAAAGGCCCATACTGATGTCGCCTTTGAGAATTCTTACTTCGAAAACTTCCAACAAAAGTTCAAACGTCGGAATTAATGAGCGTAATGCACCTAACGCTTCGACCTGCGGCTTCATCGGCCAGATTCGGAGTTCGAGATCTTCTCTAATATTTTGTGGGATAAACGAATCCTGACACCATGATTCGAAATCGTGTGTGTCAACATTTATAACCGCTTCACCAAGACGAGCTAAGTTTCGAATCTTTGTATGATTCTCAGGTCGACTCGTTGTCGCGGCAGTGGCCGGAGCACCATAGTCAACTGCGTCTAGCAAGCGCATGATTAACCAGAACTCATTCAAAGTTGCCAATTGACTCACTAAATTTGAAATATTGCTACGATCAACGTCTGCCAGAAGATCAAACATCACGTCGGCGCGTTTGCGAAGTCCTGGCTCAGTCCAAAGTCGAGTTACTGCAGGTGGAAGTTGTGATTCAGACACCAGAGCACTCTCCTGTATCTACGGCTTGCGTAGCAGTACTGGCTATTTCAACTCCCACCATAAACTCTTTGGCACTTAGCGCGTAGCCAGTTTCCGCATCCGTTGCAGATGAGGCAAAAACTAATCCTGCAACTGTGCCGTCTAGGGCAAACATAGGGGCGCCAGAATCCCCCTGCTTTATGTCTGCTGAGATCGCATAGATCTCCCGTGTCACCTGATTCTTTCCATAGATATCAGTGCCACCAGAATCCGAAATACTTCGGACTCTAGCTGGAATTAAAGTAAGTGGCCCACCGCCAGGAAAGCCAGAAACCACCGCATTCTCACCACGAGCCAGAGGTTTACCTATTCGCAACGCAACTGATGGAAAATCTTTGGTCTTGATAATTGCAACATCGCGCGCAGGATCGAAATACACAACTGTTCCTTCAAAGGCCTTTCCTTTTCCTTTAACTCGAACGGTGGGACTATCGACTCCAGCAACAACATGAGCGTTCGTGATAATCAAATCTGGGCCAACAACAAATCCTGAGCCAGTCAGTCGAGTGCTGCACTTCTTTGTTGTGCCTTCAACCTTGACTACTGATTCCAAGCCGGCAATTACGGCGGGGGCATCGATAGAAGTTAGATCTGGTGGATCTACGGCCGGAGCTAGTAAAACGTTTGCGAATCCTTCAGGCAAGCCTGAGTCGGAAACGTAAATTCGAACTGACTCCACGGCACTTCGTATTGACATGGGCATGTATTGCTCTAGGGCATTTAAGACTTTAGATTGCGAAACAGTATTGGTAAGCGATGAAACTGGTGCGGCCAATAATGTTGTGGCAACCAGCCAGAAAACTATTGACCAAGCTGTTAGTGATAAGACAGCACCCGACAGATTGTCTAGCAATCTAAGTGGTGACCAGCTAAAGAAGTTCCGTAGCCGTCGTCCTATGAAGCCTCCAATCCCACTTCCTATGCTGATGCCAATAAATAATGTTGCGGCACTTAATCCTGTTCGAGTTAATGAAGACTCAGTCGAAGCACCATTAACTATGTCGATCAATGCCTTACCGAGCCAGGCCCCAAAAATTAATCCAACAAGCGAGAATGCGCTAACGAATAATCCGCGCCGCCAACCAGATACCAATATGAAAACTGCGAAGACGATCAAGATTAGATCTAGGTAGAACGGGTTCAACTTGAAACTTCGGTGTTAGGTGCCGGTGCCGGCAATTCAACAATTTGAGCATTGATTCGATGTTGAAACCGGGACCGAAAGATCCGTTGACATGGCGCACACGAGTTCGATTCTTTGGGTTTATCAAATCAGCTATTGGAATTTGGTGTACAGCTTGAACTTCATTGGCGTCAATATTTGTAATCTCATGTGGGGTATGCCACCAACCAAGAACTGGTGTTACTTTGAAGTTCGATGGTGGAATCCAGAGTTGTGGCAGTTCGCCAAGGATTTCGATCGAGTCTGGATTTAGTCCAATTTCCTCTTTAGCTTCTCGAAGCGCAGTTTGAGAAAGCGAACTATCTCCTTCTTCAACGCGTCCGCCTGGAAATGCTGGTTGACCAGGATGAGCTTTTAGGTGAGATGCACGTTCAATAATTACTACTTCACCAAAATTTTCTCGTGGGCCAAACAGTACAAGTACTGCCGCTTCGCGAGTCGACTCTTCTGGGACGGCATGCCTTGATAAATCACTTGGTTGCAACGATGGCAATCGAGTGACTAGTTGGTTCATCCATTCTGGTGCGCTCATCTCAGTCACCAGTCTTCACTAGTTTGGCCGCTTCAGTTGGATCAGTTGGCCCTTCACCAAAAGATGGGCACATTGTGGCAAGTTCACACGCACCACATGCTGGTTTGCGGGAATGGCACACGCGACGACCTAAAAAAATCAAACGGTGATTCAACATTGTCCAATACTCCGAAGGCAAGATGGCCATGATGTCGAATTCAACTTTTACTGGATCGGTATGTTTAGTCCAGCCAAGTCGTCGGGCAATGCGACCAACATGAGTATCTACTGTTACACCAGGCACTCCAAAGGCATTGCCTAAAACCACATTTGCAGTCTTTCTGCCCGCCCCTGGCAAAGTTACTAACTCTTCTAACGTGTTTGGCACTTCTCCATCAAAACGTTCAATGATTGCCGCAGATAGTCCTTTAATTGACATAGCTTTATTGTGATAAAAACCAGTTGATCTGATGATTACTTCGATGTCTTCGATTGACGCAGCTGCCAGGTCGGTAACGGTCGGAAACTTTTCAAACAAAACAGGTGTAACCATATTTACGCGTTTGTCGGTGCACTGAGCCGATAACACTGTTGCCACGAGGAGCTGTAGCGGATTTTCATAATCCAATTCGCATTTTGCTTCTGGAAACATCTGAGAAAGTTTTGCATCGATCGCAATAGCGCGAGCCGTTAAGGCAGTTTTAGATTCGCGCGGGGACATTACTTAAGACTAGATGATTACTTAGCGAGCGCGTTTTGATAACCGTTCAACATCAAGAATCTCCACTGATCGGGTTTCTAATTTCACCCAACCACGGCTCGCAAAGTCGGCAAGTGCCTTGTTTACGGTTTCGCGAGAAGCGCCAACTAGTTGTGCCAATTCTTCTTGAGTTAGATCGTGATGTACATACAGCCCGTCACTAGTCTTTGTGCCAAACTTTTCACCCAATTCCAAAAGCGCTTTGGCTACTCGACCTGGAACATCGGCAAAGACAAGATCTGACATGGTTTCGTTTGTTCGGCGCAAGCGATGCGCTAAAGCTTTAAGCAAGGACTTAGAAACTTCAGGACGACCGGCAAGCCAGGCGTGCAGATCATGATTGCCAAGTCCAAGAACTTGGGAATCGGTTACGGCAGTTGCTGTTGCAGTTCTTGGACCTGGATCGAAGAGCGACAGTTCACCGAACATGTCACCCGGGCCTAGCACCATTAAAAGTGATTCACGTCCATCACCAGAGGAGTGACTTAACTTAATTTTTCCTTCGGTAACAACGTAGAGACGATCGCCAGCATCGCCTTCCTTGAAAAGGTCTTGACCTTTTTTGACCATTTGTTGCGTCATCGATTGCTTTAACGCAATTGCGGCTTCGTCATCTAGCGCAGAAAAGAGCGGTGTGTTATGCAAATTACTGTCAATCATGTCCGCTACCTTTCTGCTTTCTAGATCTTGAAAATTAGTCGCGAACTTCGACGATGACTTCTACTTCAACAGGTGTGTTAGCCGGCAAAGCCGCTACGCCAACTGCAGATCTAGCATGCTTGCCGGCATCACCGAAAGCTTGAATGAACAAGTCGCTTGCACCGTTAATCACGACTGGCTGCTTTGTAAATTCTGGAGTGCTGGCAACAAAGCCAACAACTTTTACGACACATACAACTTTATCTAGGTCACCAATCAGGGATTTGATTGCTGCGATGGCATTGACTGCACATTGCGCGGCACACTTAGCTGCAGTTTCCTCGTCGACATCTTTACCTAGCAAGCCAGTTGCCATTAATACGCCATCAACGAATGGAAGTTGTCCAGATGTATAAACCAAATTTCCCGTGCGTGATGCTGGGACATAGGAGGCTACCGGTGGAACAACTTCTGGAACTGTGATTCCAAGTGCGGACAAACGATCTTCTACTGCGCTCATGTTTTTTCCTATTTCCCTAGTGATTAGAAAAGCTACTAGCCTTCTTTTGGTCGCTTGAAGTAAGCAACAAGATTTTCTGAATTCATGCCTGGAATGATTGCAACCAGTTCCCAACCGTCAAGTCCGAAATTATCCAGAATTGCCTTGGTGTTGTGAACCAATAATGGTGCGGTTAAATATTCCCACTTAGTCATATCAAGAGCATACGACAGTTAGTGACTTAGTAAAAATGTGGGAATCAGGCTCCGCGGACAAAAGCCACTGGGTCAAGGCGATCATAATCCTTGCGAGCATTCATAAGCAGTTCTCGCCATGAAGTAACGTTCGAGCGTCTACGCAAAAGCGCCCGACGTTCGCGCTCGGTCATTCCACCCCAAACACCAAATTCGATTTCGTTATCTAGCGCATCCGCAAGGCACTCGGTTCGGACCGAACAACCAGCACAAATTACCTTGACTCGATTCTGCGCTGCGCCTTGGACAAATAAAAGATCCGGATCAGTATCGCGGCAAGCTGCGCTGCGACTCCATTCAGCATTCCACATTGACGATTTGTATCCCCTCATACTTGGATTAACGTCTATCGATATTTCCCTTTGCAAAATGCTAAGGCAAACACCATTGGCTCAACTATTGGGGTAGGTGATAGGTCATGTCAATACCTGCAGCCAGTTATTTCTGCGAAATTGCAACTGTTATGCCTTTGATATATTTGCGTTTCGTGCCTGGCATTTAGCGAGTTACCATTGAATAACTATGGAAAATAACCCTGGGGGAACTGGTCTAGACCGGGTTGGTCTATTAACCAGAATGGCTACTTTCGTCGCCCTTGCAGGCGTAGTTGGCGCTCTTATCGTGCTACCAGTGATTGGTGGCGTAGGGCTGGCAACTCGAAATAGCGCTCAAGCATTCAACAGTTTGCCAAGCGACCTGACACAAGTTCCACTACCACAGCAAAATACTTTGCTTGATGCAGATGGAAACATCCTGGCAGTGCTTTATGCACAAAATCGAATTGAAGTTCCAATCGAGAAAATTTCCCCACTTATGCAGCAGGCAATTATCGCGATTGAAGATCAGCGGTTCTTCAATCACGCTGGGATCGACTTCAAGGGCACACTGCGTGCATCGATCTCAACTGGTGCTGGTGGACAGGTTCAAGGTGGATCAACAATCACTCAGCAGTACGTAAAGCAAATTTTGTTAACTGCGGCTACAACTAAGGATGAGCAAGAAGCGGCTGTTGCAGTATCTATTAACAGAAAGATTCGTGAAGCACGATATGCAATCGGACTTGAAAACAAGTTGTCGAAAATGCAAATTCTTGAGGGCTATTTAAATATCGCCTACTTTGGTGCCGGCTCTTATGGGGTGGAGATTGCATCTCAAAGGTATTTTTCAAAATCTGCTAATCAGCTAACTTTGAGTGAAGCTGCAACGCTTGCGGGTTTGGTCCAAAATCCATCGAGATATGATCCGACTCGCTTCCCGGAGCGAGCTGAAAATCGACGCAATGAAGTGTTAAATGCAATGGTAGATGCTGGATACATCACACAAGAGCAATCAGATCAAGCTAAGGCTATACCGGTAAAGACAGATCTTAAGCCGGCTGAATTATCAAACGGTTGCGTAACTTCCTATGCGCCATTTTTCTGTGATTACGTACTCACGGTTTTAATGAATGACCCAGTATTTGGTGATACTCCAGAGGCGCGAGCAAGACTTTTAGCAGTCGGTGGACTCACTATCAAAACAACCTTAAGCCGTGATGCACAAGTGTCTTCCCAAAAGGCAGTTGATGAGAAGATTCCATTTGACGATGCAAGCGGTAAAGCTGCTGCTATCACAATGATTCGGCCAGGCACCGGCGAAATAACTGCAATGGCTCAGAATCGAAAATGGGGACGCAGCGGGGCTGGCTACACAACAGTCAACTACAACGTTCCAGTGTCAGCGAACGGCACAGTTGGATTCCAGGCAGGATCAACATTTAAAACCTTTACGATCGGTGCTGCTTTCAAGTTGGGATGGGATCCTTTCAAAGTTATCAGCGCTCCGGGGAAAAAGATTTTTAAGGAATTCAAGGAGTGCGGCACGGGTGCAAAGTTCGCCCCTTACCCAGTAAGAAATTCAACTGGCTCTGGCGCATTTGATATTTTTAGTGGAGCAGCATTCTCAGTTAATACCTACTTTGTAGGACTGGAAGAAAAAATTGGCCTTTGTGAGCCTCTTGCCATAGCCAAGGCTGCTGGAGTGCAGCAAGGAAACGGCGAAGACTTCAAGGGTTATCCATGTTTCACGCTTGGTTGCTTCGATGTAACGACTCTCGACATGACTGAGGGAATGGCGACATTCGCAGCTCATGGTGTTCATTGTGATCCAATTGCAATTTCCGCTGTCACAGATCGTTACAAAAACGAACTTGAAGTGCCATCAGCAAACTGCATCCAAAAAATCGATGTAGAGGTTGCAGACAGCACAACTGCGGTCTTGGCTGGCGTTGTCGATGGCCCGTTAGGCGGCAGAACTGGTCGAGCGATGTACTTTGATCGTCCCGCTGCTGGAAAGACAGGAACGACTGACAATTCAGCTGCGGTGTGGTTCGTTGGGTACACACCTGACATGGCTGCCGCAGTTTGGGTTGGCGATCCACGTGGCGGGCAAACTCACCCAATGAAAAACGTTCGAATCAATGGTCAGTATTACGGTCAAGTGTTCGGATCAACCATGCCAGGACCAATTTGGCGTGATGCCTTGCGTGGCGCACTTGCGAAAGTTCCAGCAACACCGTGGAATCTAAAAACTTTGAACGGCATAAATGCTGGAGGTTTTGGCAACACAATCACGGCAAGCAAAGATGCCTGCGGAGGTCTGAAAGATACCGAGTTGATCACTTGTGAAACCGAACAAGCGATGGAAAATTTTGCAGATGAACTAAAAAGCGGTGAGTTGGTCATCGATCCGTTAACAGGCAAAGCGATTCCAAATCCAGCCTTGGTTGATCCGGTTCCTACTGAAACCCCAGTGCCAAATCCAGATCCGAGTTCTTCAATGACCACAACGCCGTAAGGTTAAAGGCTCGATATTTCTCATTGGTCTGGCAAGGTATAGATATGACAAACCTCAAAGAGCAAATTCAAGCTGATCTAACTTCTGCTATTAAGGCAAAAGATTCACTAACTTCGGGGACTTTGCGTATGGTGCTGTCTGCGATCACGAATGAGGAAGTCTCAGGAAAAGAATCTCGAGTACTCGATGATCAAGACCTGATCACCGTACTTAATCGGGAAGCCAAAAAGCGTAAAGAGTCTGCTACTGCTTATGACGACGCCAAGCGGCCCGAACTTGCCGATAAAGAACGAGCTGAACTTGAAATTATCCAGGCATACCTTCCAGCCGCTCTATCGGAAGAAGATTTAGCAAAGATCATTTCAAGTGCCGTCGCTGAAGTTGCAGCAAGTGGGTCCACTGGTCCAAGTGCAATGGGAGCTGTAATGAAGCTTGTCTCGCCACAGGTTTCCGGAAGAGCAGATGGCAGTGCAGTAGCTGCCGCAGTGAAGTCTGCACTGGCTTAACTAGTTCTGACTTGACCCAAAGTATTTTTGTTTTGTGCCCCGCAATAGTGTGTGGCTGTGAGTAGCTCAATAAAGACCAAAGTCGCCATTGGTTTGGGAACTATGTACATCGCCTGGGGCACTACCTACATCGGAATCGCATTCACGATTGAAACTATGCCGCCACTTATATCTATGTCATTTAGATTCGTAGCCGCGAGTTTGGCACTCTTTGTATTTATTGGATTTAGAAGTGGCTGGAATGCATTACGAATAAGCCGCAAAGAGATGACAAGCGCAGTTTTCTTAGGTGTCCTAATGCTTGGAACTGGTCTGGGAACTATGGCATTTGCTGAAAAGGTGGTTCCGATCGGCGTAGCATCTTTGATTGTTGCAGCGATGCCGATTTGGACAGCGCTGTTTAGGACACTTGATAACGATCGGCCTAAGATTTCTTCGCTAGTTGGAATTGTTGGTGGATTAATTGGGATCGACATAATCATGTTGCCTGGCCATACGATTGCGCGGCCCGACTCTGGTGGACAAAATGTCACACTTTGGATGTTCATAATTTTGTTTGGCAATTTATGTTGGTCGCTTGGCTCATTTATTGCACCTCGCATGGAGACTCCAAGTAATCCATTGATCTTGAGCACATACGAAATGGCAGGTGCTGGAGTCGCGCTATTTATTGCCGGAATGATTCACCACGAATCAATTTCAGATTTTATGGATGCCAGCTCCAGATCTTGGAGCGGCTGGTTTTATCTAGTTACCGTTGGGTCCCTGATCGGGTATACCGTCTATACCTGGCTACTTGAAAATGCGCCGATTACTTTGGTGTCTACTTACGCCTACGTGAAACACTTACACCAAACATCTTGATTGGTGGCTTCATAGTTATTGTCAGCGTTGCAATAGTCGTTGCTGTTGAATCTGTTAAAAAACAAACTCTTTCGCAAGGTCAATAACCCTTTCAAGTGCTTGGCGTTCGCCAATACTGATCCGAACGCCTTCGCCCTGAAACGGTCGAATTGAAACCGCAATGCCTTCACTGCGCTTGGCAAATTCTTCAGTGCGCTCCCCCATTGGAATCCACACAAAATTTGCTTGGCTTGGCGGAAGTTTAAATCCAAGCTTTGCCAGCTCTGCTTCAAACCAAAGTCGATCTGCAACTACTTCATCAACGCGCTGAAATAACTCTGATTCATGTTCCAGCGATGCAACAGCCGCTACTTGAGCAATGTT
>RGDC01000034.1 GCA_009918005.1 Actinomycetota bacterium
ATTTCTTAGGTAGAAATTCAACTTTGTAGAAAACATCTGGATCTGGATTGCCTTCATTCCTTTCATCACTGGTGACTCACTTATTTTTGCAGCAGGCCTGTTGGCCGCAACAAGCGATTCAGTAAACATCTGGGTATTAACAATCGGAATTGGGTTAGCTGCATTCATCGGAGATCAAACTGGCTTTGTACTCGGGCGTCACTTTGGCCGACCATATCTAGATAAACGGGAAGGCCCAAGGCTTAAGTCCGCAATTGCAAAGTCAGAAAAGTTTTACGCCGAACTCGGTTGGTGGGCAGTTGTTGTTGCTCGATTTATGCCGTGGGCTCGAGTACTTGTTCCAGCTATTGCAGGCATTGCCCGCATGAATTACTACAAGTTTTTAAGTGCAAACTTAGTTGGCGCCATCGCTTGGGGCATAGGACTAACGCTTGCTGGTTACTACGCAGCAACTATTCCAGCAGTTAAGACGGGGTCGTACGCAATTGCCACGTTCTTTATCGTGGGATCGCTAGTTGCCGGTATTCGAAGCTGGCTAAATAATCGCAGCACTGCATAACTAATTTGTTTCTATCCTGCAGTTATTTTCTGATTATTGTGGATAATCACTCGAACCTTTCGTTATCTATGTTCGGAAAACTGGACATTACTTCAGGGTTATCCACAGATTTTGAATCCACATTTTCCAAATCTAAAAATTAATTTACTCTGCTATAACTCGGCTTGGCCCGAGTAAAGCAACGACTTGATTCATACCAAGTCAAAGCAACGGGGGAGCTCATGTCAGGTGCAGTCGGTGACGTTATTCAAGAGGCTCGAACGCGGGTTCGGACTGGGGGGATCAACCCGCACGAGCAAGCAATTGAGTTGCGCCACACAGTTGAAGATATTTTGGCGCAAGCACCAGCTGCATCAAATACTGCATCTGATATTGAGTCCTCTGAAAGTTTTGTAGATATCATCACGAACCAACTTTCTGGGTTTGGCTCGCTTCAGCCTCTCTTAGATAATCCAGGCATTGAAGAGATTTGGATAAATGAACCAGGACGAATTTTTGTTGCTCGAAATGGCAAAAGTGAACTTACAAACGTAATTCTTGGTGACGCTGAAGTTCGCGGACTTGTGGAAAGAATGTTGGCTTCGTCTGGTCGTCGAGTCGACCTTTCAAACCCATTCGTTGATGCAACACTGCCGGACGGCTCTAGATTGCACGTTGCTATTCCAGACATAACTCGAAAGCATTGGTCGGTCAACATTCGCAAGTTCATTATGGGATCGAAATCACTTGATGCCTTGGTGTCAGTAGGGACCTTAAGTGATCAAGCCGCAGCGTTTTTACAGGCTTGTGTTGTGTCAGGGCTAAACATCGTGGTTGCAGGTGCCACCCAAGCGGGGAAGACGACGTTGATGAATGCGCTACTGAATTGCGCGCCTTCTAGCGAGCGAATCGTAACTTGTGAAGAAGTTTTCGAATTACAACTAACCAGCCCCGACTGGGTTGCGCTACAAACCCGGCAAGCAAGTCTGGAAGGAACCGGCGAGATTCCCTTGCGCCGGTTAATTAAGGAGGCATTGCGAATGCGACCCTCTCGATTAGTTGTTGGAGAAGTGCGTCAAGAAGAAGCGCTAGATTTACTGGTTGCTATGAATGCCGGAATGCCAAGTATGTGCTCCTTACATGCCAACGGATCACGTGAGGCTATTTCAAAGCTATGTCTGCTGCCAATGCTAGCTGGTAGCAATGTTTCATCAGAGTTTGTAGTGCCAACAGTTGCTTCGGTTGTAGACATAGTGATTCACACCTCCATACGTCCGGATGGTTCGCGCAGAGTTCAACAGATTACTTCGGTCAGTGGGCGAGTAGAAGGGAACAATATCGAGACAGCCGATATTTTTTCGGTACAAAATGGAAATCTAGAACCCCAGGGAATTTTTCCAGGAAAACTTGAGAGATTTCAGGCTCACAACATTGACCTAACAATTCTGATCGGTGCTTCAAGATGGGTTTGATTGTCGGGGTGCTTTTCGCAATTGGGATGGTTATGTTGTGGGGCGCAATGCGTGAGCCACTGAAATTTCGAGGACTTCGATTCAATTCAATTCCAAGATTTTTCGTTTACCGCGAGAAACTTCCGCAAGATGTTTGGCCAGATGTTGTTGATGACTTAGCTTCTGCGATTCGGGCCGGACTTTCACTTCCGCAAGCAGTTGCAGAGCTGTGTAATTCTGGTCCAGAGCAACTCCGCCCTACGTTTAAACTGTGCCGCGACCGATACCAAACTACGGGCGATTTCAGCGCAAGCTTGAATCTGATTGCTAACAGTTTAGAAGATTCCCAGGCTGACAAATTTGTTGCCTCTCTTCAGGTTGCTCATGAAGTTGGCGGAGCTGATTTGGGAGTTTTATTGCGCACCTTGTCTGAGGTTATGCGAGAAGAACTTATACTCCGGGGCGAGATTGTTGCTCGGCAAAGTTGGACGGTAAATGGGGCAAAACTTGCTGTGGCAGCTCCATGGGTTACCGCATTGGTGCTATCCACTCGTGAAAGCGCCGCAAACGTTTATCTGTCGGGAAATGGGATTCGAATGCTAACGCTTTGTGCTTTGGTTTCTCTAATTGCTTATGTAGTGATGATGAAAATTGCCAAACTTCCAGTCGAGAAACGACTATTAGCATGACCGGAATGTTTATAGGTGCATTTTTTGCGTCTGGAATTGTTCTGTGTTTCCGCGCTTTACGACAACCGAGATTGAGTATGGGCGATCAAATTGCTCCGTTCGTTGGGCAAGGCTCATCAAATTCATTTAACACTTCGCAGCGGGTGATAGTTGCGATGATCGAATTTTTAACTGACCGCAGCTGGGCTCCTTGGGGCTCAAATGCTGAGATTTCGAAATGGCTTAGACAGGCAGAGAGTGACCTAACAATAAACAGTATTCGTCGCCGACAAATCATCATCGCTGGTAATTCAACGCTGGTTTCGATTTGCTGGGCACTACTTCGAGTGAGCACCGGTAAACATCTGTCACAAGTTTTTGCATTTGGGCTACTAACTTGTTCCTTCTTAGCTGGGGGTTGGTATGCAAAATGGAGGCTTGCAAATCAAGCAAATAGGCGTCGATCCGATATTGAAGACCAGCTACCTGCAGTGTTAGATCTTTTAGCCTTTGCAGTATCTGCTGGTGAGCCCGTCCTATTAGCGCTACGCAGAATTTCGAAATCCTGCACTGGACCACTTGTCTCTGAATTAGAAAAAGTTGTTGGTTCTGTCAACTCAGGTGATGGATTAGTCCTTGCCTTGAATCAAATGAGTAGTCTCATCGATTCGCAACCACTTTCTAGAGCCACACATTCATTGGAATTAGCACTTGAGCGAGGCACACCTCTGGTTCAGGTGCTACGAGCCCAAGCAGCGGATGCACGCGCACATCAAGTGCGAATGCTACTTGTCCTGGCAGGCCACAAAGAAACAACAATGATGCTGCCAGTAGTTTTTCTCATTCTCCCAATGATTGTCGCGGTCGCTCTCTACCCAGGAATGATCGCACTTCAAGTTTTATAACTACGAGGGCAACAGCCCACACATAGAAAAGGAAAGAATAATGAAAATATCGAATGTTATTGGTGCAAAGGTGTCTTCTGGGCTTCAAGTAGCAGCATCTAGTGCAATTGAAAAAGCTCGCAATGAACGCGGAGACGTACCAGGCTGGGTTTTGGTTACCGTCATGACTGCCGGACTGGTTGTAGCAGTCTGGTCAGTAGCTGATGGGCAACTTAAATCAGTCTTAACGGGTGCCCTAAGAAGTGTTTCGCAACCGTAGTGAAATCGAGTCTGACAAGGGCTCGGGAATTGTGGGGTTTGTTTTGGTTGCCCCATTAGTAGTGGCAATCTTCATAGGCATTGGGCAAATTTCAATGCTGGTGGCCGATAAAACCGTATTAAATTCTGCGGCCGTCATCGGGGCTCGTACTGCTAGCGCTGCGGATGCGTCAAACGCTGATGGAAGAATAGCGGCATTAGATGTTTTAGAAAGTCGCGGATCGAGATTTAAGCCTGAATCTATAGTCATTACGCAGATTCGAAATCAAGGTCTTACTTATGTATCAGTATCAATAACTCGAAAAATAGAAATCCCCTTTCTAGGACGAGAAATTTTCATGACAGGGCGAGCCCGAGCAATAGACGAGGCGTTGCTATGAAGCGATTAACAACAGATGCAGGGAATGTGATTGTGGAATTCATTGGCATTTCAGTGGCATTACTGCTCCCTTTGTCAATCATTGCGAATTCGAGCATCTTGGTCGCACATGCATATTTATATACAGACATCGCAGCACGAACGGCCGCCCGCGCATTTGTTGTGTCGAGTGATGAAGTCAATGGAGCTAAAAGTGCAAACATAGCTGTGGGATTAGCTGCGCAGGACTTTGATTTTGGAAAGACTTCAATGAATACCAAGATTTCATGCACTAAGAATCCATGTCTATCGCCGGGTGGTTTTGTAACAGTCAAAGTGAGTAAAGATGTAAAACTAAATTTGCCCCGAGCGCTTGGATCTCGCACTGTCGTCGTAACTGCTCAGCACACTTCCGTTGTAGACGAATTGCGAGAGCCATGAAAGACAATGAATCACTTGCCCGAGATGAAGGCTCAATTCTTTTATTCGGCATCGGACTAGCGGTCGCAGGTTTGATGATTGCCACGGCTTCAATAAATGTGGCATCAATCTGGGTCGCTAGAAACGTACTAGATGGGATTGCAGATGGTGCAGCAATCTCGGCAGCCCAGGCAATAGATGCTGATGCCATTTACCGGAATGGATTTACTGCCAACCTTCGTCTCGACGAAGGTCTGGCAAGGACAAAAGTAAGCCAATATGTAGCCTCGGCAAAAGTGCGATCCCAAGTGCAAGAGTTTTCTGTTAGGTCAGTTGTTGTGTCAGGCACGGCAGTAACTGTTACCGTGCAAGCGAAGCCCAAAACTGCATTTGGCTACCTGATGCCAATCTCGACTCCCGTTGTCGTCAGTGCCGCCAAGGCAATTAATAAAGTTAAGTAATACAAGGTAACCTTATGAACTATGGCTACCGGAGATTTTGCAATTGATTTAGCAGCAATCAACTCCACGCTTTCCAGCATTGAAAAAGTATTGAGACTTGATGAAATGCAAGCTCAGGTAGCAGAACTCGAAGTCTTGGCCTCAGCCCCAGATCTGTGGGATGACCAAGCAAATGCCCAACGGGTTACTGGCAAGTTATCAGTACTTCAGGCCGACATTGGCCGCATCAAAAACCTACGTTCCCGAGTGGATGACGTTCAGGTTTTGTGGGAAATGGGCGAAGCTGAAAGTGATCAAGGAATTCTTGAAGAAGCCAACGCCGAACTTATTGCCCTTGAAAAAGCAATTGGTGAACTTGAGGTTCGCACCTTGCTCTCAGGGGAGTACGACCACCGGGAAGCTTTGATTTCAATTCGTTCTGGAGCTGGTGGCGTGGATGCGGCAGACTGGGCCGAAATGCTGCAGCGCATGTATTTGCGATATTGCGAACGCCATGGCTGGGCAACAGATGTTTATGAAACATCTTATGCAGAAGAAGCGGGAATCAAATCCACAACTTTTGCCGTGAAGGCACCATTTGCATATGGAACTTTGTCGGTAGAACAAGGCACACATCGACTAGTTCGAATCTCACCTTTTGACAATCAGAGTCGCCGCCAGACGTCTTTTGCTGAAGTTGAAGTTATTCCAGTAGTCGAACAAACCGATTCAGTGGAAATTCCTGATGATGATCTAAGAGTCGATGTTTATCGATCATCAGGACCGGGCGGTCAAGGTGTCAATACAACTGACTCTGCCGTTCGTCTTACTCACATTCCCACAGGAATAGTGGTCTCTTGCCAAAACGAGCGGTCACAGTTGCAAAACAAAGCAACTGCTATGGCAGTATTGCAAGCCAAAATCCTGGAACGCACTCGCCAAGAAGAACAAGCCAAAATTAATGCACTTAAGGGCGACACCAGTGGCTCCTGGGGAAATCAAATGCGATCCTATGTACTTCATCCTTACCAAATGGTTAAAGATATTAGAACTGAAGTTGAAACCGGCAACACTTCTGCGGTACTCGATGGAGATATTGACCAGTTCATTGAAGCTGGAATTCGCTGGCGCCGAGAACAAGTCAATTAGTGATCCGTCCCTCATAATCCCAGGATCGGCGCGCCCTGCACCTGCATGGGCTGCGCAGTATTTAGGCTGAAAGCACACGAGTTTTCGATTTACTTTGCGTACCCGATTAAGGAGAGTTCTCAGTGATCAACTTTGACGGCGTCTCCAAGCAATACAAAAACTCGAATCAACCAGCTCTGGATGGAATCAATCTAAATATTGAGCAGGGTGAATTTGTATTCCTTGTTGGGCAATCTGGATCTGGCAAATCTTCGCTGCTTCGCCTTTTACTAAAGGAAGAAAAACCAACTTCGGGAACCGTGACAGTTGATGGAATCAACGTAGCCAAACTACCTAATCGCAAGGTACCTGCATTCCGACGAACTATGGGAATTGTATTTCAAGATTTTCGGTTGCTCCCCGGAAAAACTGTCTTCGACAATGTTGCATTCGGTATGGAAGTGATTGGAAAGTCAAAAAAGGAAATTAAGCAAAGAATTCCTGCCATCCTAGATTTGGTTGGACTTGACGAAAAGGCACACCGATTGCCGTCAGAACTATCAGGCGGAGAACAACAACGAGTTGCCCTAGCCAGAGCATTCGTGAATCAACCAAAACTACTTTTGGCAGATGAACCAACTGGAAACCTGGACCCATCAACCAGCGTTGGCATCATGAAGTTGTTAGATCGAATCAATCGCACTGGAACCACAATTGTGATGGCCACTCACGACGTTGCGATTGTTGATCAAATGCGTAAACGTATTGTTCAAATGGAGAATGGCAAGATTATCCGTGATCAAGAACGTGGCATGTATGGGCATACGGGGCATTAGTAATGAGATTATCTTTCGTAAGCAAAGAAGTAGGCAATGGATTACGCCGAAATTTCACGATGACTGTTGCGTTGATTGTTTCGGTTGCGGTTTCACTTTCATTAGTAGGTGCGGCACTGCTTTTGAGTGCGCAAGTGGATCGCATGAAAGGTTACTGGTACGACAAGATTGAAGTCTCTATATTTCTCTGTGGAAATACTTCAGTTGCCTTCACCTGCACGGGAACAGTAACGGACGAGCAGCGTAAAAATATTGAGTCAATTCTTGGCGGCTTAGATTCTGTTCAAAATGTTTTTTATGAATCTTCAGCGGATGCATACGATCAATTCAAGGAGCAGTTTGCTGGTTCGGCGATTTTGGCAAATATCAGCCCTGACGCGTTACCAGCATCTTTTAGAGTCAAGTTAGATAATCCAGAAAATTTTGAAAAGGTTTCTGGAGCGCTTCAATCGGTGCAAGGTGTTGAATCAATTCAAGATCAACGTCAATTGTTAGATAGATTCTTCCAGATCCTTAAGGGCTTACAATCCTTCGCGCTAGCAATTGCATTAGCAATGCTTTTCGTTACGGTATTGCTGGTAATGAACACGGTGCGAGTGGCAGCATTTGCCAGACGTCGCGAAACATCGATTATGCGCTCGGTCGGTGCGAGCAATTGGTCGATTAGATTGCCATTTATCTTGGAAGCGGCAGTGGCAGCAATCTTTGGCTCAACCTTGGCTACGGCGGGAATCCTAGCTTCAAAATATTGGCTCATTGATGCAAAGCTAGCCCCGAACCTAACTTTCATCCCGTTCGTGACCTGGAATGAGGTTTTGACTATAGTTCCGATGCTTTACCTAGTTGGAGTGGGAACCACAGTTTTGGCAGCCTCAGTTACCCTAAGGCGCTACTTAAAGGGCTAAATCCCTTGCAATTCCGAGAAAAATCGGCCCGACACGGGCTTAGTCACATCAGTAACTTTGGGCACTTCCGTTACTCTTAAAGTATCTTCCCCCTTTGAACGGAGCATGGTGCGCGCCTTCCTCTCGCGTCTTAACTCCTCGCGGTTTACCCGAGGCTTACTTGCCGTTCCCTTAATTCTTTCGCTAATAGTCACCCCAGCCATTGCGGGCAGCAATGACATAGATAAGAAAGTTGCCGATGCATCTGAGGCGTTAACTGCCGCATCAAAGGCAGTTGCCGAAGCTGCCGAATCCCTAAAGGATGCGCAAGCAAAACTTCCGGCTGCTCGCGAAGCAATGTCCATTGCGACAGCAAAAGAAACTGAAGCCACCGGTGCATACCGGAAGGCAGCAGGGGAATTAGTTACTGCAAAACTGTCCTATGCCAAGGCCTTGTCAAAAGTGACGAGTAAAGAAGCAGAAATAAGTCAGCTGCAAAAAAAAGTTGATCAGTTTGCACGTTCGGTTTATCAGCAAGGACCAACTTCACAATGGGAAATTGTACTTAAGTCAACTTCACCTTCTGACTTAACGATTAGATTGCAAAACATTAAGGCCGTTTCACTTTCTACAGCAAAGAGTCTTGACGACCTACTTGGAGCCAAAGACCAACTAGTTGCTGACGCAGCGCAGGCGGAAGAAGTCCGTCTCGACATGCAACGAGTTGCAGACATCGCATCCCAAGCACTAATTGATGCGCAAAATGCAGCAGACAAAGCGGCAGCAGCAAAAGTTCAAGTAGACAAACTTGTAAAGCAAGAATCTGCTGCATTAAAAGTTGCAGAGGATGACAAGGCAGAAGTCCAAAAACAATACGACGAACTTAGGGCTGAGCAAATTAGAATTGCTGCGTTAGCAAAAGCTGCTGGTTCTCAAGGTCCAGTCGATCCGCAAGCAACGGGACCACTTTCCTGGCCACTTCCAGGTCGTGCTGCAGGCGGCGGCGTAGGTTGGCGCGTGCATCCGGTTTATGGATACAAGTCATGCCACACCGGCGTTGACAGCGGAGCTCCAAGTGGAACTCCAATTCATGCTGCAGCATCGGGCGTCGTGCTTTCGACAAGTGTTAGCAGAGCATATGGAAATGTGACGCTGATAGATCATGGGGATGGCATGGTTACGATGTATGCCCATCAATCTAAATTTGCGGTATCCCCTGGACAGACTGTCGGAAACCAAGATGTCATTGGCTATGTGGGATCTACGGGATTCTCAACTGGTCCGCATTTGCACTTTGAAGTTCACCTCAACGGTGTGCCGTACAATCCAATGGGTTGGTTCGGTGGATCCCGTACCGTTGTGCCTTGTTGGGGATGAGTTGAGTTAAGTGGCTAAAGAGCGCGGACGTAAGGTCATCGCCCAGAACCGTAAGGCTCGCCACGACTTCACTATCGAAGATGTTTATGAAGCGGGCATGGTTCTTGTAGGTACCGAAGTTAAATCATTGCGTGCCGGCAGAGCCAGCTTGGTCGATGGCTACGCCCTTTTTGAAAATGGTGAAATCTGGCTACGCGGGGTGAACATTCCGGAATACAACGAAGGATCCTGGACTAACCATGCGCCAACAAGAGCGCGGAAACTTTTACTCAATCGACAAGAGATAAGCAAGATCGAAAACAAGCTCAAGGAAAGTGGATTGACACTCATTCCGCTAAGTCTGTATTTCAATGACGGCAAAGCTAAAGTTGAAATCGCCATCGCTAGAGGCCGAAAGAACTATGACAAGCGCCAGGCAATTGCCGAAAAAGACGCCAAGCGTGAGACCCAACGTGCTACCGGACGTCGCGATAAAGGTATGGAATAAGCCCAGAAACTGGGTTTTATTCGGTTAGCAACGGGCATACTAAAAATCATGAGCGCCTTCAACGAAACTGGATCCTCGGATTTGGCGATCTATTTTGGAGACTTCTTATCTACCATTGCAGCATTCACAATGCCGGCTATGGCAGATTCGGTAAATCTGGCAAGACAACAAGTTACAGATTTTTTGAGCAGCGAAGGATCAATTGATCTAGACCATGCGATCGCAGTAACTAGTGAGCTTGTGGCAAATTCTGTTGTCCATGCATCAACTGAACTACAAGTGGTACTGGAGCGCTGGCAATACATGGTCAAAGTTGTAGTGGAAGATCTTAATGATCAGTTACCGGTAATGAGATCACTAGATGTTGCAGTGGATTCAGGCCGAGGCATGCACATCATCGAGGAATTCTCGGATCTTTGGGGATACGAACTTACCGAAAATGGCAAGCGGATATGGGCAGGCTTCAATATCGCTTAGTTAGTTGGAAGAATGAAGCTGGAAAACTTAGTAGCGTTCAAACCCACGGATAAGTTCGAAGTCAGTAACTGCTTTATTGAACTGGGCCAAGTCGGTATCGACCATGTGGGTGTAGTGCTTGTGTACTCGCTCACCAAATGCCTCTTTAGCCCAAGCACTATTTACCCATAGCTCTCGTGCCATTTGAAGCGTATTTGGAACCCGATCCGTTTCAAGTGCGTAAGCATTGCCATCAAAGCGTGGCTCAAGTGTCATCTTTTTTTCGATGCCATCAATGCCGGCCGCAATCATGCCAGCAACTGCAAGGTAAGGATTTACATCGCCGCCAGGTACCCGGTTTTCAACGCGCAAACTCTGGCCATGCCCAACTAGTCGGTAAGAGCAAGTGCGGTTATCGCGCCCCCACTTAATCGCAGTCGGTGCGAAGCTTCCTGGTGCATAACGCTTGTAGCTATTGATTGTTGGTGCGTACATGATGCTTAGTTCGCGCATGTGGGCGAGCTGACCTGCGAGGTATTGCTTACCGATTTCACTCAGGCCGTCTGGATCATTGTCATCCGCAAGCACCATGGA
>RGDC01000035.1 GCA_009918005.1 Actinomycetota bacterium
ACGTTTGGATGAGTCATGGTGATTCTGTGCAACAAGCACCAGCTGGTTTTACTGTCACTGCATCTAGTGCGGGAGCTGCAGTTGCTGCCTTTGAAGATCTATCGCGTGGTCTAGCAGGTGTGCAATTTCACCCAGAGGTGATGCATTCCGAACATGGACAAAAAGTTTTAGAACATTTCTTATTTGACATAGCCAAAATTGAACCAACTTGGACTCCAGCAAGCATCGTTGATGAACAAGTTGCTCGCATCAAGACACAAATTGGTGATTCAAAAGTTATTTGTGGTTTATCTGGCGGTGTTGATTCTGCCGTTGCAGCTGCGCTGGTTCACAAAGCAGTTGGTGACAATTTAACTTGTGTATTTGTTGATCATGGATTGTTGCGCGCCGGAGAGCGAGAACAAGTTGAACGCGACTATGTTGCCGCAACCGGAATCAGGTTAGTAGTCGTTGATGCAGCAGATCGGTTCCTAAGTGAACTTGCTGACGTGACCGACCCAGAAACTAAGCGCAAAATTATTGGTCGAATTTTTATTCGAGTGTTTGAAGATGCACAAAAGCAATTGATTGCTGAGGCTGATGAAACTGGAGCAACGATTGATTTTCTAGTTCAAGGAACGCTCTACCCAGATGTTGTAGAAAGCGGGGGTGGAACTGGGGCTGCAACTATCAAGAGCCATCACAATGTTGGTGGTTTGCCTGATGACATTGAGTTCAAACTTTGCGAACCACTAAGGGAACTTTTTAAGGATGAAGTTCGCGCAGTTGGTCGCGAATTAGGTTTACCGGATGCAATGGTGATGCGACACCCATTCCCTGGCCCCGGTCTTGGCATTCGAATTGTTGGTGCAGTCAATAAAGAACGGCTGGATATTCTGCGAGCAGCAGATGCAATCGTTCGTGAAGAGACCACACTCGCTGGATTAGATTCATCAATTTGGCAATTCCCAGTTGTGTTGTTAGCTGATGTTCGTAGCGTTGGCGTGCAAGGTGATGGCAGAACGTATGGCCATCCGATTGTGTTGCGCCCAGTATCGAGCGAAGATGCCATGACAGCTGACTGGACGCGATTGCCTTATGACGTGCTCGCAAAAATCTCTAATCGAATAACAAACGAAGTTCGGGAAGTAAACCGCGTAGTGTTGGATGTAACATCAAAGCCTCCGGGCACTATTGAATGGGAATAAGGCGAAGCCGAAATTCCCATTCACAATAAATACAGTTGGATACAGGCGCGGTAGGCGCCAGTAGGGAATAAGGCGAAGCCGAAATTCCCATTCACAATAAATACAGTTTGGGTGCAAGCGAAAGCGTAGGATCAAAACATGGAAATTCTTTATACCGCCCTCGTCGTACTACACGTAGTTGGAATTGTTGCTATTGGCTACGGCTTCTTCAAGGAACTTGCAAAGAAAACCTTTGGCGTTAACGTTGCCATGCTTCATGGTGCTAGTACTCAGTTGCTAACTGGAGTACTAATGGTTGGACTTCGGGAATCTGGTGTTGTTGCTGATGACGAAGTACTAGATATGTCCAGGATTGGACTCAAGCTGGTGATTGCACTTGTAATAATTGCGCTGTATTCAATTGGCAAGCGCAAGTCTGAGCAAAAGATTTACTGGGCTCTAATTGGTGCCTTGACGCTAACCAACATTGTTATTGCCTACGCAGTTTAATTCTCAGTCAGGCAGCTTGATCTGGCGGAAGGCTTCGGCTAGGTGTCCAAGTTCAAAACCTCCAGCTTGAGCTTGCATTTCACCCCAAGTGCGAAGCATTCCTTCGAGTTCTTCCATGTGTGAAGTTTGGCTAGCGTGTGCTCGAAGCGCTTCCACTTTGCGGCTAAAGAACTCAGTGGTGTCGATCCAATGGTTTGGTTCAACGTGCCCTTGCATCCAAAGCCAATTAACCGTCCAGGCTTCTAGCCCTTCCTCGTTTCGCAATTCTGGATAGGCGTAAGGATTTCGCACTGCTGGATAAAGCGCGCGCGCGGTAGCTTCGCCGGCAGCCATGTGGTCTGGATGACTAGAAGGAAGTCGTTCCCAATTTCGGTCCGGGGATTGGGTGATGACGAGCTGTGGTTGAACCTGACGCATAACTCGAACTATGTCGCGCTGCACTTCGTGACTTGGTTCTAAATAGCCATCTCGGTAGCCAAGAAAACGCACATCAGTTACGCCATAAACCGCAGCGGCAGCAACTTGCTCAGCTCTTCGAATTGCCGGGATCTGCGAACGATCAGTCGAGTCATCAAATCCACCGGCGTCACCGTCAGTGCAAATGCAAAATGTAACCTGCACCCCAGCTTTAACAAGTGCCATAACTGTTCCGCCGGCACCAAAGTCGACGTCATCAGGATGCGCTGTCACAACTAGTGCTCGGGTCACGCCTTCGGGGATTTCAATTCGCTCAGTTGATTCGTTACTCACATCGACCACTCTATTTCTTTAATGCCACACCTTCCCATGTCAGGGTACTTACGTAGACTGTCCGTGTGCCTTCGCAACTTTTAGATGACCTCAACGAACCGCAACGCCAGGCTGTCGTTCATTCGGGTACTCCTTTATTGGTGGTAGCAGGCGCAGGCTCTGGAAAAACGAGAGTGCTTACTCGAAGAATTGCCTATTTGATGGCCGAGCGAAATGTCGCACCGACTGAGATTTTGGCAATTACATTCACAAACAAAGCAGCGAATGAAATGAAAGAACGCGTTGCTCATATAGTCGGCCCCAGAGCGAGAAGTATGTGGGTTTCTACATTTCACTCGGCCTGCGTGCGCATTCTGCGCAATGAAGCGAAGCGATTAAACCTCAAGCCGTCTTTCACGATTTACGACACCCAAGATTCGGTACGAATGCTGACCTTGGTTTCCAAGGATCTGGGCATCGATCCAAAGTCATACAGTCCAAAATACTTACTTGGCCAAATTAGTAATTTGAAAAACGAACTTATCGATTACGAAGATGCCATAAGCAAGGCAGTAACAGCGCAAGAGCAAACGGTTGCCCAGGCTTATGGTGAGTACCAACGGCGATTAATGCTAGCTAGCGCCGTTGACTTCGATGATTTAATCGGTCACACAGTTGCCTTGCTTCAAGCCTTTCCAGATGTTGCCGAACACTATCATCGACGCTTCCGACATGTTCTGGTTGATGAATACCAAGATACAAACCATGCTCAGTACGTCCTGATTCGCGAATTAGTCGGAACTGGTAAGGACGGCTTATCGCCAGCTGAGCTTTGTGTGGTTGGCGATGCTGACCAAAGTATTTACGCATTCCGCGGCGCGAACATCCGTAACATTGTCGAGTTTGAGCGAGACTACTCAAATGCTGCCACGGTAGTTCTGGAACAAAACTACCGATCAACGCAAAACATTCTGACTAGTGCAAATTCAGTTATTGAAAAAAATTCTGGTCGACCAGCCAAGCGACTTTGGACTGCAGAGGGAAGTGGCGAAAAGATTGTCATTTACACAGCGAATGACGAACACCACGAAGCGGACTTCATCGTCACTAATGTTGCGGATCTCATTGATAACCATGGTTTTGACTACAAAGATGTTGCGGTTTTTTATCGCACAAACAATCAATCTCGAAGCGTTGAAGAAGTTTTCATCCGTCGTGGAGTTCCTTACAAAGTTGTTGGCGGAACTAGGTTCTATGAACGAAAAGAAATCAAGGATGCACTGGCATATTTGCGGGCAGTTTCTAATCCTGAAGATGATGTTTCAGTTCGAAGAATTCTAAATACCCCGCGTCGAGGAATTGGAGATAAAGCAGAAGAAGCCGTCGAAGGATTTGCTCGGCGAGAAAAAATCACATTCAGCGCTGCACTCAATAGATTGTCTGAAATTCACACGCTTCCAACACGATCAGCCACAGCACTAACCGAGTTCAACAGATTACTCGGAAACCTTCGAACCTTAGATGAATCTGGCGCGGGACCTAGTGCGATTCTGGAAGCGGCAATGGAAGCCTCTGGATACCTAAAGGAATTAACCGCAAGTAAGGATCCACAAGACGAGGTTCGCGTAGAAAATATTGCAGAACTTGAAAATGTAACGCGGGAATACGAAGAACAGTTTGCCGAAGACAATGAATCAGATGAAGTCGCCACACTTTCTAACTTCCTTGAGCGTGTATCGCTGGTTGCCGACTCTGATCAGATTCCAACTGGTGAAGAACACGGAGGAGTTGTCACGTTAATGACCCTCCATACTGCAAAAGGTCTTGAATTCCCTGTGGTTTTTCTTACCGGAATGGAAGACGGTGTTTTCCCACATCAACGCGCATTAGGTTCTGCAACTGAGCTTGAAGAAGAGCGACGACTTGCTTATGTTGGAATGACTCGAGCGATGAAGCGTCTTTACCTTTCCCGAGCGGTAGCGCGCTCTACCTGGGGTCAACCAAACTACAATCCAGAATCTCGATTCTTATCTGAAATCCCGGCGGAACTGGTTGATCGACAAGGTGAAGAACCTGGTCCACTTGGATTATCTGGATCCGGATCATCGAGATCGCCAAAGCGTGACGAACCAGTAATGGTGCTTGAAGTTGGGGATCGAGTTTTACACGACAAGTTCGGCATGGGAACCGTAACTGCAGTTGTTGGTCAAAATGAAAAGGCCGAAGCAACCATTGACTTTAAGAGTGCGGGAGAAAAGCGTTTGTTGTTGCGTTATGCCCCGGTTGAAAAGCTATAAAGTTACTTTCCCCATAGCCATTTTGACGGATTGATAAATTCGCCATCTTTGGTAACTTCAAAATGTAAATGTGGTCCCGTTGTATTTCCGGTTGAACCTGATTTGCCAATTTCTTGTCCTGCGGCAACCTGACCCGAACTATAAATAATTTTTGAAAGGTGGTTGTAAGTAGTTATGTAGCCACTGCCGTGGTCAATCTGAATTCGGTAGCCGTATGAGCCTTCCCATCCAGCTGAGATGATGGTTCCGTTGGCTGCTGCGTACACCGTAGTGCCGGTAGGGACTCTGAAGTCCAATCCTGTGTGCCAACCGCCAGACCAAATGTAACCACGCTGGCCAAATCGGGCGCTCAATTGGTAGTCAGACTTAATTGGCTCTGTGATCACACCGAGTTGCCGAGCCAACTCTTTTTTACTTGCTACCGATTCTCGTTGGGCTTGCTCTTGCCTTGCGGCATCTTTAGTTTTCTTTTGTGCTTCAGCTAAAGCAGCTTCAGCTTGCTCTTTTTCAAGAATTACTGCTTGTTGTTCAGCGAGCAGTACCTGGGCTTGTTGATTTTTTTGATCTTGTGCCTGAGCGATCAAAGTACTTAACTGATCTGTCGATGCCGCAAATGATTGAAGCGACTTTCGTTCAATGCCAGAAACCGTAGGTGTCGTGTCGATGACAGCGTTTGGATCGCTAGTTGGATCGTCAACAGTTGCTGCTGCGGCCACCGCTTCAGCTTCAGCCAGTGTTTGTCGATCTTCCGAACGGCTAGCGGCCTGAGCGCGAGAAGTACTGGCTTGAATAGAAGCAACAGGTTCCTGCGCCCCGGACGCCATCACGTTGGCAGCAGGAGTTTCTAACACGGTTGTGTCACCCGATTGAGCCACACCTGCGACGGTTGAACCCGAAGTTACAACCACAGAACTCATGCCGGCAACGCTTACAAGTGCCCCTAGGTGCTTTGTGGAAACGGCCTTCTTTTTTGGGGCAGCATGACGCGCAGCGCGATGACGACCGCGTGGTTCTGTGCTCATAGTTAAGACCCTATCGGAGGCAAAAATGCTTAAGTTATAAGTCTTTTCTACCTGAATTTAGGGCCTTTGGGAAATGGAAATGGGGTGTCAGTGACCAAAGTGACATAACCCACTCCATAAACCAAGGGATAACCATGGTTTTGGGAAATTTATTCAATATCAAGTCATTTCCCGGCAAATTGCGGGTAAACCGAATTTGCCTGTATTAATTAGGTGTGAGCCCAATCCGAATTGTCATAGCCAAGCCTGGCCTAGATGGACATGATCGCGGAGCCAAAGTCATTGCCCGTGCGCTTCGAGATGCAGGGTTTGAAGTTATCTATACCGGTTTGCACCAAACCCCAGAACAAATTGTCCAAACAGCCATTCAAGAAGATGCAGACGCAATCGGAATGTCAATTCTTTCTGGAGCTCATTTAACTTTGTTTCCCGCAGTGATAGAACTTTTGGCTGCAAAAGGCGCATCTGACATTGTCGTCTTTGGTGGCGGAGTGATTCCAACGGATGACGTTATGCATTTGCAAAATTCAGGTGTTGCACATGTGTTTACCCCAGGTACTCCAATTGGAAATGTTGTGGAATGGGTTCGCGCCAACGTTGGGGTAACAAGCGTTCGGTAAGGTTGTCTCACAAGCTAGTGAGAGAGAGACCCGCCTACCGTGGATCTATACGAATACCAAGCCAAAGAATTGTTCGCCAAGCACGGTGTAGCCGTAGTGCCAGGCAAGGTTTGCTTCACTCCAGAAGAAGCCCAAGCCGTTGCAACCGAAATCGGTACCACAGTTGTAGTTAAGGCCCAAGTTAAAACTGGTGGCCGCGGTAAAGCAGGTGGCGTAAAACTTGCCGATAATCCAAGTGAGGCCAAGGATCGGGCTCAAGACATTCTTGGACTCGACATCAAAGGGCATGTTGTACATAAAGTTTTAGTAGCTGAAGCAGCAGATATTGCATCTGAGTACTACGTTTCATTCTTACTCGACAGAACCAATCGCACGTTCCTTGCGATGGCAAGTGTCGAAGGTGGCGTCGAAATTGAAGAAGTGGCCGTAAACAATCCAGACGCATTAGCAATGATTCGTGTCGACGCACTAGTTGGTTGCACTCTAGAAAAGGCAACTGAGATTGCAGACGCTGCAAAGTTCCCAGCGGAAGTGCGGGAACAAGTTATTGCAATGCTGCAGAGCCTCTGGAAAGTTTTGGTTGAAGAAGACGCAACACTTGTTGAAGTTAATCCACTCGCAAAAATTTCAGATGGCCGAGTTCTTGCGCTTGATGGAAAAGTGTCGCTCGATGACAATGCGCAATATCGCCATGAGTCACACTTGGCACTCATCGACAATGCCCAAACCGATCCAATCGAGTTGCGCGCCAAAGAACTTGATTTGAACTATGTAAAGCTTCAAGGTGAAGTTGGAATCATTGGTAATGGTGCCGGACTTGTTATGTCAACGCTTGACGTTGTTGCTTACGCAGGTGAAGAGTTCGGCGGTGTGAAGCCGGCAAATTTCCTTGACATCGGTGGTGGTGCCAGTGCTCAAGTTATGGCTAATGGATTAGACATAGTTTTAGGCGATCCTGAAGTTAAAGCAGTTTTTGTTAATGTCTTTGGCGGAATCACAGCCTGTGATGCAGTTGCAAATGGAATTGTGCAAGCAGTTGCAATGCTTGCCGAACGTGGTGAACCAATCACTAAGCCGATCGTTTGCCGCATTGATGGTAACAATGCAATCGAAGGTCGTCGAATTCTTGACGAATCGGGAATTACCTTGATTGAACGTGTTGAAACTATGGATGACGCAGCCCGACGCGTTGCCCAACTAGCTGCAGGTAAGTAGGACTTCTGATGGCAATTTTTCTTAACGCAGATAGCAAAGTTTTAGTTCAGGGAATGACTGGCGCTGAAGGAACAAAGCACACACGACGCATGGTGCAAAGTGGCACAAATGTTGTCGCAGGCGTAACTCCCGGGCCACCAAAGTTTGCCAAAGCTGCAGTAATCGAAGCAATAGATGCGGCCATCCCACTTTGCGTGGTAATTACTGAAGGCATTCCAATTCACGACACGGCAGCATTTTTTCAGTACGCCGAAAATTCGGGAAAGACCAAACTGGTTGGACCAAACTGTCCGGGCTTGATTAGTCCGGGACTTTCCAACGCTGGAATCATCCCAGGTGACATAACTCAAAAGGGACGAATTGGCCTAGTTAGCAAGTCTGGCACCTTGACTTATCAAATGATGTTTGAGTTGAGAGACCTAGGTTTTACTACTTGCGTAGGTATCGGCGGCGACCCAATTATTGGCACAACACACATCGATTGTCTTGCAGCATTTGAAGCAGATCCTGAAACTGAAGTCATCGTCATGATTGGTGAAATCGGTGGCGATGCGGAAGAGCGTGCGGCTGCATTTATCAAAGACAATGTGACTAAGCCAGTTATTGGATACGTCGCAGGATTTACCGCGCCTGAAGGTAAAACTATGGGTCACGCAGGTGCGATTGTGTCAGGCTCATCGGGAACTGCAGCAGCGAAGAAGGATGCACTTGAAGCAGTCGGGGTTCGAGTTGGAAAAACACCAAGCGAAGCCGCCCGACTCGTTCGGGAAGTCTTAGCCGCTCTTTAATTCGTGTCGAATCAGTTTTTTCTTGGCTGAACTGGGACGATTTTAAATGTGAATAATGATCTTCCCCGCAAGCGGCCGATAGGTGCTCCGCAACGACAGTGGCGCCGGCCGGTTCCAGAAGATCACATCAATCACTATCCGCCGTTGATTGCGGGGGCTATTGCTTCCGGCGTGGCCGTTGTAATTGGCTACATTTTCACCTTGGGTTTCATCATGGCTGCATGGCTCTTTGCAGCTCACGGCAGCGAATCTACGTTGCAGGTAATGCGAGCCGCTGGAATTGCCTGGCAGGTTTTACATTTAGTTCCGATTGTTATCGGCACATCTACCGTTGGTGTACTCCCATGGGGATTCTTGGTCATCCCAGCACTAATTTTATGGAAAGCAACCAATTGGGCACTAAAAAGTTCGCAGCCAAAAACTGCGGTCGAATTTTTTAGAGTTGCTATTTCAATAAGTCTTATTTATTCAGTCTGTGCCGGAATGGTTTCCTTAATTTCGTCGACACCTGACCTTTCCGCAAGTTTTCTTTCATCTTTAATACATTCATTTCTGGTTGCTTTGGTGGTTACAATCGCTTGCATTATTTCCTACGCACCGTCTCGCACGCTTTTGACTGATGCACTGCCTCGGCTATTTGTTGATGGTATGAAGCCAGCTGCAATTTCCTTTGGTCTTTTGTTTGTTGCAGGCTCTTTTCTGACTTCGATGTCCCTGATTTTTAATTGGCAGCAAATCCGAGCAGTAACGGCACTTATGGCCCCTGGCTTTATTGATGGATTCTTCATGACGCTGCTGGGAATTGGTTACCTACCTACAGCGAATGTTTGGGCAATGTCATATGTGATGGGTCCAGGAATAACGCTTGGTGGGGGAGCCGTTACTCCTGCCAATGCCAGCCCAGGAGCAATCCCCGCATTCCCGTTGCTTTCTATCTTGCCAAGTGAAACATCTGCACTAGCGGCATATTTCATTTTGATTCCAATCTTGGTAGGTATTGCAATTCATTTTTTATTACCGAAGGACAGATGGTCGGCGCAAGGAGATTCGATAGCGGTTGCGCTATCTCACGTTTTTAGATGGCGAGAACTCGTAACGCTAGTGTCAGCAATCAGTTTGCTATCAGTATTTGTTTGGCTGGCTGCCAGTGCCTCAAGCGGTCCGCTCGGAACGGGATATCTAAAGTTCATTGGACCAATGCCATCACAATTAGCGTTTTCAGCTATTACAGTTTGTGGGCTCTCGGCGCTACTAACACTTGTAATTCCCCGCATGGTTATGTCACTTCTGCACTGCTGGTCAAATCGAGAAGTAATTTCAAAATAGAATTAAACAGTGCCGAATTTTCGTGTAGTTGTATTGGCCTCTGGCACTGGGACTCTCTTTACAGCGCTGGCCAATCAAGCTGATCAAATCGGAATCCAAATTGTTAGCCTTATTTCTGATGCTGAAGTACCGGCTTGTGAACGAGCCCGCGAATTGGGCATTCCCGTAACTGTTGTGCCTTTTCTAGACGATCGGGTTAAGTGGGATCAAAATCTCGCGACTGAACTAAGTCGACTAAAACCTTCACTAATTGTTTCTGCTGGATTCATGAAAATTCTTGGCCCAGTAGTTTTACGTTTTCATCAAGGCAAAATTATCAACACACATCCAGCACTGTTGCCAAAATTCCCCGGTGCTCACGCCGTGCGGGATGCACTTGCAGCTGGCGTTACTGAAACTGGCGCAACCATTCACCTCGTGGATAAAGGCGTTGATACTGGTGAAGTAATCGCCCAAGCCAGAGTTAAGGTTGAGCCAGGTGACACCGAAGATTCACTTCACGAAAGAATCAAGCAAGCTGAACGCGAACTACTCATATCGACTGTTAGTGACATAGCCCTAGGAAAGGTGACTTTAAAATGACGCAAACTCATAAAGTCACCCGAGCACTTATCAGTGTCTATGACAAAACTGGGTTACCTGAACTTGCCCAAGGCCTTCACGATGCTGGAGTAAAAATAGTTTCCACAGGTAGTACAGCGGCAAATATTGCTGCCCTTGGAATCCCGGTAACTGAAGTTAAAGATGTAACTGGATTCCCGGAATCACTAGACGGCCGCGTAAAAACTTTGCACCCAAAGATTCATGGGGGATTGCTTGCCGACATTCGTAAACCAGAACATGTAGCACAGCTTTCCGAACTCGGGATTGAAGCTTTTCAATTAGTAGTGGTAAATCTTTATCCATTTGCTCAGACGGTTGCCTCTGGTGCCAGCATCGAAGAATGTATTGAGCAAATTGACATCGGTGGTCCTGC
>RGDC01000036.1 GCA_009918005.1 Actinomycetota bacterium
GTGAGTGTTTGGTCATAGCAGCGTGACGGTGCACCAAATGTTAAGGAACCGTTGCTATTTACAAAAACTGAATCATATGTTTTTCCGTAGTAATTAAATGTAAATCCAAGTGGTAGGCCTGTGGCATTGGAGCTACCACTCGACACTTCGCCTTCTAAGCCAATTGAGCAGTCGTCGCATATCCAACCATTTCGCATGGCGAAATAATCTGTATCTACCCGAGAATCAAAACGTGCAGTCCATGACTCATTAAAATAAGCCGTTGCTGGATTATCTTCACTAGTAGGCGTCACACTTTCTTGACCAGTCAGGTCGCAGCCAATTGGATAACCATTTGAATCCAATAAGAAATTGTCGGGTACAAAACTTGCATTCGAGTAATCCTCACAGCCAATTGCCATGATGTTCAATGTGAATTCTTGTCGATCAGTTTCTCCGTTGACAGTGTCTGTTGCTTCGACCGTAAATGTGTATGTTCCTGCCGTCGTAGGCATTCCGGATAGTTCACCTGTTGTTGAGTCAAGGCTTAATCCAGCTGGCAACTCTTGGCTTTCTCCAGCTGAATAAGATATTGAGTGTCCGTATGGACTAGTAGCCACAATCGTTTGCGTGTACGGCTGCCCTACTTCACCCTCTGCCAGTGGTGAAGTAGTTGAGAAGACTGGTGGCTCGGGTGAAGGTGGGACTGCGTCATTTACTGTGATTGTGAAAACTTGACTATCCGTCTGACCGTTTACGTCATCTGTAACTTCAATTGTGAAGGAGTAAGGTCCCCCACTTGATGTAGGTACACCGGTAATGATTCCTAAATCTGTATCAAAACTTAATCCCGGTGGAAAATTTGATGGGTCCAAAATGGCATATGACAACGAATGGCCATAAGGACTTGTCGCCGAAATTGTTTGCGTGTAAGGCTGCCCTACTTCACCTTCTGGTAGCGAAGAAGCGGTATCGAAAGTTGGTGGCGAGCAATCGCTAACACAAATTCCATACTGATCGCTTAAGTAAGCCTCAACAGCTTTGTATTCGGTTTCAGACAATTCTCGATCAAACGAAATCACATCCGCGATCTGAAAATCTGATCTTTCGTCACGATTGCCTTGATTTACAACTAGTTGCCCAGGGCCGACACCTCCAGCGTAGTTATCCACGCTTCTTTTTGTGCCGTTGCTGCGATATAGATTTTTCTGATCAGTTGATAGGACCCAGTTTGAGCCGTGGATTGAATTCTCATATGGTGTAACCCAATTTCCAGCATATGATGAATCGGGACTGTTTCCATGAAATGCAACACCTGACTTCTCTCCCCAGAAACCTGATAACCAATTAATTCCATCTAAGTTACTTACTGCAGAATCAAATATTCTCCGGTATTGGCCACCAATTTTTTCGTTGTACCTTGCAACAGTGAATAACGTGTATCCAGAGTCAGGTGTGATCGCTGAAGGAAAAGTAATGCTGTCGAAGGCAGTCATTACATCTCCAGGACCACCTTGCACGACTGGGATTGAATTCTTTAAAACCGAGCCATTCAAAGCTGGATCACTCGTACTGGTTATCGCTGGAGCGCCTGTTATGGTCGCAGCTAAGTCGGGATTATGTGTTGTATCTTCCCATAAAGTACAGACGCCACTTACATCAACGCAACTACTCGGGACATAGCGTGCAATTGGAGCTTCAGAATGAACGATGTAAATGACGCCAGCGGCACCATCGCCACCAGCTCCATTTATGCCAGTAATTGCTGCATCTGAGTCGCTTGCACCACCGCCACCGCCACCGCCAGTGTTTGCATCTGCATCGTTTCCGTCTCGACTGCCAGGCTGACTATTTCCGCCACAATAGCCGCCTGAGCCACCGTTTTGCGAACTACCGCCTGGAAAATTCAGTGATTCAATTCCTGCGCAAACGGCTCCACCACCACCACCGCTAGAAACAATTTGCGTTACGGCTGTGTAACCGTTCAAGTTCAAACCGTCACCACCGTCACCACCGTCACCATAGGCGATGTCCTTTGACAATGCCTTGAATGTGCCCTCTAGTCCCAACGAGCCGCCGCCCGATCCACCAAAACTAAACGTAGGAGGACTAGCGACCGTATTGATTCCGTTACCGCCTGCGACGACATCAGCTGAGGATGATCCAAGTTGGTTACTTGATCCACCGCCACCGCCACCGCGTACAGAAATGGATTCAGTTCCATTTAGCCCTGGGGTTATCGAGGTACTTGTGCCATTACCACCTTGTGCTGAATTCAGATCTGCTCCCAGGCCACCCGTACCGACTTGAATGGCAAAGCTTTCGCCCGAAGTAATTGATAGGGAGTTCCAGGCTCGCAAATAACCGGCACCGCCGCCGCCACCGCCAGCAGCTCCACCACCGCCGCCGCCGCCGATCAGGTAGGCGTCAACTTTTCCTGAAGTAAATTTACTTGGCGCACTCCAAGTACATCTATCAGTGTTGGTGAACTTGAGGATCGTATACAAGCGCTCGCCATTAAAAACTACAGATTCGATCGGTGCGCAAGCTGACAAACACTGGGAAACAACTTCATGGCCTGTGGTTTGCGGGTTACCAATAGGTGATCCGCCATCAATCCCGAATTGACTCACGTATGAGATGTTCGAAAACTTTCCATAGAGCAAATCCCCTTCGCAAGTTCTTACTGTTGGAGCAACTTGAGCTTCTAACTGAACTCCGGACGCTAGTCCACCTACGACAGCACTCAAGTTTCGTCCATCGGTTATGTAGGAATAAATCCAGTCGTCAACTAGACCATTAGTGACATCGCGATATCTAAGGGTGTATCCAGCGGGGGTATAACCAGTGGCTCCGAGATACTCATTCCATTCGATTTCAAATCCATCTGAGTGTCGAACAAGTCGCGGAGACGAGGTTGAAGGCGATGCATTAGGCACATACATAGAAGGAATTGAGTTCGAGTTGTTGATCTGGTACGACGCACTTGCTGGTGGACGGTTGTTTCCTGACCAAGGGTTGGCTTCTGCGAGCCAGGCATTGACTTGTGAAGTTGGACAGTCAATATATCCAAAACTTCCTGTTTCTCGGATTATTGCTAGCTGGTCTAGGACTTGCTTCAACTTCTCAGGCGTGCCGATAAAAGTTGCATCAGGTGGATTTGCGGACCAGTTGATTGGCCAGTAGAATTCGTCGGTAATTCCATCTACCGCAATGTCTCCTATGTGATCCAGTACGCCACATTCAGGATTAATATCAAGTCGGTAGGTTACTGTGGGGTCAGTATTAAGTAGCGTAGTCTCACCTAGCAGAATCGACTCGCCGCCGATATTGTCATCCGCTCTTGCAACTAGATCTACGACAGGTCCAGGGTTTGCGTTCGCGGCAAGTGGAAAGGCCTGCATTACAGTGACGGCTAGCACGCCACTTAGCAAGAAACTTAAGGCGCGCTTCGCTCCATACTTATTACCTGACTTTACAGTTCGAGATAACAAGGGGAATCCTCCACGTATGGCCTGTTCAAAACACCAAAACTGTTGGCGTTATTAACAAATTACGGTGTGATTTCACTCGCGTCACCATGGATTACCGCATGTTTAATAAAGTCTGGGGATAGCCCGACTCCATCACTAGGGCTATCCCTAGCGATGTCGAAAGTGTCCGTTTTCGAATCATAAATACATAATTTTCCGATTCGTGAAGAGCCATACTTATAAATATGCAAACACCGCGCATCTTGGTTGTCGAGGACGATGCATTTACGCGCACTTCTATAGTTGGCGCCCTGGCAAGTAACGGAATCGATGTAATTGATTCAGTTGCCACGTCTGCAGAAGCAGTGTCTTCATTTGAAAAGCACAAACCAGATGTAGTTCTACTTGATTTAGATCTTGGATATGGCCCGACTGGATTAGACCTAGCACGAGCGTTTCGACTTCGTAATCCAAATATTGGACTCGTGATGTTAACGACGTATTCAGATCCAAGGCTACTAAGGGCAAATCTGCCAGCAATCCCAGCTGGGACAGAGTATTTAGTTAAGAGCAATATTGGAGAAATCAAAATCGTTAGTGATGCCATAAAACTTGCCATCAATTATTCGTCAAACTCCAGCAATAAAATCAAGCAGGCGAGAAATGATATTCCTCGGGACCTACAAGGCATGACTGACATTCAAATTGAGACTCTAAGAATGGTCGCCCAAGGCCACACCAATAGCGAAATTGCGAAGCAAAGATTTGTGAGCGAAAAAGCAGTGGAACAGACCATTGCCAAGATTGCAAAAGCCTTAGACATCCCAGCAGCTACAAATCAGAATCAACGTGTCCACATTGCGCGGGTTTACTTTAGATTAACCGGTCAAGGCAATCTTTAATGTTGTCTATTAGTACACGAACTGCGCTCACCGGGCGCTGGGCGATCTCCCGTAATCCATACATATTAATTGCACCGACTACGGTGGCTTCAGTTGTACTGATAGAGGCCACAAGTTTCGAGGCACGCGAACTCGGTGGCTGGTTAATTGCATCTGCCGGTGGTTATCTAGTTTTTTGTGTCTTGCTTTACCTTGCACACTTAACCATTTACAGAAATCGAGCCACCCGGCCAGTAACTGTACCCTGGATCTTCGCGATTGGTTTTTTGTTTGGCGCAATCAAAGGTGCCACTACTGGAATCTTGAGTGTTTTTCTCGGTCTTGAATCTAATGAAACGGAAGCAGTGTCAGCGAGATTTTTTGCTGCCGGCTTTCTCGGATTGGTAGGCGTACCGTCAATTGCAATTGTCATGAATGCGCTTCAAGAATTCAGAGAAAAACGAGCTGAGCTTATTGCTGAACAGATCTTGCTGGAATCCAAAGAATTGCAGAGTCAAGAAGTCATTGCTGCCATGAGTGCTCAGTTACGATCCTCCATTGAAAATGATTTGAGTGTCCTCCTTAATGATGTCAAGAACAATCTGGATGAGAAATCTGTAACCACAGACTCTTGGCAACTACTTGCTGATGACTTAAGGACAACTGCGCGAGAAACAGTGCGAGAGATGAGTCACCGACTATGGGCGAGACCATCAAGTTCAGTTAAAGACATCACGCTGGTTGACATTGGAAAAGCAATGATTACCACAAGTGCGTTTCCCTTAAGATTCATTCTTCCGATACTCCTGGTTTCCTCAATTCCAGTCAATTTAAATGATCATGGCAGCAGCGAAGTACCCATCCGGCTGCTAGTGCTGGCTTTCACCACATCCCTCATTTACCTGAGCGCTACCTTGGCTATTCATCGCTGGCGTAAATACCGATACCAGACATATGTTTCCGCACTGATCTTGGCTGCCCTGGCACCACCTTTAACAGCGGTATATATTTTTGGCGATACTGTTGATCAAAAATTTCTCGGCGTCAGCATAACAATTGCAATTTGGTTGCCCCTATTAACGATTACCTGCGGCTTGATTGATACCTCGTTGAAGCAACGTCAAGAAATCTTAGATGACTTACAAGCCCAAATAGATAAGAGCCGAGTCCGGACAATTTCTGAGAATAACGAGACTGTTCGTCTAAGTAGTGACATGGCGAAGTATCTCCATGGAAACTTGCAATCACGACTGATGGCTTCCGCATTAGCAATTGAGATCGCAGGTAATGCAAAGGATTCAAAGGCTTTGCTAACTGAGATTGAAAAAGCCAGGCAAAGTATCGCAACACCATTTGACCAATTCACTTCAAATGAATTGGCAGCAGTTTCAGTTGAATTATCTCGACTGATGGTTGTGTGGGAAGGAATTTTGTCAACAGAATTAGTTTTGTCTAGCTCAGATGAAGATGTTTCCAAAATCGATACCAGAAACATAATTCACGTGGTCGAAGAGGCTTTCTCTAATGCGCTACGACACGGCCTTGCCACTGAGGCAACAGTTTTACTGGTACCCACAAACTCTGGAATTTCACTCACAGTCATCGATAACGGGATTGGCCCAAGAGATGGCTCCCCTGGTTTAGGGTCGTCGCTCTTCAATTCAATTGCAGGGAGTAACTGGTCATTGACCAGAGGCCCTGAAGGTGTTGGTACTCAGCTGAATTTGCAGATAGTCAAGTAATTGCAGGGCCACTAAATTACTTTCGTTTAGCCACTTAAAGTCTTACTTGCTTCAATTGCGCGGATTTCCTTGCTTTCGATCATCATCAAATAGATCAAAGTAGGAATCAAATCAATACTTCGCTTAAGTAACCACTTGGTGCCGCTGGTAAGCAGCCAAACGAGATCGTCTTTCTGAGTGCGAATTGATTGCGTTGGAAGGATGCTTGAAACTCGAAGTGGCAGGCTCAGATTGTAGCGAATCATGTCTGCAATTAGTTGATGTCCGAGCGAGGACGGATGCATTCGGTCAACATGCCAAAAAGTTCGTTCGTAAACTTCCTTTTGTTCCCACCCAGCAATAAATAAAGCTTCTTCTTGAGCAGAGACTTCTTCCAAAATTTCATTTAGGTTCAGCACCCGGCGGCTTAGTACTTTCTTGACGCGCTTTGGTGCAAAAGCCACCTTTGATGGGTCAGGTAAACCCAGTAGCACGACAACAGCACCTAAATCATTTAATTCCTGAATCAAAGTTCGTATGGAATCTCGAATTTGAACTGGTGAGTAATTGCCGCGCATTACGTCGTTCATTCCGACACAGACACAAACAAGGTCAGGACTAAAGAATTTTGCCGATGCCAACTGGGTGCTAACAACCGTGTGTGCACGGGCGCCATTCTTGCTTAGATTTATGTAGTGCTTAGCTGACAAATCATGTGCAACTCGGCCAACCCACCCGGGCCCGTCTGGATTACCATCCGTAGAAGTGTCACCAACACCAAACACTGAACTATCTCCGAGTGCGGCAATTCTTAACTCTGTCATGTGCCGCAATGCCAAAAGTTTTTCGTTTAAGGTTTTTGGTTCTACTTCAGTTACCAACTTTGGCAACTCTTGCTTGACTTCTTTAGTTTTACTTTTCATGCTGCCCTCATGTGTATCTTCAACATATTCGATGCACATTTATCCCAGCCAAACTCTTCAGCGCGCAATCTGGCTTGATTTGAAACTTTTGCTGAATCCATACTTAATACGGATTCAATTTTTTGACTCCACAGTTTGGCATCTCGAGGTAGAGCACTTCCACAGGTTGGTGAAATGACTTCCGAGATAGCCGAGGAATCACGACACAACACATAAGTTCCACACGCGAGCGACTCCAGCGCGGCTAGTCCAAAAGTTTCAATTGGCCCAACCGCTAGGAAGCAACTCGCACCTGCCATCAAGTTCGCAAGTTTGGCCTTGTCAGAAATGAAACCAAGGAATTCGATTGGTAGCTGTTCCGTTTCAGTTTGCTGTTCTAACCCAGAGCGCAATGGTCCATCGCCCGCCAGTACTAACCGACAGTTTGCGCCGGAAGATTTAAGCTCTCTTGCGATTTCAAGTAAGAATTCTGGATCTTTTTCTTTTGAAAATCTGGTGCACGCTAGTACGTAATCCGAAACCTCATCAAGGGAATCAGTTGCAGTTGCCACAATAGATTGGAAACGATTTAAGTCAACACCCAGTGGGACCTTGACTAATCGATTTTCCAAGCTGGAATCATTTGCCAACAGTTCGCGAAACTCGTGAGCAGCGAAATCGGTGGTAGCAACAACGCAGTCAACGGAGTTTAATGTCTTTGTATTCCAGTACCGGATCAGGTTGCTCTTCCAAGGTATGCCAGGTGCGAATGCATTAATGACACCATCGAGACGTTCGTGCGCGAAGAAACTAGTCTGAATCCCACGATTACTAGCCCAGCGAGCAATCTTTAACAAGGTTGTGCGATCTGATAGCTCAAGTACATCAGGATTGAATCTAGCCAGTTCGTTGCGAACTACGCCTCTGCGCAAAATGATCCGGTATCCCCCAGTGAAAGGCACCACAACTCCAGGGACTGTGATTTGAGTCCAGTTACCAACTCGAACTGCCCCATATTGTTTACCTGGCACAACAGTTAAGACTTGATGCCCCAGTATCTCGTATTGCGAAGCCAGTGCATCCACGGTTGTTCTGAGCCCACCACTTTTGGGCCCATACATATTTGCAATGTGAGCTATACGCATAGTTAAGCAGCCAAAGAAGTGCGGGTATTTTCCTGGAAATTTGAAATTGCGGTTTCATAGTGGCCAACTATTGATTCCGTTAGCGATAGCCAGGTACGGTTACGCACCATCTGTTCGCCGTTTTGACCAAACTCAATAATTTCCTGCGGATTGTCAATCAAGTTTTGCACCGCATTGCGTAATTGCTCGAGTGAGCCAGGCTGATAAAGATACCCATTGAATCCTGGCTCAACTAGATCCAGTGGCCCTCCAGTTGCAGGGGCTACCACCGGCACTTGGCAAGCCATGGCCTCTTGAATAACTTGGCAGAAAGTTTCTTTTTCGCCAGTGGTCACCATGACATCAAGGGATGCCATTGCCTGGCCTAACGCCTCGCCACTTAAGTGTCCAGTGAATAAGGCATACGGAAGATGGGTTGCCAACCGCTCCCGGCTAGGTCCATCACCGATGATTACAAGCTGAACTTTCTTACCAGCTTTTGATTGCAAGTTATGAAGAATACGTAAGTTCTCTACACATTTTTCTGGTGCTAGCCGGCCAGCAAAACCAACAACAATAGTATTCTCATCTGCGCCCCAACTCTGACGCAAAGTTTCACTACGGTACGAGTTATTGAATTGACCAGTATCCACGCCGCGTCCCCAGATTTTGATGTTTTCAATTCCGAGATTTTCAAGGTATGACTTGGAGTGCGTCGAAGGGGCAAGATTTAAATCTACGTTGGAATGAATCTTGCGGATTCGTCGTTCCACTAAGGTGCTAATTCTCGAGAGGCCATAGTGATTGACGAAGCCTGCGACGTCGGTTTGAAAGATTGCAACTGACGGAATTTGATATTGTTTAGCAACTCGCCTAGCTTGGTCGCCGAGCAAAAATGGTGAGGCTAAATGTAAAACGTCTGGTTGAAACCGATTGATACGATTTGCAATTTCTTTTACTCGAATTGTTGGAAAGTCCACTTGAGCCAGTGAATCAATCGAAACTGACGGAACTCGATCAACGTTCAATCCTTGAATTTCAAAGGGTCCTTTACCTGGTGCCAAGATTTGCACGTCATGTCCCAGGTTCTTTAGGTTGGTGCCAACCTTAAGGACGGAGTTAGTAACTCCGTTGGAGCGCGGCAAAAATGATTCGGTAGCAATAAGAATTCTCACGCTTTAGTTATATTGAAGTTAAGTTATTGTTAAGGGTTCTCTGGGGTTAATGTCATCTAAATTAATTGTGACTTAATGGAATTTAGTTCTACTTTTGTTAATGCGACATTTACCTGAATCTGCCTGACACGTTTACGTTGGTAGTCAAATCTGTTGCTGTGACTACTCAACCTAAGTCTGTAGCTTTCTTTAACCTTGACAACACCCTGATTCAAGGAAGTTCACTTGGTCACTTTATTCAAAGCCTGGCTGAGTGCGGCCAGCTATCTTGGCGAAATATTTCCAGCTTTAAGCTCAAGAACTCACGGCTAAGAGGGAAAAAATCAAGATCTGATTTAGTGATTGAACAGCAAATTCACAAGGCCTTTAGATTCCTGCAAGGCAGCCGTCAGTCACAATTTCTTGAAGAATGCGAAGCAATGGCGAACAGATTGCTGAATTACAAAATCAATCATCAAGTCTTGAGCCAAATCAATGAACATAAGCGAAACGGGCATGACACTTGGCTGTTAACGGATGCCCCGATCGAAATCGCAACCACACTTGCCCAAAAGATCGGCATGACAGGTGCACTTGGAACCAAGAGTGAGATCTTAGAAGGCACCTACTCTGGTCGTCTTGATGGCGAATTACTCAAGGGAACTCACAAAGCCCAAGCTGCTAAAGAGTTGGCTTCGATTCGCTCGTATGACCTAACACAATCCTTTGCCTATAGTGACTCCCTGAATGACTTGCCTCTTCTTGCATCAGTCGGCACCCCGTACGTAGTAAATCCAAACTCGGAACTAGCTCGGATTGCTCGAAAGAATGCCTGGCACGAATTGACGCCTGCAGCGTGATCAAAAACTCCAATTTCACAATTTGGACACACCGCGGTCGACCCGAACCAGAACATTGCGAACGCGCATTTGATATTGCCTGGATGTCTGGGATTACAAATTTCGAAATTGACATTAGAAAAACCAAAGATAACCAAGTAGTACTCACCCACGACTCAGGAATACAGAGAATCTCCGGAGTTGATCTTGAGATAGCAGATTTGACGCTAAGTGAACTGCAAGAACATCCAATAGATGGCCTGCACCCATGGGTGACGCTTGAGCAGTTTCTAACCAACTATCCGAGCGCCAAAGTTTCAATTGACTTTAAGTCTGATGACGTCTTGCACCCTGGGATAGACGTCCTGAGGAACTTTCCAAATATGGATATCGTTAACGGTTCGTTCTCGCGATCTCGCACCTTAACTATCCGAAAAGAACTTCCTCACTTCAGATCTGCGTTAACTCCGTTCGAGGTAATTCAAGTCATG
>RGDC01000037.1 GCA_009918005.1 Actinomycetota bacterium
CCGGCTTGGCATGATCGCTTCCCTAGTTTGGAGTTTGAAGGATACGATCCAGACGCTTTTGTTCCCAAAGAAGCCGTTGCCGAATATTTTGAAAAGTACGCACAAAAATTTAATGCGCCGATTAGAACTGGTGTAGAAGTTAAATCAGTTACAAAAAATTCGGCAAACGCTGGATACAAGGTATTGACTTCAAAGGGCGAGATTGCAGCCAAGTATGTTGTTGCAGCTACTGGACCATTCCAAAAGCCAGCCATCCCACCCGTCGTACCTGAAAATGCCAACATCAATCAATTGCACTCCAGTGACTATCACAATCCTGAGCAACTTCCAGATGGTGGCGTGATTGTCGTTGGCGCTGGGTCATCCGGTGTTCAGATTGCAGCGGACTTGAAGCGGGCAGGTAAAGACGTTTATCTTTCGGTTGGTGAACATGATCGACCACCAAGAAGATACCGTGGCCGCGACAACGTTTGGTGGCTTGGTGTTTTGGGCAAGTGGGATCTAGCTACACCACCTGCTGGCGCGGAACATGTGACGATTGCAGTTAGCGGGTTCGATGGTGGCAAGACCGTTGATTTCAGGGACTTAGCAAACAGTGGAATAACTTTGCTTGGGCTCACGTCGGCTTATGAAAATGGCGTGCTGAAATTTGCAGATGATTTAGAGCGAAACATAACCCGTGGTGACACCAACTTCCTATCGGTACTTAATGAAGCGGATGAATTCATCAAGCAAAACAATTTAAATCTTCCAGAAGAACCTGAAGCCCATATTTTGGGACCAATGCCTGACGCCGCGCTGAACCCAATTCGAGAACTTGATTTAGCTGCCATGGGAATTACCACAATTATTTGGGCAACTGGATATTCAGTTGACTACAGCTGGCTTCAAGTTCCTGGTGCCCTGACTGAAACTGGCAAACCACAACATCAACGCGGTGTTTCAAATGCGAGTGGAATCTACTTCCTGGGTTTACCTTGGCTTTCCAGGCGAGGCTCGGCATTTATTTGGGGTGTGTGGCACGATGCCAAATTCCTCGCTGATCAGATCGAGATTCAGCGCAGCTACAAGAGCTACTCCGGAACGGCCCGCATCATCCAAGATTTGAATTCTCCATTAACCAGCCTTGGCATCCACTAACGTAAAACTCGAACCTACCTAAGGAAAAAGATGACTCACAAGCGAATTCGACCATTCAATACCAAAGTCACTTATCCGGAACAAAATTTGGACAATGACTTGGCGCAAGCAGTCGTCGCTGGCAATACCGTCTACCTGCGAGGTCAGATTGGGCAAGATCTTGACACTCGTGAATCCGTTGGTATCGGTGACGTTGAAGCTCAGGCCGAGAAAGCCATGGCAAATATAAAGATGTTGCTCGAAGAAAGTGGTTCGGAGCTTGGGGACATCACAAAAATCACGATTTATCTTGTTGACATCCGTTACCGCGAACCGGTTTATCGCGTTATGGGCAAATGGCTCAAGGGTGTTCATTACGTTTCCACGGGAATAGTGGTTACTGCACTTGCTCGTCCGGAATGGCTAGTTGAAATCGATGCCACTGCCGTAATCCCAGAAACCAGAGATTAATGACCATCAGTATTGCTGCACGCTGCGAGCGCACCGGAGCCTTTGGAGTTGCGATTAGCAGCTCAAGTCCTTCGGTAGGTTCGCGTTGCCCGAATGTTCGCGCAGGCGTTGGAGCGGTATCGAGTCAAAACGTAACGGATCCAAGTCTTGGCCCAGCACTGTTAGATGCGCTGCAATCCGGATTGGGTGCACATGAGGCGTTAGCAAAAATAAGTGCAACTGCAACGCATCCCGAATTTCGCCAACTAACGGTTGTTGATAAGTCTGGCGAATCCGCAGTTTACTCAGGTGAGAAATCACTTGGAATCAATGCTGAAGTTACAGCTAAGAACGTTGCTGCGGCTGGAAATATGTTGGCGAATGAATCAGTGATTCAAGCCATGGTTGATTCTTTTAATAAGACAGTAGAAAACGAATTGGCTGATCGATTAATTCTTGCGCTGGAAGCTGGCGTGCAAGCAGGCGGTGAAGCAGGTCCGGTACATTCCGCTGCGGTATTGGTAGCTACCGAAGTTTCGTGGCCAACTACAAACCTTCGTGTTGATTGGGATGAAAACCCAATTTCGAAACTCCGCGAAATTTATAACGTGTGGGCACCACAAGCAAAGGACTACCTGACTCGTGCGCTCAATCCAAACTCTGCGCCTTCATATGGCGTACCAGGAGATGAGTAACGGTGTCTGATCATAAGCAAGTGGTTATAAATCGCGTAGATGAAGTTAGCAAGGTATTGCTAACACTCAGTCACAAAATTCACGCAAATCCAGAAGTTGCCTGGCAAGAATTCGAAAGCTCAGCCGCTGTTGTTAAAACTTTAAGTGACCACGGTTTCGATGTTGTCGAACAAGTGGCAGGTCTACCAACTGCGTTCCGTGCGGAGTTTGGAGCTGGTGATTTAACAGTTGCACTCTGTGCTGAATACGATGCGTTACCAGGACTTGGACATGCTTGTGGACACAACATCATTGCCTCATCGTCCGTCGGAGCAGCCATAGCACTTGCAGCGGTTGCAAAATATCTGAATTTGAAAGTTGTAGTTCTTGGAACTCCCGCCGAAGAAGGTGGCGGTGGAAAAATTGTAATGCTCGAACGCGGGGCATTCGATGGCATCGACGTTGCGGCCTTAGTTCATCCAGGTCCAGTTGATGTTGCATTCGCAGAACCATTTGCCGTGCGTCACATTGCAGTTAGATTCTCTGGCAAGGCAGCTCACGCTGCTGCCTACCCAGAACAAGGTGTTAATGCTGCTGACGCTTTTACGATTGCGCAGGTTGCAATCGGATTACTTCGTCAACAGTTACCTAGTACCGTGCGAGTCCACGGCGTCATGACTCGAGGTGGTGAAGCGCCAAATGCAATTCCAGAAGTAACTGAAGGTCGCTGGTACGTCCGTGCCACTTCAACCAAGTTGATGGAAGAGACTTTCGATCGGATTGCTAAATGTTTTGAAGCTGGGGCGCTAGCAACCGGTTGCTCGCTAGAGATTCATGATGAAAGCCAACCGTATTCAGAATTCATAAACCATCCAAACTTAAACGATATTTACAAATCAAATGCTGAATCAATTGGGCGGGTGTTTGATGACAACGACCCCCGAATCAAAATGAATCGGGCGAGTACTGATCTTGGAAATATCTCAAAAGTAATTGCCAGTATCCATCCCTACATTGGAGTAAATAGCGGGGCTGCTGTGAATCATCAAAAAGAATTTGCGGCAGCTTGCATAACTGCGGACGCTGACCTTGCAGTGCTTGATGCATCTAAGGCAATGGCTATGACTTTGGTAGAAATCGCCGCAAATTCTGAACTTCGCAAGTATGTTAAAGAGTATTCAAGACCATAGCTAACCCGGAAAAGGAAGTGAGGAGCACGACATGAAAACTCGGGAAGATTGGGAAAAGTCCGCTTCCGCCATGACCTTTGATGGTCGAGCAGTTATTAATGGCGTACGTGTTACAACCGAAAACACCTCGGCTGACATCAGCCCGGTAACTGCAAAATCACTTGCCGAGGTATCTGAATGTGGTCAACGGGAAGTAGATCAGGCCGTTGCCAGTTCTCGAGCCGCGTTCGACAATAGCTGGTCGCGAATGTCCCCCGGTTCCCGAAAGAGTGCGCTTCATAAACTTTCCGAATTGATTCTGTCGAATGCAGATGAGTTAGCCCTACTAGATGTTTTAGACATGGGTAAGCCAATCTCAGATGCAACCACGATTGACATTCCTGGGTCTGCAGCAATTCTGAACTTTTATGCAGAGGCAATCGACAAAGTCAGTGGGGAAATTCCAGTAACCGATCCTGGCAATGTTGCTCTAGTCCGCCGAGTTCCACTTGGCGTTGTTGGTGCCGTAGTTCCCTGGAACTACCCACTCGAAATGGCAATTTGGAAACTTGGTCCGGCTCTCGCCGCTGGAAACACCGTTGTGTTGAAACCTGCTGAGCAATCACCGTTATCGTCACTTCGCTTAGCCGAACTAGCTCTAGAAGCTGGCTTGCCAGAAGGCACATTAAATGTTGTAACTGGCCAAGGAGAGACAACTGGTGCTGCAATTGGATTGCATAACGACATCGACGTCTTGACGTTTACTGGCTCAACTCAAGTTGGTAAATACTTTATGAAATATTCTGGCAATTCAAACATGAAACAAGTTTGGTTAGAGTGCGGCGGCAAAAGTCCAAACTTAGTTTTTGCTGACACCACGAACTTAGAAGAGGCTGCTGAGTTCGCAGCTCGCGCAATTTTCTTTAATCAAGGTGAAGTATGTTCCGCAAACTCTCGATTGCTCGTAGAAAAGAGCGTTGCCGAGAAATTCACTGAACTCGTTGTCAATCAAGCCAAGAAAATCAAGTTGGGTAATCCGCTGGATCCTGAAACAACCATGGGACCGCTAGTTGACCGCAATCAGACTGGAAGAGTTGCGGACTTCATAGCCAGTGGATCTGATTCCGCCCAGCTAGCTCATGGCGGATCCCGACTCACAATTGATGGCTCAGATTGCTACATCGAACCAACAATTTTCAAAAACGTTCCATTGCAAAGCTCAATTGCTAGTGATGAAATTTTTGGCCCGGTACTTTCAATCATTTCGTTTGAAACTGAAGCGGAAGCAATTTCAATTGCAAATAACAGTATCTACGGATTGGCAGCCTCGGTGTGGACTTCAAATTTAAGTCGTGCCCATCGTGTATCTGATGCCTTGCACGCAGGAACTGTGTCAGTTAATACAGTCGATGCCCTTGGAATGAATATTCCATTTGGTGGATTCAAGCAGTCAGGCTTTGGTCGCGATTTATCACTACATGCACTCGATAAATTCACTGGGTTAAAAACAACCTGGATTAGATATGAGAATTAGTACAGAAAACTAGGAGAAGAAATGGCAACAACTAAAAAGTCAACACAGCAATTAGCTGACATTGATCGGGCTCACATAATTCATCCTTACTTGCCTAAGTCGACAACAGAGCGAGTGATCATGGCTCGTGGGCAAGACTGTGCGCTATGGGATACCGATGGCAAGGAATACCTTGATGCCACCGGCGGACTTTGGTTGGCCCAAATTGGACATGGCCGCGATGAAGTTGCTGCGGTAGCGGCCGAACAAATTTCCACTTTGGAATACTTCACTAGTTTCTGGGAGTTCAGTAATGAACCAGCTATTGAATTGGCAGCCAAGCTTGTCGAAATTTCTCCAGAAAATATCAACCATGTCTACTTCACCAGCGGTGGATCTGAAGGTAACGAAGCTGCCATAAAAATGGCGCGTTATTACCATCACCGTAAAGGCGATACTGACCGCAACTGGATTTTAGCTCGCGAAAAGGCTTACCACGGCGTTGGTTATGGCGGTGGCTCTCTAACCGGGTTTGATGTTTACCACGATGGCTTTGGACCAAACATGCCTAACGTTCAACATTTAACAACTCCATGGCCGTACCGCCAGGAACTTTTCAACGGACAAGACCCGACCGACTTTTTAATCAATGAACTAGAAGAAACAATTGCTCGCATTGGTGCCAACAAAATTGCAGCCATGGTGGGCGAACCAATCATGGGTGTTGGTGGCATGTTAGTTCCACCTGATGACTACTGGACTCGAGTACAGGAAGTTCTGCGCAAGCACGGCATCCTGTTGATTTTTGATGAAGTGGTAACAGCCTATGGGCGTGTTGGTGAATGGTTTGCAGCTCAGCATTTCAATGTGCAACCCGACATCATCATTACTGCCAAAGGAATTACCTCTGGCTACATTCCACTCGGTGCCGTATTAACCACGGACGCTGTCGCCACTGAACTTGAAAAAGACTTTGGCTTCCCAATGGGTTTCACTTACAACGGTCACCCGACTGCTGCGGCGGTAGCACTTAAGAATCTTGAGATAATCGAACAAGAGGGATTGCTAGAGCGGGCAAAAAAGATGGGTCAATACCTGCATGAAGGTTTGCGCACCCTACTTGAACTTCCGATCGTCGGTGAAGTTCGCTTTGTTGGCATGATGCATGCGGTGGAACTTGTCACAGATAAGGAATCTCGCACTCCACTTCCTATGTTGCAACCTATGTTGCCAGACGTGATTCGTCGTGAAGAAGGCGTAATCGTGCGTGACTGTGGACATAATTTAGTTCTTTCGCCACCGCTCATAATGACTGAAGCAGAAGCAGATCGAATGGTTGCAGCAATGCGAAAAGTTTTGGAACGCACAACACCAGATGGCGTTATCCATTAATCAATAGGTACACAAAATAAAGGAGGGGCAGTATGTCTCAATCGATAAATCGGAAACAGACTTCGCTTGCTGTTGAGCAGGAGAAGAAGCTAGTAAAGTCGTTGCGGCGCTCTGACATTGTTTTGTTCATTGTTGCTGCTGTTATTGCACTAGACACAGTTGGAACAATTGCATCGGGTGGACTTGAAAATCTATTTTGGGGTGCATTCATGGTCTTAACGTTCATGATTCCATTCAGCATGATTTTTGCTGAAACCGGAGGTGCCTTTCCACAAGAGGGTGGGCCCTACCAATGGGTTAAATTTGCTTATGGCCGATTGATTGCGGGCATTACGAGTGTTTTGTATTGGATCACAAATCCTATTTGGCTGGGTGGAACTTTAGTCTTAGTCGCGCATGAAGCATTTAATTCCTATGTTTTCGATCTATCAACAAATGCCGCGTTGGACTGGATATTTAAGCTTGCCTTCGTTTGGATCGCAATTTTGCTTGCCATTGTAAGTCTAAAAACTGGAAAAATTTTCGTAAACATCGGCGCCTGGGCGAAACTTATCGTCTTGATGCTGCTGGTCGGAACTACCGTTGTGTATGGATTCCAAAATGGCTTCCAAGGTCTTGACCTCGGTGGACTATCACCATCACTGGGTGGATTCTTGGCGGTAGCTCCAGTACTTGCTTTCGCTTATGTAGGCTTCGAAGCTCCAAATGCGGCTTCAGAGGAAATGTTTGATCCGGCTAAAGACACTGCTCCAGCAATCCGACGTGGTGCAAGTATTGCAATGGCTGCTTACTTGCTGCCAGTACTTGCAATCTTGTTAGTGATTCCAGCTGACCAAGTTTCTGGCGTAGACAGCTTTATGGGTGCGGTGGCAACAGTATTTAGCATTTATGGATCAGCAGCAAATACTTTGCTATCTATTACCGCCCTGCTTTTGGTTTATGCATTGCTAAATCAAGGTAGTTCATGGATGATTGCGACCGATCGAATTCAAGCTATGGCTGCAGCTGATGGCACATTCTTTAGTGGTTACTTTGGAGAATTCAACGCAAAGCTTGGTACTCCGCTGCGAATGAATTTGATGTCTGGAGTGATGTCAACAGTATTTGTGGTTGCTGCAACACTTTTGGTTGAAGGGGACGCTGCCGTACTATTCAACGTGGTTTTGTTTTGTGCAATTTCTACGCTGCTAGTTTCTTACTTAGCGATCATTCCGGCGCTTATTAAGTTAAAGCGAATATATCCAGATGTTCCGAGGAGTTATCAAGTACCAGGAGGATCCAAAGGTTTTAATGTTTTAGCCTTTGTGGTGTTTGCCTACATCATTATTGGATCGATTGTGGCGCTATTCCCAGGAACCTTAGAAACCGTCTTAGGAATGGAGTATGACTACACGGAAATCTGGGGAACATCGCAAGGATCAGTTTTGGGCTTTACGCTTGGAACTTTTGCAATCGTTGTTTTAATCGGAGTTCTCGGTTATTTAGGTGCAGGTAAGGTTCGCAAGAATCTAGCTGACTAGCAATTAGGCGACCGGCAATCCTTAATGGGATTGCCGGTCTTTCCTATTTCAGGTACCCAAGAATTACTGGAATGATTACGCCAACACCAAGAGTCATCATGACTACAGCGCCTATCGTGCGAAGGACTAACAAGCGATTCTTTGAAGTAACAAACCAGTCGCGACTGGAGCCAACTACAACTCCCCACATGCCGTCGAGCAAGAAACTTAAAGCCGCAAAAATTACGCCAAACATAAGCAGCTGAAATGTTATGGAACCTGCCTCTGCATCAACAAATTGTGGGAATACCGCAGAGAAGAAAACTAAAGCTTTTGGATTTAAAGCGCCAACCGTAAATCCTTGGCGAAGGATTTGAAAATTACTTGGCTTGATTTCTTCAATTTTTATCATGTCATCTGCATGCTCTTGGCGATGTCGAAAGGCATCTGTTCCAAGATGAATTAGATAAAGGCCACCAAGTACCTGAACTACGACAAGAAGCAATTCCGAGCGCTGAAGTAGCGGCCCAAGTCCTACTGCAATAAAAACCGAGAGCAATAGCATGCCAAGAGCGTTACCAAGTGCTGTTAGGACGGCCGTTACCCGTCCCCACGCGACTGCTCTAGCAATTACAAACATCACGCTAGGCCCAGGAATCAAAATAATGGCCACGCTGGCGATGATGAGCTCTAGTAGCGCGCGACCTTCAATCACGTATAAACCTTATCGGCTAGCCAACTCCGTTCCAGTAGCCAAGTAGGCTCACTACCTATGAGGGCAAAACCGTTGAATCTTGCAATTGGAACAATTGTTTTCTCATTAATAATGGCGATCCCTCCGGTTCGGGCCAATGAATTACCACCAGTTGATTTTTGTGCCAAAAAGTCAACTGGAAGTGTGCGGGCAATCACAGAGGGAAACTGCAAAAAGAATGAGTTATCTCTGGGTGCAGAAGCTATTTCCCGTTCTCGACATCGGCCAAAAGAGTTAGTGCCACAATTCAAAGCGCGATATGAAGCAGCAAAAGTTGCAGCTAAAAAGAAGGGCTACACACTCGCTATTACAAGTGGTTATCGAACCCTTGCGCAACAGAAAATTTTGTATAAACGGGCGGTAGCGAGGCATGGTTCTGCTGCGGCAGCAAGCAAGTGGGTGCTACCTCCAGAGAAATCAAACCATCCTTGGGGTTTAGCGATAGACATTAATTACGGAGTTGGCGGCACTAAAGGTAAGAAGGCGGCAGCTTGGCTTGAGAAGAATGGTTACAAGTACGGACTTTGCCGTCGATATGAAAATGAATGGTGGCACTTCGAGCCACTGGTAGCGCCAGGGCAGCCTTGTCCTGTCATGGAACCTTACGCCTCTTAACGCAGTGCCAAAGTTCCAGACAATTGTTTCGTCACAGCATTCCAAGCGGATTCGCCTTCATCTTGCGTTGACCAAGTATTTGAGAATCCAGTAAAAATCCAGCGTGGAGATTTCTCTTCATCCCACACATAGCCCATGGTATTTATGCGCCAAAGGCCAATCGGCGGTTGATCACCCTCCTCGGATAAATACCAACCATTTTTCACTGCAGCCGACCAAAGTGCTGGGATACCACCGGCGCTGCCAGCACCCCAAGCTTGCTCTGGGTTCACACTGGTCATTAAATCGCGCAGAATTACTCGTTGTGCTTCGGGTAACGGGCTCTCAGCCGTTCCAACTACCGGCTCTCAGCCGTTCCAACTACCTGATTCAGGAGCAAAGCCTGATCACTTGAGCTCGTCATTATTGTTCCCCAAGCACCGCCCGTGGTTGTACTTGCCAAGCCATATCGACTTGCAATTGATACAACTGCGTCATTCTCTCCAATCGCTTCGAACAAGCGATCAGCTGCATTGTTATCAGACTGAGTGATCATTAGTTCTAAGTCGGGGGCTACCGTTACATAATCCAGGGATCCCGCTGCGATCATTTCGAGTACTCCAGTTGCAACAATAATCTTTCCAGTCGATGCTGTTGGGAATGTTAGTGCGCTGTCGCCAAGTGCATAAGTGCAGCCTTCGACCAAGTCAACTACCGTGACATTGAAACTAACTGGGTTAAATTCCGAGGTCCAAGAGTCGATAAAGCTCTGTGGCAGCGGCGAATTTGCTTCGCAATCGTATGCGGGCGTAACCACTGGAAGCGGTATTGGTGCAGCGGAGCCTTCAATTGATTGTGATGAAACTGCACCCGAGATGAATTTCAAAACAAGAATCAAACCTAGAATCGGCAAGCCAAAAACTAAGGTCCGGCGAACCATGAATGTGGTTCTAGATGGGCGCTGCTTACTCACGTGCCCGCGAAAGGAATCGAACCTTCGACCTTCTGCTCCGGAGGCAGACGCTCTATCCACTGAGCTACGCGGGCAAAAC
>RGDC01000038.1 GCA_009918005.1 Actinomycetota bacterium
ATTAACGAACCTAGGTGAATTTGGCACTTTCGCCAACTCAGTACCTTATTGCGAAATGTTTGCAATAACTAGTTACGAGCCTGCGACTGTCTAGCGCCTGTCCTAAAGTTGGGTCATGTCGAGAACCACAGTTCTGATCAAGCGCCGAGTCGTAGATTACGGTCGCCTTGGTTCCTCGATGTGTATGTGCGCTTAATCCTGCAGTCCAAATAGTGGCTGCGATAAATCCAAAGCCAAGCTAAATCGGAACTGAAAAAGGAAATTAAATGAGCAAGCAAATCGATCCCCGCGGACCGCGTTTCGGTGCTGCAATTACAACGGGAGTTTTAGCAATTATTTTGCTAACGATCCCATCGAGTGTTGCCACTGCCTTATTGGTATTACAAACAGCAGTTTTCGCTTTGGGTGCATTCGTTGGATTACACGCTCAGCCATACGGAATTTTGTATCGCAAATTAGTGGCGCCAAAACTTGGAAAGCCATCTGCACTAGAAGCAGTTGAGCCACCACAGTTTGCCCAACTTGTTGGATTCCTTTTTGCAGCAACCGGTTTGATTGCACTTTTACTAGGTGCCGATTTAGTCGCAACAATAGGTGTTGGCTTTGCTTTGGGTGCTGCGTTTCTAAATGCGGCGTTTAACTTTTGCCTTGGCTGCGAAATGTATTTGATCGGCAAGCGAATCTTTTCTTAACAAAAACTTAAAAACAAACAAGGAGCAACAATGAGTAATCAAGCACTAGTAGATGCCGAATGGGCACTGGCGCATCTCGATGATGCCAAAGTAGTTTTCATCGAAGTTGATGAAGACACTGAGGCATACGCAGGCAATCACATTAAGAATGCCATCGCGCTTAACTGGAAGACTGATCTGCAAGATCCAGTTCGCCGGGACTTTGTAAACAAAGAACAGTTCGAAGCTTTGCTAAGTGCAAAGGGTGTATCCAACGATGACACCGTTGTGCTTTATGGCGGAAACAACAACTGGTTTGCCGCTTACGCTTACTGGTACTTCAAGCTCTATGGCCACGGCGATGTTCGCTTACTTGATGGTGGACGTAAGAAGTGGGAACTAGATGGCCTCGAATTAGTCAGCGAAGTTCCAAACCGTGCCGCAACTAAGTACGTAGCCAAAGACCAGGATCGCTCAATCCGCGCATTCCGCGACGACGTACTAAAGGCGATCGGAACTCAGAATCTTGTTGATGTTCGTAGCCCAGATGAATATGCCGGTCGCTTGTTAGCGCCAGCACACTTGCCACAAGAAGCTGCGCGTATTGGTGGACACATTCCAACTGCTGCAAACATTCCGTGGAGCAAGGCTGCTAATGATGATGGTTCATTCAAGTCAATCGATGAACTAAAAGCCCTTTACGAAGGCGCTGGTGTTGATCTGAACAAGGACACAATTGCTTACTGCCGAATCGGTGAGCGTTCAGCTCACTCGTGGTTTGTTCTGCACGAGCTACTTGGCGTGAAGAACGTCAGCAACTATGACGGCTCTTGGACTGAGTACGGCTCACTTGTTGGCGTACCTGTTGCTGTTGGCGACGAACCAGGCACAGCATGAGTGGTTGTGGCGCAGTAGTCGGCGGTGTCTCGTTAGACAACGTTGACATCACCAACCAAGCGGTAATCCAAGGTGTGATCTCGTCTGGGAATGCACCTGCTTCGGTTGGCTATGCCCGCTTACTTGATCGAAACGATGAGTTCGTAGCTGAAGTTCCGATTTCAAAGCAAGGTGAATTTAGATTCTTCACGGTTGCTGGCGATTGGACAGTTGTCGCGTTGGTCCCAGGTGCAAACAGTCGCACTCAGGTTCAAGCAACAATCGGCAAGATCCTCGACGTTGACATTGCGGTAATCAAATAGTTCTAAATAACCAAAGGCTGGCTTTCCTTGGAGAGCCAGCTTTTGGTTATGAAACTTACTTTCCTGCGGGAATCAAATTCTGGTAATCAACTTTGATACAGCGATCCATGATTACTTTCATGCTGGAAGCCTCAGCTAGCTTTGCAACATCATCGTTTTCAATACCTAGTTGCATCCACCAAGTTTTACCTGCGGCACTTTCAGCAATAGCTGGAAATTCAGCTTCGAAAACTGCTGGCATGTCTTCGCCTTTGCGGAATACGTCAATGATGTCTGGGACTATTGGTAAGTCTGCTACAGATTTGTAGACAGGCTGACCCAAAATCTCGCCCGTGGCCGTTGGGTTGATTAAGTACACATCCAAGTGCGTTTGCTCAATCAGATAAGCAGCAACTTGGTGGCTAGCACGTTCGGGATTACTGGAAACACCGATAACAGCCACTGAAGATGCCTCTTCAAGAATCGATTTGATCTCTGCGTTGTTCACAGTGTTTTACCCTTCGGCTTGGCTACTTACTTGAGAATAGTGGGCAGATAGACTTAGAAACATGGCTGAGACGTTTTATACCGGATTGCTGGTTGTCGCTTCAATTTCGATCACTGGCTATGCGTCATACATGGTCTACAAACTTTTCAAGGGTGACGCATGAGCACTAAATTGCACCCAGATCTCGCTCCGCTGTCATGGCTAGTTGGCACTTGGGTAGGCGTTGGAGTCGTTGGTTACCCAAGCATGGAATCTGACATTCAGGTTGGCCAAGAACTAAGCATTCACTCTGATGGCCGGCCATTTCTGATTCACTGGTCTCGCACCTGGGAACTTGATTATCAAGGCGAACGAGTTCGACCATTAGCAATTGAGAGCGGATTCTGGCGCCCGCGTCCAGATAATGAAGTTGAGTTATTGCTTGCGCACCCGACTGGATTCTTGGAATCCTGGTTTGGCAAAGTCACAATCACTGGTTTAGAAAATGCCCAGATCACAGGTGCTCGCGTTGAGCTAAAGACCGACGCTATTTTGCGAACAGCCTCGGCTAAGCAAGTTGATTCTGGCGAGCGCATTTATGGACTTGTTGATGGCAACATTGGCTGGGTTTATGACATGGCGGCTGAAGGTCATGCCATGAAGTCCCATGCATCATTCCATTTAACAAAGGCAATGACACCATGAGTAACGAATGGGATGACGTCTTACGTGATCAGGGTTACCGAATTACGCCACAGCGCCAGCTTGTGCTGGAGGCAGTAAATACATTAAGTCATGCAACCCCTGAAGAGTTGTTAACTGAAGTTCAAAAAACTGCAGCTGCTGTAAACCTCTCAACGATTTACCGCACGCTAGAAGTCTTGGAACAAGTTGGTTTAGTGACTCACGCTCACATTGGCCATGGCGCACCTACGTATCACTCAGTTGATAATGACGCACACATTCACTTGGTCTGCGACACCTGCCAAGGCGTGCAATCAATTCCTGCTGATGCCGCCGAACTATTCGTTCAGATGCTTCGGGAAAAAGTTGGCTTTGAAACCGATGTTGCTCACGTCTCGGTTCACGGCCAGTGCGAAAAGTGCATGGACCGCCAAAAACTTCTTTAGTTCTAAGCGAACAGCGGTTTCCACCCGCCGCTAACTGCGAGAGAATGAACTATGACCGCTATTCCGCACATGGACGACATCAGCATCGATGCTGCGCTGCCGTGGCATTACGGGGAGCCGTTCAAGGAACAGCGCGAGCTTGTAGCTGGACGCGGTCGAGTTGATCTTTCCAACCGTGGAGTTGTCACAGTTTCCGGTCCGGATCGAAAATCTTGGTTGCATTCCATCACGACGCAAGACTTTGAGTCACCAGTCGCTCACTTAACATCTTTGATATTGTCGCCACACGGTCACATCGAACATGACATTCATGTCGCTGAACTTAATGAAACTATTTGGATCAGCTGCGAGCCAGGAACTGTTAACGATTTAGTTCAGTACCTAGAGTCAATGAAATTCATGCTTCGCGTTGAAGTTACGGATGTTTCAGATCAAATTGCAATTGTTGGTGCTCCGGGCTGGATTGAATCGGATAAGTACCCGGTGTGGCATTCTTCCGAAGCATTTGTAAATGGTACAAAAGTCAGCGACAAGTATGTTGCCACCCGTCCTGCAGACTGGAAAGTTAGCGAACTTTTTGTACCACGCGATGAGCTAGCTCAGGTTATGAGCCAAGACTCCCTGGTTGGAACTTGGGCGTGGGAAGCACATCGAATTCGTGCTGGTGTGCCTCGGCTCAACTTTGAAACAGATCACAAAACCATTCCGCACGAAGTTGGTTTGATTGGTTCTTCAGTTCACCTGAACAAAGGATGCTATCGCGGGCAAGAAACCGTGGCTTGCAATTGGTGATGCAGTCTTGTGGGGTGACAAAGAAGTTGGTCGCGTAACTTCAGTTACGCAGGATTACGAAAGCGGACCACTGGCACTTGCCGTAATTAAGCGCTCGGTTCCAACCGACGTAGTTTTAACTGCTGGAACGGTTTCGGCTAGCCAAACTGTGATTGTTGAATAACTAAACTTCCAAAGTGACGGTCATCGGGCCGTCACAAACTGCGGTTATTCGCATGTCAGCGCCAAACTTCCCAGTTTCAACTTGGGCACCAAGGTTGCGTAATTCCTGAACCACGCTCTCAACTAATGGCTCAGCCTGTGGCCCGCGAGCAGCTTGTTGCCAGGTTGGACGACGACCATTTGAAGTATTAGCAAACAAAGTGAATTGGCTGATCGCCAAGATAGGCAAGTTAGCATCTGCGGCAGCAACTTCAACTGATTCAGAATTAACAGTTTTGCCTGCTGCCTTCAATGCAGCAGATTCAAAGATTCGCAACTTCCAAATCTTGTCTGCGAGAGCTGCACACTTACTGTCATTGTCATCAACACTTACCCCGATCAGGACCAGAAGTCCTGGGCCTTCAAAAGCTCCAATGGTTTCACCCTCGACAACAACACTGGCACCATCAACTCGCTGAACAACTGCACGCATACCGACATTCTGCCTTGAATTAGTGGAAGCCCGCACCTGTCCACAATGTTTACGTGGAGTCGAGAGCCAGAATCAAGTCAAACCAAAAACTTTCCAAATTTGATTTTCTTTAAAGTTGCTTGCTCGCGCCTAATGCATTTGCTGGCATTTGCTTAATACCGTAAACGTGTGACCGGCGTAGTGCATCCAGTGGGACCTGAAGAACCTCAGGTCTATTGGCGTCGACGTCTAATGCTTGGACTAGCCGCCCTAGTTACTTTGATTGTGATTATTCAAAGTATTACTGGGGGCAAAGAGCCAGTTCCAGCTGTAGCCTCCGGCGCCCCAAGTTCGGAAGCCTTGGTCACTTCATCAGCACCTTCACCGGTGCCAAGTGTTGTGCTTGCCTCACCCACCACGGCAGTTCTCCAACCCACTGCCCAACCAACAGTTCCAGTAGTTGCTGATGGTGAATGTTCAGATGCCGACACTTCGATTCGTGTTGAAGTTGATCGCGAGACAACCGCAGTTGGCGAAGGGGTTCACATCAAGATGATTGTTAAGAACATTTCAAATGTGACCTGTAAGCGGGACGTAGGTAGCGGTGCCAACGAAGTAACAGTAATTTCTGGCCCTGCATTAATTTGGTCAACTGATCACTGCAACCCAAGTACCGACAAAGATTTAGTGGAACTTGCTCCAGGTCAAGAGTGGAGCGTCAACGTTGTTTGGATCGGAAAGCAAACTGCAAAGGGATGCAAAGTTAGAAATATGGCTGAGCCTGGTGCGTATTGGGCGCATGGCAGAAATGCCAGCCTAAACAGTGATGGCGTTAGATTCGTCGTTCAGTAATTACTTATTTCGAAAGCGGTTGCCTAGGAATTAAACGTAACGCTCGAGCAAACTAGCTTCAGCAACTCGAGACAAGTTTTCCCGAATTGCCCGCGCCCGAGTTTCGCCAACACCTTCAACATCGCGAAGTTCTTCCGCAGATGCTGACAACAAGTTTTGCAGGCTGCCAAAGTGTTGAATTAAGTTTTCAAAAATTTGCTCTGGAAGTCTTGGAACCTTCGCAAGTAATCGGAATCCGCGAGGATGCACGGTGTTATCTAGAGATTCGGTATCACTTGGCAAACCAATAGCTAAAGCAATGTTTGAAATATCCAAAAGCGAGGCGGCATCAAGTTCAGCAATTACGTCCAGAATTCCCTCTGCTTTATTGGCTTTTCGCCCGCCAGTTGGCATGTAGTCCCGAACAATAAAGCCAAGGTCAGCAGTCGTACCGGAAACTAATTCTTCAAGTTGAAGAGATAGCAAACGACCATCGGTGCCAAGTTCAACGACGTATGCAGAAATTTCACTTGAAATACGGCGAACCATTTCGTGCCTCTGAATTACCGTTGCAACATCTCTAGTAGTTACTAAGTCTTCGATTTCCATAGTGGAAAGTGATCCTGCAACTTCATCTAATCGCGCGCGGTAGCGTTCTAAAGTTGCCAACGCCTGATTTGCCTTAGAGAGAATGGTTGCAGAATCTTCCAAAACATAGCGTCGACCATCGAGATAAAGCGCAATGATTCGCATCGATTTACTTACGCTGATCACTGGCAAATTTGATTGACGGGAAACACGATCTGCAGTGCGATGCCGAGTGCCTTGTTCATTTGTTGGAATCGCGGGATCTGGAAGCAACTGAACTGCGGCAGAAACAATTTTTGTTGCGTCACGGTCACAAATAACTGCGCCATCCATTTTTGCAAGTTCGCGAAGCCGGGTCGCAGTGAAATCAATATTTACATCAAAGCCACCACTACTTATGGTGTTGATTGTTTTGTCCTGGCCTAACACGATTAAGGCGCCAGTATTACCTCGCAAGATTCGTTCTAAGCCATCACGCAGTTCAGTACCGGGGGCAACTTGTGCCAAAACAGATCTCAATAATTCAGCAGAGTTAACTTGCTCTTTGGTTGCCACGGAATTTCTTTCTCACTGGAGTTGAGATGAGTCTATGGCTGATGTTAAAGGATTGACAGCATTGGTAAAAAAATTTAGATTGCGTTAACCGCATCGCCAAGGGAGCCGACCTCGATCAAATGAAGCCCCTTGACTCCGGATGGCAGTCGGGTGCTTTTTGGCACCAGCGCAGTTTTGAAACCGATTCGGGCAGCTTCGCTTAATCTCTGATTCATGCCAGGAACTGGTCGAACGTCACCGCTGAGCGCCACTTCGCCGATAGCCACTAGGTCAATCGGCAATGCGGTATCTCTAGCAGCAGAGGTGATTGCCAAGCACATGGCCAAGTCAGCCCCAGGATCGGAAATCTTGGCTCCCGCAACTGTGGCTAGGTACACGTCTTTATCCCAGAGCTTTAGCCGAGCCGCCCGCTCGGTTACTGCGATCAACATGGCCGCTCGGGCGTTATCAAATCCAGTAGTGCGACGCATTGGATTGTTGCCTGGACTAGTTGTAGTCAGGGCCTGAACCTCGACCAGCAAGGCTCGACGACCTTCAAGAGTGATAGCGATACAGGTACCTGGGATCGCTTGATCTCGTTGGGATCTAAATAGCGCAGATGGATCGGTAACTTGGCGCAGGCCATCATCGGCTTGTTCAAAGCAGGCAACCTCATCTGCTGGCCCATATCGATTCTTGTTAGCGCGAAGCAATCGCAGGGGCGTTCCACGATCACCTTCGAAAGTCAAAACGGTATCGACCAAGTGCTCGAGTGAGCGCGGACCAGCAACTGAGTTGTCGCGCGTTGATTGGCCGATCAGAAGCAATGGCATCCGGCGGCCTTTAGCAGCGCGAGTTAATACTTGGGTCACTTCATGGACTTGAGCCACGCCACCAGCGCGGCCATCTAGTTCGGCCGAAGCTATTGTTTGCACACTGTCAACTATCAATAGGTCCGGATCAACGTCTTCCACATGACCAAGTAAGACTGCAAGATCAGTTTCATCTGCAACAAGTAAAGTGTCAGCATTAACGCCGATACGCCGGGCGCGAATTCCAATTTGCTCGGCGGATTCTTCGCCAGAGATGTATAAAACTTTTCTTGGCTTTCCAGAAGCGCGAGCAAACTTATCTGCGGCCTCGAGCAACAAAGTTGATTTTCCAACACCGGGTTCGCCGGCTAGCAAGACACATTGGCCAGCAACTAATCCACCACCAAGTACGCGATCAAATTCTTCGATACCAGTGGATGTGCGTTCTACTTCGCCGAGCGGAATATCTTTAACTGCGCGGGCTGGCTTTCCAGGTGCCACTCCGGCAGTTGAAGTACGTAATCCAGCGCTGCTGGCAGCAACTGAAGATTCAGTTACCGAACTCCAGGCCTGGCATTCAGGACATCGTCCAACCCATTTGTGACCAGTCCAGCCGCACTCGGTGCACTTGAATGTTGCGCGAACTGCTTTGGCCATGACCTTAGGTTACGCGTCAGCACCGACAGGGGAAGCTTTTGGTACACCGAAATAGGTATGCCCCAGGGCTGTGAATAGTTTTTAGGATTTAGGCGTTGCGGGGTGGATCGCAAGGTACTTGATGGCACGGGTGTTGTCGGAGGCTTTTGCGGCAGCAATCATTTCTTCGCGCGCCGCGCAGTGGTCTGCCAAAATCTTGTAAGCCTTCTTGCCCATAAGCGCAGTTAGTTCTGGCTCGTAGGACTGATAAACCGCGCGAGCTCCAACGTGAGCCTCGGTTGCAGTTGTGCAATACCAATCCAAATCTTCGCCACCAGGACCCCAGCCACGTCGGTTGTACTCTTCAATTCCAATGACGATGATGTCTACGTCATCTGGGCGCTTTACTTCTTCAAAAGTGCGTCGAATTGGAAGTTCCCAGCAAAGCGAGCAGCCATCGCCGCCTTCAAAACCGTTGCGGTTATGGAATATGCAGGCTCCGTTGTAAGCCCGGGTCTTCTTTGCACCGTCGTCATCTTTTTCGAACATGCCGTTCTTATGACCCTCTTTATGATTTTGCCAAATCTCGGGAGTCAGCATGGCAGCGTACTTTTTGGTGTTTTTCAAATCTTCTTTGTCGGCAATGTGAGCGCCGAGGTTACAACAACCAACGTCAGGATTTTCTTTATCGATTCCTTTGCAACCATTTCCCCAGATACAAGTCCAACGACTTGTTAGCCAGGTTAGATCGCAGCGATACAAATTTGTGTCGTCCTCGGGATCGACAAACTCGACCCAAGCCCGAGGGAAATCTTGATTCTTTTCAACCACGGATAAATCCTATTGTGTTTGGGAGTGCTTCCGTGCACTGCACCCAGTCCGCTAGTACTGTTTCGAGTATGCGAATGGGAGTGTTAGACGTTGGGTCGAACACCGTTCATCTATTGATTGTTGATGCGCATTCTGGAGCGGCACCAATTCCAGCACTGTCTCAAAAATACGAACTGCGCTTGGCCGAACAGCTAAAGGTTGATGGAGATTTAAAGAAATCCTCAGTCAAGTCTCTGATTGAAGTTTTGCAGGAATGTAACAAGTTCATCGAGGAACATGACTGTGATGAGTTACTTGCATTCGCTACTTCTGCGATAAGAGAATCAAAGAGCTCCGATGCCATCTTGGAAAAGATAAAAACGGAAACTGGTATTGATCTGCAAGTACTTGATGGTGAGCACGAAGCGATTCTTACTTTTCTGGCAGTTCGTCGTTGGTTTGGCTGGTCATCTGGAAGATTGTTAGTGGCAGATATCGGTGGCGGTTCATTAGAAGTAGCTATTGGAGCGGATGAGCATCCGGATTTTGCTATGTCAACGCCACTTGGCGCCGGAAGACTAACACGCGACTTCTTCACATCTGAAGTTCCGAATGCTGACGAAATAAAGGCACTAAGAAGGCATGTTAAGACTTCTTTAGAATCAGATTTTTCGTATTTGTTGACAAGTCAATTTGATCATGCAGTTGCGACCAGTAAAACATTTAGACAGTTAGCCCGCCTTGATGGTGCCGCACCTTCTAGTGAAGGTCAGCGAGTCCAGCGCGACTTAACGCTGGAAGGCCTCAATAAATGGGTTCCGAGAATTGCGGAAATGAATTACGCCCAGCGAGCCCAGTTGCCAGGAATTTCAGTTGGTA